>NZ_JBFAJK010000040.1:0-61755 GCF_040655175.1 Micromonospora sp. NPDC050495 | reverse complement strand
CATCCTGGCCCTGACCGCCGCCATCTGGCACAACCGAGCTACCGGCCAACCCGTCACCCGATCTTTGACCGCCTACGACCACTGATCAGGATTAGGACTTACTCGTCTAGGGGTCTGCTCAACGACGGCGTCATAGAGCTGTGGTGGGGCGGGCAGTGTGAGGTGATCCCGCGAACCGACCTGCTGCGGACGCTGACGGTCAAATTCATCGCGGCCAACGGCATGTCGTCCACCGGGACCTACCAGTTCCGGGTCACCTCGCCACCGCCCGAGGCGGGGCACTGGACCTTCGACGGTCACTACGACGACGACGAGACGCTGATGGAATACCCGCACGACCTGACCGAGCGAGGCACGGCCCCGACCTTCGTTCAGCGGCGGTGGACCGACCAGCCGTACCCGGAGGGCTATCAGGAGGCCAGTTTCGACGGCACCGGCCACCTCACCCCCTTGGTCGCGGGAGTGCCCTTCGCCACCGGCCCGATCTCCGGCACCGGGGTCCGCCGGAGCTTCGCCGTCGCGGCCTGGGTGCGCCCCACCGACCTGGCCGCCAACCGGACGGCGGTCTCCCAGTCGGGCGACAATCACAGCATGTACGAGCTGGGGTACCGCAAGGGGTCCGGTTACTGCTTCTCCATGTACGCGGCCGACACCACGACCACCGGCGGGACGCACGTGTGCGCCCCCGCTCCGGTGATCGCGGGCGAATGGGCGCACCTCGCCGCCGTCTATGACGGCACGGCGGGCACGATGACCCTGTACGTCCATCGCAAGGGCGCCGACGGGTTCATCGACGACTCCCGGACCGAGATCGCCACCGGAACCTTCACCACCGTCTGGGACGGCGCGCACACTTTCGCCGTGGGGGCCGTCCAGGGCGCGGATGCGTTGTCCATCACCAACTACTTCATCGGTGACATCGACGAGGTCTGGGCATACCAGCGGGCACCCGAGCTCTCGGAGATCGAGTTCCTCGCGGCGAACTGACGCCGACCGCGACCGGATCGACCGTACGAGCGCCGGGGGTGGCACCGCCACCCCCGGCGACCGCGGGACGGGACGGTGCGACGTCGGCCACCGGACCGGTCAGGGCTCCCGCATCCAGGTCTTCGGATCGGTCACGAAGACGCCCTTGCCCTGCTGGCGGCGGATCACCCGAAGGGCTTCGAGACGGGCGTAGGCCATCTGCACGGTGCCGTGGCTGACGGCGTAGCGATCGCGCAGCTCGGCGATCGAGGGCAGCTTGTCCCCCGGCTTCAGCCTCTTCGATCTGACATCGGCGATCACATCGTCGGCGATGCGCCAGTAATCCGGCACTTCTCGCATGGCACTCCTCGCGTGGCGACCCGATTCGATCACACCGCGACTCGCCTAACAAGCAGCGTTGACTCATCTGACATGTCTAGATATGTTGAGCCGGAGTCGCTCCTCGCGTGGCACCGAGTTCGGCTCACTCCCCGGTCGGGGCGGGTGCGCGCGCCCGTCCCGACCCACCCGAGCAGGCCCGGACCCCTGTCGCGGCCGGTCCGGCGCAGCGCGTTTCGACCTCCGACCTCCGGAAAGGACCGACGTGACCCAGGTGTATCGAGGCGGCCAGCCCTACGGCAGCGGCCTGCCCGCCCGGCTCACCGCGCACGAGGCGCGGATCCGCGTGTTCGACTCGCGCGGCCCGGGCGTCGACCCCGATCAGGTACGCGAGTTCCAGGCCCAGGTCGCGGACGAGCTGGCCGAGCTGCACCGGTGGATCCGCCGGCTCGGCGAGGAGAACGGGCGGCTGCGCCAGGCGCTGCGCGACTGGCAGACGATGCACGCCCGCGAGTGCCGACCACCGGACGAGAGCCACCGGTAACGGTGCGACCGCGAGGCGGAGACCTGCTGCGGATCGACGGCCGGGCCTCGGCGCAGTTCGCCGGCGAGCGGGCGGTGACCGTGCGGGTCGTCGCGGTCTGTCCCCGGCCGACGTACGCCGGCTGGGCCACCGCCCGGCGGCGATGAACGGCACCATGGCGGCGCCGACGCCCCGACCGGCACGCCGCGGTCAGGCCACGAGCAGGCGGAGCCCGAGTTCTGCCGCGTCGAGGGCGACGATGTCCCGGTTCCGCTCGGCCCAGCGGCCCGAGGCGAGGTCGGCGCGCAGGGTGCTGACCGCCCGCTCCTCGGCCTGCGGTCCGACCCGGGTCCAGACCGAGACCGCGCGGCGGACGTGGTCGTCCAGGTACGCCTCGGGCCGGCGCCAGTACGCCTCGAAGAAGCCGTCCGCGCAGTCCCACGGGACGAGCAGCGGTTCCGCGCGCCCGCCGATCGCCCGGGTCAGGTCGGCCAGCGACGGCCAGCCGACCAGGAGGTTCGCGAACTCGGGCAGGTAGTCGCGGGTGAGCCAGAACCGCTGACGCCAGCCGGTGTCGTCGGCGTCGTACGTGAACACCACCACTCGGCGGGCCACCCGGCGCATCTCGCGCAGCCCGGCGACCGGGTCGGGCCAGTGGTGCACGGTGCTGACCGCCATCGCGGCGTCGAAGGACTGGTCCTCGAACGGCAGGTGCTCCGCGGCGGCGGCCACGCACGGCGCGGCGCCCGCGGGACGCTGCGCCCGCATGACCGCCGACGGTTCCACCGCCGTGACGTCCCGGTCGGGTGGTTCGTAGGAGCCGGTGCCGGCGCCGACGTTCAGCACCGTCCGGGCGTCCCCGAGGGCCGCCCAGATCCGCGCGGCGATCCGTGGCTCGGTGCGCCGCGTCGCCGGGTAGGCGGATCCGATGGTGTCGTACAACTGCGCGCCGAACATCTTCAACTGCTCCTCCGGGGTCGTCCTGCGTCCCATTGCTCGTGCCTCCAGTTCCCGGTCGATCGCCGCCACCATGGCGGCGGCCCGGTCGCGCTGGTCCATCAGCAGGCCACGCAGCCGGCACAGGTGCGCGACCGCGTCGGTGGCCGGGTCGTCGACCAGATCCGCGATCTCCCGCAGCCCGAAGCCGAGCCGCCGGTAGGCGAGCACCTCCCGGAGCCGCTCCACGTCGGCCGCGGAGTAGGCCCGGTGCCCGGCCGCGGTCCGGGTGGACGGCACCAGGAGGCCGATCTGGTCATAGTGATGCAGCGTGCGGACGCTGACGGCGGCAAACTCCGCCACCCGCCCCACGGTCAGGTGCTCCTCCACCCGACCGACTATGGGACATGACGCCGCGTGAGGAGCAAGCCCACCGGCGCCGGTCGGCGGGTTCCCGGCACGGCCGCCGCGGTCCCGGGTGGCCGCCGGCGGCGTCCGCCCCCGGATCGTGCCGCCCGCGCGGCTGCCCTCCGTCGCGGGGCCGACTTGTTAGCGTGGGGCGGCGGAGCGCCGACGGGCGCCTTCGCACACCCCTCGCCCGACCGCACCCGGCACGCACCGCGCCGCCGGGGACGCGCGGCTGCTCGACGGAGAGGGGTGCGATGACCGGGACGTCCGGCGCCGACGACGGCTCCCGCGCTGCCGGGGCGGATGACCGCAGCCCGACCGGCGGCGGCGCGGTGAACGGCGCCAACCCGGCGGGCGGCCTGCCGGCGGCCGACCCCAGCCCGGCCGACGGGACCACCTCGGCGGCGGGGCCGTCCCGCGACCGGTGGCAACGGTGGCTGGCGCGTACCCGGCAATGGTGGGCGACGGCGCGGCAGGCGGCGGCGCGGATGTGGACGGCGGCCCGGCCCGTCCTGCGGCAGTTGCGCTGGCCGGACCAGGTGCCGGATCGCCCGGCGGTGACCCTGGTGGCGCGGCGGGTCGCCCCCGCGCTGCGCCTGCCGGCCCAGGGGCACGTCTACCACTTCGTGGTCCGCACCATGTTCACCTGGTCCTCCGACGACGCGCGGCCGGAACTGTTCGGCTGGTACGTCGACTACTTCCAGCCGCACGCGATGCACCGGCTGCGCCGGATCGCCGCCCGGTGCGCCGCGCCGTTCCCGCCGGACCGCCCCGGCGCGGTGGCCCGGGCGCTGGCGGCGGCGCTGACCGGCGAGAACGCGCTGCCCTGGGACTACACGTACGGGGACGTCACGCTCCGGTGCGAGCCGGACGTCTCCGTGCACCTGGACGAGCCGGTCCGCAAGCTCCTCCAGCCGTACTGGGACCAGCGCATCGCGCTGGAGTGGGAGCGTGACCTGCACCGGCGGCGGGCCGCGTACGCCGACGAGCACCCGCCCGGGCCGGCGCCGGGCGCCGACGCCGCGCCTGGCCGCGCCGAAGGGGCCGGCATGCCGGAGTCGCTGCGGGAGGAGCGCCCGCCGCGCCAGCGGGGCACCGGCTCGGACGCGGCGCCGCCGCGCCCGGGGCAGCAGCGCCGGCGCGGCCCTCGGCCGCACTCGGCGGTGGAGCAGTTCAACCTGCTCGATCCCCTGCTGCAACCGCCCGCCATGCCCCCGGCCGAGCCCGACCGGCCCGAGCCGGAGGATCCGGCGCGGGGCGACCGGGAGACCGGCCCGCCGACGCCCTGAGCGCCGGCGGCACCGGGCCGGCGGTCAGCAGTTGTTGGTGCTGGTCTGGTTGCGCTTGAGGTAGTCCGACCAGGTGACGCCCTGGACGACCGAGACGACCACGCTGCCGTCGTGGATCTGCTCGTAGTGCAGGTGCGGGCTGAGGTCGTACTTGGCCGAGGTGGCGCCGACCTTGCCGATGACGGTGCCCTGGTTCACCTTCGCGCCCTCGGCCACCAGGCGCTCGCTGAGGTGGGCGTAGCGGGTGCGCCAGCCGTCGCCGTGCCCGATGACGATGGTGTTGCCGTAGCCGGTGGTGGTCGAGTAGTACGACTCCAGGACGGTGCCGCCGGCGCTGGCCACCACCCGGCGGCCCAGGTCGTCGGGGTTGCCGTTCGCGTCGTAGTGGTTCCAGTCGATGGAGTGGGCCGGGCTGTGCCCGTTCCAGTTGTTGCCCTGCCAGGTCTGGCCGCACAGGAACGGCATCCGGAAGCCCGGCCGGGCCGCCTGCGCGGGCTGCACCCCGAGCAGCGCGCCGACGACGACGCCGACCGCGAGCAGTGCCACGAAGCGCCACCGGGTGGCGGTGAACGAGATGGACATCGGTCCCCCTCCGCACAGATCAACGATGTTTGTCGATGCTATGGCCCGCCGCCGTCCGGGTAAATACCTACGGAGGTGAATGCTCGGGCAAAGGTTTCCTACATGCCGTCCCGGCGGCATCGACGGCCGGCCGGTCCCCCGCGTCCCGGTACGGCAGAATCGGCGGGCGATGGACGCGGCGAGGATCCTCACCGCGCTCGCCGACCTGGCTCCGGCCGGCGCCGAGCGGAGCTTCGACGTGTCCGGCGCCGGCCGCCCGCTGATCTGGTTGCCCGAGCCCGACCGGGGGCCGCGCGGCGCCCGGCTGGACCGGCTCGCGGCGCTGGACGCGCTGCACCGCGACGAACGGATCCTGCGCCGGGGCCTGGCCTTCGTGGTCGGCGGGGCCGACCTCGACGGGAGCCGCCGGCGGGTCCGCGTGCCGCTGCTGGCCCAGCCGGTACGCCTGGACCGGACCCGCCGGGGCTACCGGGTGGTGCCGGCCGGCGACCTCGAGCTGACCTCGTTGATCGAGGACCGGGAGCTGGCCGCCCGGCTGGAGGCCGCCCCGGGGCTCGCCGGACCGGGCTGGCTCGGCGCACCCGGCACCGCGGCATGGCTCACCACCGCCGCCGAGGCGGCCGGACTGAAGGTGGAGTCGGTGCTGGCCCGGCCACCCCGCAGCATCGACGACGGCGTGCTGACCGGGGTCGCCGCCGCCGCGCTCTTCACCACCCGCGACCTTCTCGGTGGCCGGCTGCGCGACACCCTGCGCGGCTGGGCGACCCGCCCCGGGCTGGCCGGCACCGCGCTGCACCGGCTCTACCTGGGCGGGGCCGCCGACGACGCGCCGCCGGAGCCCCTGGCCGACGACGGCGAGGTGCTGTCACCGCTGCCGCTGAACACCGCCCAGCGGGACGTGGTGCGGCGGACCAGGACCCAGCCGGTGGTGGTCGTCTCGGGCGCGCCCGGCAACGGCAAGAGCCACGCCCTGGTCGCCGCCGCGCTGGACACCGTGGACCGGGGCGGCTCCGTGCTGGTGGCCACCCAGTCGGTGCACGCCGCCGACGTGCTCGGCGACCTGCTGCGTCGCCACCCCGGACCGACGCCGGTGCTGTTCGGCGACGCCGAGCGGCGGGAGGCGATCGCTGCCGACCTGGCCGGCGGCGCGGGCGCCGGGGTGGACGACGGCACGCTGCGGGCCGACGAGGCCGCCGTGTCCGCCGCCCGCGAGCGGGTCACCGCCGTGTCGGCGGGCCTGGTGGCCGCCCTCGACGAGGAACGCCTGGCCGCCACGCTGCCCGGCTGGCAGCCGCTGCTGCCCGCGCTGAGCCGGGACGCGCCGGGCGTGTTCGACCCGGACACCGACCTGGCGGCGGTCCGGGCCGCGTTGGCCGCCGCCACCCGGGCCGGCGACGGCTGGTGGCGGCGCTGGCGGCGAACGCGTGCCGGACAGCGGCTGCACCGGCTGGTGGGGGCCGTCGACACACCGGTGGACCGGGTGCGGGCCGCGGTGGAGGCGGCGACCGCGGTGCGGGCGGCGGCCCGGCTGGCCGCCACCGGCGGCACCGACCTGACGGCCGCCTGGCGGAGCCTGGCCGAGGCGGACGCCGTGCTGGCCGAGGCCGTCGGCACGGCGATGCGGCACCGCTCGGCCGGCGCCCGGCGGTGGACGGACGCGGCGCGGCGGGCCACCAGCGGGCTCGGCGCCGCGCTGCGCGCCGGCCGGAACCGCCGCCGCGAGCTGCTCGCCGGGCTGGACGCCGAGGCGCTGGTGCGGGCGCTGCCGCTGTGGGTGGGCACGGTCACCGACGTGGAGGACCTGCTGCCCCCGGTGGCCGGCATGTTCGACCTGGTGGTGCTGGACGAGGCGGCGCACATCGACCAGCTCCGGGCCGCACCGGTGCTGGCCCGGGCGCGGCGCGCGCTGGTGGCCGGCGATCCCCGCCAGCTCCGGTTCGTGTCGTTCGTGGCCGACGTGGACGTCACCAGCACGCTGCGCCGGCACGGCCTGGACCGGTTCGGCGACCGGCTCGACGTGCGCCGGTCGAGCGCCTTCGACGTGGCGGCCGGGGCCGCGCCGGTCAGCTGGCTCGGCGAGCACCACCGGTCCGTGCCGCACCTGATCCAGTTCTGCGCCCGCCGCTTCTACCAGGACCGGTTGGAGCTGGTGACCCGGCACCCGCGCAACGAGCGGGCCGACGTCATCGACGTGCTGACCGTCGCCGACGCCACGGTCGTCGACGGGGTCAACCAGGCCGAGGTCGCCGCCGCCCTGGACGTGGTGCGGCGGCTCGCCGCCGTACCGCCGGCCGGCGGGATCGCGGTGGTCAGCCCGTTCCGGGCCCAGGCCGACGCGCTGGAGGCGGCGCTGCTGGGCGCCTTCGACGTCGACGAGATCGAACGCCTCGGCCTGCGTTCGGGCACCGTGCACGCGTTCCAGGGCAGCGAGGCGGACGCGGTGGTCGCCTCGCTGGGGCTGGTGGACGACGACCCGCCGGCGCGGCACCGGTTCGTGGCCGAGCCCAACCTGTTCAACGTGCTGGTCACCCGGGCCCGCGCGCACCTGACCGTGGTCACCTCGCTGCGCGCGCCGAGCGGGCTGGTCGGCGACTACCTGGCGTACGCGGACCGGCCGCCGACGGGCCCGGACCCGGATCCGGCCACGGGCTGGACGGCGGCGCTGGCCCAGGAGCTGCGCCGGCTCGGGGTGCCGGTGCGGCCCGGCTATCCGGTGGGCCGGTGGCGGGTGGACCTCTGCGTGGGCGCGGCCGAGGTCGCGGTGGGGGTGCTCTGCGCGGTGCACCCGGACGGCGGAGCCGCACACGTGGAGCGGCAGCGGACGCTGACCCGGGCCGGCTGGCGCCTGCACGACGCGTTCGCCAGTCGCTGGGCCGATGATCCGATCCGGGCCGCCCTCGACCTGGTGTCCCGGTTCGACCTGGCCTGATCGGCTCAGGCCAGCGGCACCTTGTCCGGCTGCGGCTGGCGGGCGCGCAGGAAGGCGCCCAGTCCGGTGGCGTCCTCGCTGGCCAGGAACGCGCCGCGGGCGTTGAGCAGCGCCTCGTCGGCGTGCGCCAGGCAGCCCCACACGGTGTCGCCCCAGGTGTCGGCGAGCTTCACCTCGGCCGGTTCCGGGCAGGCCTCGCCGCGCGGGCCGCCGATCTGGCACCGGGTCGGCGCGCCGCCGCGCCGGCTGAGGGTGGCGGCGGCCTCCCGGATCAGCGAGAAGCGGGCCTGCTCGCCGGTCTCCGGCCCGGCGGACTGCCCGGGCGCGGGCCGGCGCCGGCCGAAGAGCACGGTGTTGCCGTCCGGGTCGATGGTGCGGCACTCGCCACCGGGGGCGTGCTCGGGGTGACCGACCCGCTCGACGGGGTAGCCGGCGTCGGTGAGGCGCTGCGCGGTGGCGGCGAGGTCGTCGACGTAGAGGTAGATGAGCAGTGGCAGCTCCACGGTGACCAGGCGCGGGCGTACCGCGGCCAGCAGCAGGGCCAGCTCGCCGCAGCGCAGGTGGCACCAGCGGGCGTCGCCGTCGCCGCCGGCGCGCTCCTGGGTGTAGCCGAAGGCCTGGTAGAAGCGCCGGGACGCGTCCGCGTCCGACACGTACAGCACCGGCACCTGGGCCCGCACTCCGTCACGCACCGCGCCACTGTATCCACCTCGGACCTGCGAATCACGTCTTGGAGATCAGGTATTTTTCGGGTAGAACGTCGGTCGCACCCGTTCGTTACCCTCACCACCCATGACGGTGATCACCCCGGTCCGCGCCCGGCTCGTTGACGGCCGGCTGCAGGTGTACGACCTCGCCGACCCGGCCGTGACCGGCCGGCTCTCCCCCGCCGCCGAATTCGACCTCGGCGACGCCGACGGCCGGATCGAGGGCTGGGCGGTCACCCGCGACCTGCGCCGGCTGGTCTACGCGACGACCGACGACGTGCGGTGTGTCGACCCCGACGGCCGTCCGCTCTGGCGGCTGGACTTCGGTCCGCGGCCGGAGCAGCGGATCGTCAACGCCCGGGTCTCCTGCGCGTTCTCCGCCGACGAGCGGCTGCTGTGGGTGTACCGGCCGGACGCGATGGCCATGCGCGACAAGCTGGACCGTTGGCTGGTGCTCGACGCGGCGACCGGCGCCCTGCGGGCCGAGGCCGAGCTGCTCAGCGTCGGCCACGGCGGGGAGCACTTCGTCGAGCCGGACGGCGAGCACATGCTGCTCGACGTCGGCGAGGGGCAGGACGGCTCGCGGGTGTTCCGGGGCCGCCTGACGGAGACCGGCATCGAGCTGCGCGACGACCTCTGGGACGACGACCGGACGGTGATCGGCTTCGCGCCCGACGGGCGGCACGTGATGACCGTGCACCACGAGCAGGAGGACGCCGCCTTCCACACCTGGCCGGACGGGGCGGTGACGGCCCGGGTCCCGCTGGCCGCCTTCGGCCACGAGTGGGGCGATGCCGTCGTCGAGTGGGCCGGCGGCTACCTCGACGGGGACACCGCGGTCGTCGCGGTCGCCGGCGAGGACGAGGAGACCGAGGAGGAGTGGTACCAGCACCACCTGGTCGACGTCCATACCGGACAGCTCCGGGGCGCGTTCCCGGCGGCGGAGACCCGGCACGCGTACGACCTGGAACCGCTCGGCGACGGGACCTGGCTGCGGACCGACGACGACGGCCGACTCTGGCGCCACCGGTACGACGGCGCCTGACGGGGCGGGCGGCGGCGGGCCGGTGCGGGCCGGTGCGGGCCGCGCTCAGGCGGCGAGGGACGCGTACCGGCCGTTGCGGCCCAGCAGGGTGTCGTGGCTGCCCGACTCGACGATCCGGCCGTGGTCCAGCACGGCGATCCGGTCGGCGTGGCGGACCGTGGAGAGGCGGTGCGCGATGGTCACCACGGTACGGCCCCGGGCCAGCTCGTCGAGGGCCCGCTGCACGGCGCGTTCGGTCTCGGTGTCCAGCGCGCTGGTCGCCTCGTCGAGCACCAGGATCCGCGGGTCGCGCAGCAGGGTCCGGGCGATGGCCAGGCGCTGCTTCTCGCCGCCGGAGAAGCGGTGGCCGCGGGAGCCGACGACCGTGTCGTACCCGTCGGGGAGCGCGGCGATCAGGTCGTGGATCCGGGCGGCCCGCGCGGCGGCCTCGATCTCGGCGTCGGTGGCGTCCGGGCGGGCGTACCGCAGGTTGTCGCGCACCGTGGCGTGCAGCAGGTAGGTCTCCTGGCTGACCACGCCGACGATCGCGGCCAGGTCGACCAGGCGCAGGTCGCGCAGGTCGACGCCGTCCACCGTGATCCGGCCGGCGTCGGGGTCGTGCAGCCGGCTGATCAGGGCGGCCAGGGTGCTCTTGCCGGAGCCGGTCTCCCCCACCAGGGCCAGGCTGGTGCCGGCGGGCACGTCCAGGTTGACCCCGGCCAGCGCGGCGGTGTCGCTGCCCGGGTAGCTGAAGGTGACGTTCTCCAGGCGCAGGTGGCCGCGGACCCGCGCCGGGTCGACGGCCACCGGCCGGGCCGGGTCGGCCAACTCGACGGGCAGGTCGAGGTATTCGAAGATCCGGGCGAACAGGGCCAGCGAGGCGGTCAGCGTCACGCCCACGTTGAGCAGGCCCATCAGCGGGCGGAACAGGTTGCCCTGGAGGGCGGTGAAGGCGACCAGGGTGCCGATGGTCAGGGTGCCGGCGGTGCCGGGCAGGCCCGCGCCCAGGTAGATGACGGCGGGGATGGCCGCGAAGATCACCGACATCGAGGCCATCCGCCACCGGCCGGCCAGCTCCGAGCGGAGTTCCAGGTCGACCAGGCGGGCCGAGGAGGCGGTGAACCGGTCGACCAGGGCAGCGCCGGTGCCGAGGGTCTTGGCCAGCTGCACGCCGCTGATCGACAGGCCCTCCTCGATGATGACGTTGAGGTCGGCCAGCTCGCGCTGCCGACGGGCGGTGATCTCCCGGCGCAGCCGGGCGACCCGGCGGGTCAGCCAGATGGCCGGCGGCAGCACGACCACCGACACCAGGGTGAGCCGCCAGCTCAGCGCCACCATGGCGATGACGGTGGCGACCACGGTGGTGAGGTTGGCGGCGATCGAGGTGGCGGTGGAGGTGACCACCGCCTGCATGCCGCCGATGTCGTTGGTGATCCGGGACTGCACCTCGCCGGTGCGGGTGCGCACGAAGAAGCCGATCGACTGGCGCTGGAGGTGGGCGAAGACGTCGGTGCGCAGCCGGTGCATCACCTCCTGGCCCACCCGGGTGGAGATCCAGGTCTGCGCGACGCCGAGCACCGCGGTGACCCCGGCCACCCCGACCATGCCCGCGACCAGCCAGGCCAGCAGGGTCAGGTCGCGCTCCGGCAGGGCCCGGTCGATCACGGTACGGAGCAGGAACGGCGTCGCCATGGCGAGGATCGACGACGCCACGATGATCGCCACCACGGCGGTGAGCGGGCCGCGGTGGGCGGTGAAGAGGCCACCGATACGGCGCAGTGAGACCTCGCGGGCCTGCGCCTTCTCGGCGGGGGTCACGGTGCTCCGGCCGCCGCCGCGGCCGTCTCGGAATCCGTCCAAGGAGTGCTCTCTCTCGTCGGGGAACAATGCTGAGGCTACCTCATCATGAGGGAACAACAGCATGTGCTGCTACCGTATTCCGGTGAGCGGCAGCATTCCGCTGAGCGGCGGCGACGAGGAGAGCCTGGCCGAGACGTTCTGGGCGGTGGCCCGGCGGCTACGCCACCAGGCCAAGCGCACCCTCGAACCGTGGGAGATCAACCCGGGCCAGGCCCGGGCGCTCGGCGTGCTGCTGCGGCACGGCCCGGTGCGGCTCAGCGTCCTCGCCGAGCACCTGGGCATCGCGCCCCGCTCGGCCACCGAGGTGGTCGACGGCCTCGAGGAGCGCGGCCTCGTGGCGCGCCGGCCCGACCCCGCCGACCGGCGGGCCACCCTGGTCGGACCCACCGCCGAGGGCACCCGGGTGGGCCGGGCCATCCGCGCCGCCCGGGCCGCCGAGGCGGAACGCGTCTTCGGCGGCCTCAGCGACAGCGACCGCGCCGACCTCGCCCGCATCCTGCGTACGCTGCGCGACTGACCACCGGCGCCGGCCGGCTCACAGCGCCGCGTCGAGCGCCACCTCGCCCGGGGCGTCCAGGCGCACCACGGCCGTACGGCCCGCGGCGCCCACCTCGTAGGCGCCCAGGAACCCACGGAACCGCACGCGGCCCTGCGCGTCGGTGACCAGCGTGGTCGGTGGCAGCCACCAGTCGCCCTTGATCAGCCCGTGCAGCGCCTCGTAGGAGGGTTTGCGGCTGCCGTCGGCGCGCAGGAAGCCGCCCGGCGCGCCCAACCAGCCCCCGTCACTGATCCCCCAGTAGGTGACCGCCTGCACGGACGGGTGCGACAGCAGGGTCCGGTAGTGCCGGACGATCTCGTCGGCCTGGCGCTGCTCACCCTCGGGCGTCGTCGGCCAGTCCGGGATCTGGTAGTCGTTCAGGTCGACGATCTCCGGCGGCATCAGGTGACCGGAGACGATCGTGGTCTCGGTGAAGTGGATCGGCAGCCCGTAGCGGGCGAACCGGTCCAGAATGCCCAGCGTCTTCTCCTCGCCCCAGTAGCCCTGGTGCATGTGGCTCTGCAGGCCCAGCGCGTCGATCCGCACGCCGGCCGCCAGCACCCCCTCGATCAGGCACTCGTACGCGGCCGACATGTCGAAGTCGTTGAGCAGCAGCGTGGCGTGCGGGTTCGCGGCCCGGGCGGCGTCGAACACCATCCGGACCAGCGGGATGCGGCCGAGTTCGCGGCAGAGGCGGGTGATCCCGTTGTCGTCCCGATCGAAGATCGGCATGATGACGACCTCGTTGATCACGTCCCACGCGTCGATCACCCCGGCGAAGTCGGTGACCTCGCGGGTGATCCGGTCCCGCTGGAGCCGGGCGATCTCCTCGGTCGGCAGCTCGCGCAGCCAGTCGGCGGTCACCGTGTGCCAGGCCAGCGGGTGGCCCTTGACCGGGCAGCCGCGGTCGACGAACCAGCGGGCCGTGGCCAGCAGGCGGCGGGTGTCCGGCCGGCCGCGCTCGGGCTCGAAGCGTCCCCAGTAGAACGGCAGCGTGGCCACGTTGAACAGCTCGAACCACTCCGCCGCGAGCGCCTCGTCCCGCGCGGTGCCGGCGCCGTTGGCGAGGTCGACGAACTCGAAGCCGGTGCAGCCGAACCGGAAGCTGTGCTCGCGCTGCGCGACCGTCACCTCCTGGCCGGCCAGCGGCCGGCCGTCGCGGGTCACGGTCACGGTCGCCTCGGCGGTGCGGTGTTCCATCGGTCCTCCCCGGGGTGAGCCGGACGCCCCGGTGCCGGGCATCCGGATCACAGGTTAGGGCCCGGGGTACGCCAGCAGGTCCCGGGAGCGGCGCAGGAACGCCCGCTCGGCGGCGTTGCCGGTGCGCTCGATCGCCGCGTCGTACGCGGCCACCGCCTCGGCCGGCCGGTCGAGGCGGCGCAGCAGGTCCGCGCGGACGGCGTGCCGGACGTGGTAGTCCGCCAGGTCCAGCCGGTCGACCTCGGCGAGCGCGACGGCCGGCCCGGCCACCTCGGCCAGCGCGACGGCCCGGTTCAGCGCCACCACCGGTCCGGGGGCGTGCGCCATCAACTGGTCGTAGAGGGCGAGGATCTGCCGCCAGTCGGTCTCCGCCACGGTCGCCGCGTCGGCGTGCACCGCGTTGATCGCGGCCTGGATCTGGTACGGACCGGGCCGGTCCCAGCGCAGGCAGCGTCGCACCAGCGCCTGCCCCTCGGCGATCAGCGCGCGGTCCCAGCGGCGGCGGTCCTGCGCGCCCAGCGGCACCAGCGCGCCGTCCGGCCCGGTCCGGGCGTCCCGTCGCGCCTCGGCCAGCAGCATCAGCGCGAGCAGCCCGAGCGCCTCCGGCTCGTCCGGCATCAACTCGACGAGCAGCCGGCCCAGCCGGATCGCCTCGGCGCACAGGTCGGCGCGGGTCAGCCGCTGCCCCGCGCTGGCGGTGTGCCCCTCGTTGAAGACCAGGTAGAGCACGGCCAGCACGGCGCGCAGCCGGTCGGGCAGGTCGGCGCCGCGGGGCACCCGGTACGGGATGCCCGCGTCGCGGATCTTCGCCTTGGCCCGGACCAGGCGCTGCGCCATGGTCGGCTCGGGCACCAGGAAGGCCCGGGCGATCTCGGCGGTGCTCAGCCCGCCGAGCAGGCGCAGGGTCAGCGCGACCCGGGCGGCCGGACCGAGCGCCGGGTGGCAGCAGGTGAAGATCAGCCGGAGCCGGTCGTCGCGCACGGGTCCCTCCTCGATGGGCGGATCGGGGGCGCGCAGCCGGGCGGCCTCGGCGTGCCGATCCGCGCGGGACGCCTCCCGGCGCAGCCGGTCGATCGCCCGGTTCCGGGCGGTGGTGATGATCCAGCCGGCCGGGCTGGGCGGTGGGCCGGCGGCGGCCCACCGGTCGGCCGCCGTGGCGAACGCGTCCTGGACCGCCTCCTCGGCGAGGTCGAGGTCGCCGAGCAGGCGGACCAGGACGGCCACCGCCCGGCCGTACTCCGCGCGGAAGACCCGCTCGACGTCGGCCGGGCCGGTCATGCCCCGCTCTGGAACGGGCGCACCTCGATCGGCAGCGTGGTGGCCAGCGCGTACCGGCGGCCCCAGTCGAGCGCGGCGTCCAGGTCGGGGGCGGTGATGATGGTGACGCCGCCCAGGTACTCCTTGCCCTCGGCGAACGGGCCGTCGGTGACCAGCACGTCGTCACCCTCCGCCCGCAGCACCGTGGCGGTCTGCGGGGCGTGCAGGCCGTTGCCGAACACCCAGCAGCCGGCCTCCCGCAGCTCCCGGCCGATGGCGTCCACCTCGCGCATCACCCCGGCCAGGAACTCCGGATCCGGCGCCGCCGCGCCGGCCGGCTGGTACATGCTGATCAGGTACTGCTTCATCCGCTCCTCCTCGTGGCCCGGGGCGGCCCGGCCGCCCCTCCACCCTCCATACGAACGGCGCGGACCGGTTTCGACACGCCGGCCGGAGCGGATTCCGCCGCCGGACCGGGCGACCCTCAAGACAGAGAAAAATTTCCATGCCTCTATTGAAAAGTTTCTCCAGTCTGTGACCTAATACTGACAGTTCCTTTCGTCACACTCCCCACACCCCCAGGGAGGAAAGATGCACCGTCCCCTGCGAACGGCGCTGCGTACGGCCGCCACGGCCCTGCTCGCCACCGCTACCCTCGCCGCCTCGGCCCTCGTCGGCGCGACTCCCGCCAGCGCCGCGCCGGCCGGCCTGCCCGGCATGGACGTCTCCAGCTACCAGGGCAACGTGAACTGGTCGGCCGCCTGGAACAACGGCGCCCGGTTCGCGTACGTGAAGGCGACCGAGGGCACCTACTACACCAACCCGTACTTCGCCCAGCAGTACGTCGGCTCGTACAACGTCGGCATGATCCGCGGGTCGTACCACTTCGCCCGGCCGGACACCACCAGCGGCGCCACCCAGGCGAACTACTTCGTCGACCACGGCGGCGGCTGGTCCAAGGACGGCAAGACCCTGCCCGGCGCGCTGGACATCGAGTACAACCCGTACGGCTCGACCTGCTACGGGCTGAGCCAGGCGTCGATGCGCAGCTGGATCGCCTCGTTCGTCAACCAGTACTACGCGCGCACCGGCCGGTGGGCCACCATCTACACCACCACCGACTGGTGGAGCACCTGCACCGGCAACACCTCGCAGTTCTCCGCGAACAACCCGCTGTGGATCGCGCGCTACTCCAGCAGCGTCGGCACCCTCCCGGCCGGCTGGCCGACGTACTCCTTCTGGCAGTGGTCGTCCTCCGGCGTCTTCCCCGGCGACCAGAACGTCTGGAACGGAAGCTGGGACCGGCTCAAGGTGATGGCCTGCAACGGACCCTGCTGACCCGCTCCGGGGGCGGGCCCGCTCCGTCGGCTCGGGCGTGGGGACGCACGCCCGGCCCGGAGCGACCGCCCGCCACCGGCGCCGTCCGTCCCCGACGAGGAGGCCCCGATGTCCGTTCCCCTGCCCCGGCGGGCCGTGCTGCGCGGCGCCGTCCTGCTCGGTGCCGCCGCCGGCGCCACCGCGCTGACCCAGTTCGACGCCGGCCGCGACGCGCGCGCCGCCGCCACCCGGATCGACCAGCCGACCATCGCCAACTGCGCGACCTGGGGCGCCCGTCCCCCGTCGTCGGCGGTGAGCATCGTGCAGAGCCGGCCCAACAAGATCATCATTCATCACACGGCGTTCCCGAACACCACCGACTACAGCCTCGCGCAGGCCTACCGGAACTCGCGCGACATCCAGAACCTGCACATGGACACCAACGGCTGGCTCGACACCGGGCAGCACTTCACCAACAGCCGCGGCGGCTACCTCACCGAGGGCCGGCACGGCAGCCTGTACGCGCTGCTGCACGGGCAGACCATGGTGCAGGGCGCGCACTGCGTGGGCCAGAACAGCCAGGCCATCGGGATCGAGAACGACGGCATCTACCTGGACGTGCAGCCACCGCAGGCGCTCTGGAACAGCCTGGTGTGGTTCTGCGCGTTCACCTGCCAGCAGTACGGCATCCCGCCGACCGAGATCTACGGGCACAAGGACTTCAACAACACCCAGTGCCCGGGGCTGCTGCACGACCGGCTGCCGGAGTTGCGCAGCACCGTCGCCGCCCGCCTCGGCGGCTGACCGGCGTCTCGCGGGACGCCCGGCCCCGCCGGGCGTCCCGCCACCCGGCCCACTCGACCCGCCACCGCTCGACCCGCCACCACCCGCGCCGCACCCCCTCGTGCGGCGCGCCCTCACGCGGCGCGCCCTCACGCGGCGCGCCCTCACGCGGCGCGCCCTCACGCGGCGCGCCCTCACGCGGTGCGCCTGCCTGCGGTGCGCTCTGATGCAGTGCTCGCTTATATAAGCTGGGTCTGATAGAAAGAGGCCGTGCACGCCTTCGACGTCCTCGGCGACCCGGTGCGGCGCCGGATCCTGGAGCTGCTCGCCGACGGCGAGCAGCCCGCGGGCGCGCTCGGGGCCACCATCCAGCGGGAGTTCGGCATCAGCCAACCGGCCGTGTCGCAACACCTCAAGGTGCTACGGGAGCACGGCTTCGCCAGCGTGCGCGCCGCCGGCACCCGCCGGCTCTACGCCGTGGAGCCGGGCCCGCTGCGGGAGATGGACGAGTGGCTGGCCGGCTTCCGGCGGTTCTGGACGCCCCCGCTGGCGGCGCTCGCCACGGAACTGGCCCGAGGCCGGCGCGAACGGCGGCTGCGCGAGGACACTTCCGACGAGAGGACAACACCATGACCGACACGACCGGGCAGATCAGCGCCGTCGAGCGCACCGTCGGCAGCCGGACGCTGCCCGCCGGGCAGGCCCGGGTGCTCACCATCAGCCAGACCTACGACGCGCCGCTGGCCGACGTCTGGGACGCCTGCACCACGGCCGAGCGGATCCCCCGCTGGTTCCTGCCCGTCTCCGGCGAGCTGAAGGTCGGCGGGCGCTACCAGCTGGAGGGGAACGCCGGCGGCACGATCGAGCGGTGCGACCCGCCGCACAGCTTCGCCGCCACCTGGGAGTACGGCGGCGAGGTGAGCGGGATCGAGGTGCGGCTCACCGAGGCCGGCGCCGGGCGTACCCGGTTCGAGCTGGAGCACGTGGCGCACGTCGACGACCAGCGCTGGGCCGAGTTCGGGCCGGGCGCGGTCGGGGTCGGCTGGGACATGGGACTGCTCGGCCTCGCCTCCCACCTCGCCGCCGACGGCAGCGGGGTCACCCCCGACCAGGCCGCCGAGTGGATGGGCTCCGACGACGCGCGCCGTTTTATCGTCCTGAGCAGCCAGCGCTGGTGCGAGGCGAGCGTGGCCGCCGGCACCCCGGCCGAGGAGGCCCGGGCGGCAGCCGACCGGACCACCGCGGCGTACACCGGCGCCCCGGCCTCCTGACGCGGCCGGCGCGCGGTCCCGACGGCCACGACGAACGGCGGCCAGCGGCGTGCAGCGAGCGGCGGCGGATGGCGGACGGCGCAGCGGGCAGCGGGCAGCGGGCAGCGGGCAGCGGGCAGCGAGCGTTGCGGCGGGCGGCGGCGAGCCCCGACGGCGGCGGGCGGCGGGCGGCGGGCGGCGAAAACACGGGGGCGGGGTGTCGGTGCCGTCCGGCACACTGTCGATCGTGCCGATCCGATCCGTCGCCGAACTGCTCGCCGCCGTCGAGTCCGGCCAGCAGCCGCGTTGCCTGTATTTCTGGGGGCACCGCCCGCAGCGCGACGGCAGCGTCGGCGCCGGCTGCCTGAGCCAGTGGTGGCCGGCGCCGTTCACCGTGGACGGCCGGACCTACGCCACCGCCGAGCACTGGATGATGTGGCACAAAGCCACCCTGTTCGGCGACGACGCCATCGCCGGGCGGGTGCTCGCGGCCGACCATCCGGCGCGGGCCAAGGCGCTGGGCCGGCAGGTGCCCGGCTTCGACGAGGCCACCTGGGCGGCCTGCCGCTACGACATGGTGGTGGCCGGCAGCGTGGCGAAGTTCGGCCAGCACGAGGAGCTGCGCCGTTACCTGCTCGGCACCGGTGACCGGGTGCTGGTGGAGGCCAGCCCGCTGGACCGGATCTGGGGCATCGGCCTGGCCGCCTGTGATCCGCGTACCGCCGATCCGGCGAGCTGGCGGGGCGACAACCTGCTCGGTTTCGCGCTGATGGCGGCGCGCGCCACCCTCCGCGCCGCCCCGCGGGACGCGACAGCTGAGCACCGACCGGGTGCCCGCGCCTGATCACGGCCCGGCGCCCGGTGCCGGTCCCGACCGGCGGCCCGGCGCCGGCGCCCGACCGGCGGCCCGGCGGCCGGGTTCGACGCCTGACGGACGGCCGTCGGGCGGGTAACGTGCTGCGGCGTGACCGCTGCACCCTTCTCGCACTGCTCGTACTGCGGCTCGGCCTACCCGGCCGACGCCGGCTGGCCACGGCTCTGCGCGATCTGCGGGGAGACGGTCTGGCGCAATCCGCTGCCCGTCGCGGTGGCGGTGCTGCCGGTCCGTACGCCGGCGGGCCTTGGCGTGGTGGTGGTCCGCCGCGACATCGAGCCGGCCCGCGGCCAGCTTGCCCTCCCCGGGGGCTTCATCGAGTACGGCGAGGAGTGGTCCGCGGCGCTGGTCCGGGAGCTGCGCGAGGAGACCGGGCTGCTGGCCGAGGCCGACGAGGCCCAGCTGTTCGCGGTGCACGGGGCGCCGGCCGGCGGCACCATGATGGTCTTCGGGGTGCTGCCCGAGCGGCCGGTCGGGGACCTGCCGCCGTCCGCCCCGACCGAGGAGGCCACCGAGTGGCTGGTCCTCACCGAGCCGGTCGAGCTGGCCTTCTCCACGCACACCCGGGTGCTGGCCGACTTCCTCGCCGGCCAACGCCCGGTCTGAGCCACCCGCGCCGGGCCGCCCGCTCCGCCCCGGCGTCGCGGGATCGGCGGCGACGAACACGCCGGGCGTCGCGGCGCCCAGCCGCGCACGACACCCCGACATGCCGCAAACCGGGGCGTCCGCCACGCCCCACACCCCAACATGCCGCAAACCGGGGCGTCTGCGGGCGTGACATGCGGCTCACCGTTCCGGCCGATCGGGCTCGACTCGCCGGGGAGCGCCGCGGCGCGCCCCCGTCCGTCCGGCCGACAACCCACCCTGACCTGCGACGGATCGACCGTTACCGGCACTGTTGAATGGGGTCGGCAACGTCGCCGAGCCGGAGGTCAGTCGTGTCCCGTACCCCGCCGCCCCAGGAAGCCGGGCACGACGCCCGCCGCAGCCGGCAGTGGCTGGCCGGCGAGGCGCACGGCGCCGGCGTCGACCGCGACGGGCTGCTGGAGGTGGGCGCCGCGATGGCCGCCCTCACCGCCGCCGCGGCGGAACGCGAACCGGTCGCGGTGGCCGCCGCGCCGGTCGGCGTCGACCCCGGTACGCCGATCCGCAAGCCGCTCCGGCCCGACCTGCTGCGCCCGCTGGACACCAACGCGGAGATGCACTGGACGGCGCTGGCCGGACAGGAGTACGTGGTGCCCAACGACCGCTTCTTCGTGCGCAACCACACGGTGACGCCCCGCCTGGACCCGGACGCCTGGCGGCTGCGCCTGTTCGGCACCGGGCTGCGCGGCGCGCCCTCCCGCGACACCCCGGTCGAGTTCGGCCTCGACGACCTGCGCCGGCTGCCCGCCGAGGAGAGCGCCGCGCTGCTGGAGTGCGCCGGCAACGGCCGGCGCTTCTTCGCCGACCAGCAGGACGAGCCCGCGCCGGGCGTGGCCTGGGACCTGGGCGGCGTCGGGGTGGCCCGCTGGCGGGGCGTCCGGCTGGGCACGGTGCTCCGGCTGGCCGGCCTGACCGGGGACGCGGTCGACGTGATGCCGGAAGGGCTGGACCCGGACTACGTGACCGGTGGGATCAACCTCGGCCGGGTACGCCGGCCGCTGCCGATCGCCAAGGCCCTCGACGACGTGCTGCTGGCGTACGAGATGAACGGCGAGCCGCTCCCCGCCGACCACGGCTTCCCGGTGCGCGTGGTGGTGCCCGGCTGGATCGGTATCTCCTCGATCAAGTGGGTAGGCCCGGTGGAGGTCTCCGCCACCCCGCTCTTCTCCCCGTGGAACACCCAGTTCTACCGGATGTTCGGGCCCGGGCAGCCGGCCGGTGGTGGGACGCTGGCCACCCAGTCGATCAAGAGCGCCTTCGAGCTGGCCTGGGATGCCCGGGTCACCGCCGGGGAGGAGGTGCTGCTGCGCGGCCGCTCCTGGTCCGGGGCCGGACCGATCGACCGGGTGGAGGTGGACACCGGGGACGGCTGGCGCCCGGCCGACCTGGTCGCCGCCGACCGGGGTGGACCGTGGCAGCGGTGGAGCGTTCGGTGGCGCCCGCCGGCGCCCGGCCGGTGGGTCCTGCGCGCCCGCGCCACCGACGTGACCGGCGCCGTCCAGCCCGACCGCGCCGCCCCCAACGACCTCGGCTACCTCTTCGACGGGGTGGTGCGCCACCCGGTCACCGCCGGCTGACCCGGCCGCCCGCCGGCGCTGGACCGGCGGTGCCCGTGGCCGGGGCGCGCGCGGGGCCGGTCAGGCGGTGAGGTAGCGCGGCAGGACGGTGTCGGTGAGCCAGACGCCGTTGTCGCTGCGGAAGAAGAGGTGCCCGGCGCCGGCCATCGCGGCGGCGTCGATGGTGAGCACCACCACCGCGCCGCCACGGCGGGCGCCGACCCGGCGGGCCGTCGCCACGTCCGGCGAGAGGTGTACGTGGTGGCGGCGGCCCCGGTGCAGCCCTTCGGCGCGGATCGCGGGCAGCACGCTCTCGCTGGTGCCGTGGTAGAGCCGGTCGGGCGGGACGGCCGGGGCCAGCCCCAGCTCGACCGGGACGGAGTGGCCCTGGCTGGCCCGGATCCGGTCGACGCCGTCCGCGCCACGGATCACCGCGAAGCGCTGCTTGTCGTTGCCGGCGACCACGGCGTCCAGCTCGGCCCGGCCGATCCGCAGCGCCGCGAGGAGGTCGGCGACCGGTACCCAGCCGGCCCGGTCGAGCACCAGCCCGAACCGGTCCGGCCGGTGCCGCAGGGCCAGGGACATCCGTTTGCTCACCCGGACCAGGTCACGATGATCCACACCGTCAGTGTGGCGGACGGCCGGCGCGCGGTCGACCGGGTTCAGCGGACGGCGCCGGAGCCTCGGCCGACCGTCAGCCCGGACGCGTCCACCACCTCGAAGTCGCTGCCCCGCAGGCCGCCGAGGGCGTGCAGCGCGTCGTTGTCCCAGCGCCGGTCCGGCGTGCCGGAGAGGTACCAGGCCGACCCGTGGTCGGCGACGATCAGCCCGTACCGGCGCATCGCCTCGGCGACGATGCGCGCCTGCCGGGGCAGCCGGGACAGGTCCACCGAGGGCTTGAGCCGCAGCCGCTGGCCGAGCTGGGGCAGGTTCGGGTCGGTCGCCGAGGAGGCGGAGTGGGTGGCCGGCCAGGTCCAGCCGGTGCGGGTACGCGGCACGGTCACCCGGATGGCGTGGTCGACGCGGCCCGCGGCCACCTCGTCGTAGCGGACCAGACCGGCCAGGATGGCGAGCCCGGAGGCGTCCGCCGAGGTCCACCCGGCCGGTCGCAACCGGTTCGACCGGAGGTCGAAGACCGCGCCCGAGCCGGCCCGCCAGCCACCCCCGGCCGGACGCGCGTCGAACAACTCGTACGCCCGGCAGGCCGCCCGGTCCCAGACGATCACGTGCCGGTCACCGGTCGCGTCCGGCCCGCCCTCGACCGCCGCGTTCGCCGGCACCGGGTAGGGGCCCGGGTCGCTCTCGTCGGCGTACGTGAAGGCGACCGGGACCCGTCGCTGCCCGGCGGGCACCACGGTGACCGGGATGCCGATCGGCGCGCCCTGCCAGGTGCCGGAGCCGAAGTCGGCGTGCACCGCCGCCCCGGATCCGATCGCGTTGACCATGGCCGCGGAGCGCGGGTGCACCGGCAGCCGGGACACGTCGGCGTGCCAGACGTTGTCCGCCGGGAAGACGGTGCAGGCCCGGACGGCCGGGCTGGGCCGGGCGCCGAGGCCGCTGCGGGCCGCCGGCGCGGCGGCGGACGCCGGCGACACCGGGGTGGCGGTGGCGACCGACGCGGTGGCGGCGGGTGTGGTGGCGGCCGGCGCGGGCGCGGCGGTGGAGGGGGCCGGGCCCGAGCAGCCGGCGGCGAGGAGCGCGAGCGCGGCGGCGGCGACGCTGGCGCGACGGGCGGGCGGGGTGGCCATTCCGGGCATCCTGCCGCAGGTCCGGCCGCAGCGTCCAGCACCGGCACCGACCGCCGGCACCCCCACCGCCGGCACCCCCACCGCCCGGCACCTCCACCGCCCGGCGCCCCAGCACCCGGCACCCCCACCGCCGGCGCCCCACCACCCGGCACCCCCACCGCCGGCGCCCCATCACTCGCGCCAGACGCCGCGCCGCAGCACCGGCTCTGGCCGACCCGGGCGGCGGTCAGCTCAGGCGGCGGCCCGGTCGGCGGCCGGTCGGCGGCGGTGGGCCGGGTCGGTGAGCGACGGCGGCGACCAGACGCCGTCGGGCTGGTAGAGGTTGGTGCCGGGCGGCACGATCGCGTCGATCCGGTCCAGCGCCGCGTCCTCGAGGGTGAGCGCGGCCCCCTTGAGCAGCCCGTCGAGCTGTTCCATGGTGCGCGGCCCGATGATCGCCGAGGTGACCGCCGGGTGCGCCACGGTGAACGCCACGGCGAGCTCGGGCAGCGTGCAGCCCAGCTCGTCGGCGAGCGCGGCCAGCTCCTCGACGGCGGCGTACTTGGCGGCGTTGCCGGGCAGCGCCGGGTCGAACCGGGCCGGGGTGCGCGCCGGCCGGCCGGCGGTGAGGTCGACAGACCGGCCCCGCCGGTAGCGGCCGGAGAGGAAACCGGAGGCCAGCGGGCTCCACACCAGCACCCCCATGCCGTAGCGCCGGCAGACCGGCAGCACCGACGTCTCGATCCCCCGGGCCACGATCGAGTACGGCGGCTGCTCGGTGCGGAACCGGCCGAGGCCCCGCCGCTCGGCGACGTGGTGCGACTCGACGATCTCCTCGGCCGGGAACGTGGAGCAGCCGAAGGCCCGGATCTTCCCGGCCCGGACCAGGTCGGTCAGCGCGCCGAGGGTCTCCTCGATGTCGGTGGTGTGGTCGGGGCGGTGCACCTGGTAGAGGTCGATCCAGTCGGTGCCGAGCCGGCGCAGGCTGGCCTCGACCGCCTGGACGATCCAGCGCCGCGAGTTGCCGCCCCGGTTCGGCCCCTCCCCCATCGGGAAGTGCACCTTGGTGGCGAGGACCACGTCGTCCCGGCGGCCCGTCAAGGCCTTGCCGACGATCACCTCGGACTCCCCGGCGGAGTACATGTCGGCCGTGTCCACGACGTTGATGCCCTGGTCGAGGGCGGCGTGCACGATGCGTACGCAGTCGTCGTGGTCGGGGTTGCCGACCGCGCCGAACATCATCGTGCCGAGAGTGTGGACGCTCACCTGGATGCCGGTGCCGCCCAGAACGCGGTAACGCATACTGCTCCTTCTCCGGGGTGTCGCCGCGCTGACCGGGCGGCGACCGGTCCCGCCACGGTAGGGATTCGAGCGCACTCGAGGTCAACCGCGCCGGTCGGCCCGGCGGGAGCACCGGCGTCCCACCACGCCCGACGGGTGGGCGATGCCGGGTCGCGTCGCGCGGGCCCGGCCCGGGTGGCAGGCTGGTGGGGTCGCCGGCAGCGGGGCGACGACGGCCCGCTGGCAGACCCGTCGTGAAGGAGAAGATCGACCCGATGGCTGTGGACGTCACCACCACCGACGAATGGCAGGCGCTGCGCAAGCACGCCGAGGCGATGCGCGGCACGCACCTGCGGGAGCTGTTCGCCGCCGACGGGCAGCGGGGCGAGCGGCTCACCGGCGAGATCGCCGACCTGCACGTGGACTACAGCAAGAACCTGGTCACCGACGAGACCGTCGCGCTGCTCACCGCCCTGGCCGCGCGGATCCGGCTGGCCGACCGGATCGCCGCCATGTTCGCCGGGCAGCACATCAACGCCACCGAGGACCGGGCCGTGCTGCACACCGCGCTGCGCCTGCCGCGCGACGCCACGCTGGTGGTGGACGGGCAGGACGTGGTGGCCGACGTGCACGCCGTGCTGGACCGGATGTCGGCCTTTGCCGACCGGGTGCGCTCCGGCGCCTGGCGCGGCCACACCGGCGAGCGGATCACCACCGTGGTCAACATCGGCATCGGCGGCTCCGACCTCGGGCCGGTGATGGCGTACGAGGCGCTCAAGGCGTACCGGGACGCGGGGATCTCCTGCCGGTTCGTGTCCAACATCGACCCGACCGACATCCACGACAAGACCACCGACCTGGACCCGGCGAGCACCCTGTTCGTGGTGGTCTCGAAGACCTTCTCCACCCAGGAGACCCTGGCCAACGCCGACCAGGCCCGGCGCTGGCTGCTGGCCGGGCTGGACGCCGACGACTCGGCGATCGCCCGGCACTTCGTCGCGGTCAGCACCAACGAGCAGCGGGTACGCGACTTCGGCATCGACCCGGCGAACATGTTCGGCTTCTGGGACTGGGTGGGCGGCCGGTACTCGCTGCCCTCGGCGGTCGGGCTGTCGGTGATGCTGGCCGTCGGTCCGGACCGGTTCCGGGACCTGCTGGCCGGCTACCACGCCGTCGACGAGCACTTCCGCAGCACGCCGGTGGAGCGCAACGTGCCGGCGCTGCTCGGCCTGCTCAACGTCTGGTACACCGATTTCCTCGACGCGCAGACGCACGCGGTGCTGCCGTACTCGCAGTACCTGCACCGGTTCCCCGCGTACCTGCAGCAGCTCACCATGGAGAGCAACGGCAAGTCGGTGACGGTGGACGGCCGGCCGGTGACGTACCCGACCGGGGAGGTCTTCTGGGGCGAGCCCGGCACCAACGGCCAGCACGCCTTCTACCAGCTCATCCACCAGGGGACACGGCTGATCCCGGCCGACTTCATCGCGTTCAGCCAGCCCAACCACGATCTCGGCGACATGCACGACCTGTTCATGTCCAACTTCTTCGCGCAGACCGCCGCGCTGGCCTTCGGCCGGACGAAGGAGCAGGTCGAGGCGGAGGGCACCGCCGCCGCGGTGGTGCCCCACCGGGTGATGCCGGGCAACCACCCGACCACCTCGATCATCGCGCCGAAGCTCACCCCGTCGACGCTGGGCCAGCTGATCGCCCTGTACGAGCACATCGTCTTCACCGAGGCCGCCGTCTGGGACATCAACGCGTTCGACCAGTGGGGGGTGGAGCTGGGCAAGGTGATGGCCAACCAGCTCGCGCCGAAGCTGACCGGGGCCGGCCCGGACCTGGCCGACGTGGACTCCTCCACCGCCGCGCTGATCCGCCGCTACCGCGCCCAGCGCGGCCGCGACTGACCGTACGCCACCGGCGGCGCCCGCGTCGGGCGTCGCCGGCCGGCGCCGGTCGCACGGCAGGTCGGCGTGAGCGCCGGCGCGGATCAGTCGCGCAGCAGGTCGGCGCGGGCGGCGCGGGTTAGTCGCGCAGCAGGTCGGCGTGGGCGGCGCGGAGCCGGGCCAGCGCCGGGTCGCCGGCCGGGGCGCGCCGGTCCAGCTCGGCCCAGGTCTCGGCGAGGGCGTCGACGAGGGCCTGCCGCTCGGCGGCGTGCCGCCGGCTGCTCTGCCGGCGTTGCTCCTCCAGCCGCCGGGACCAGCCGGCGCTGATCGCGGCGATCCGCTCGGCGTCGGCCCGGGTCTGGGCCGCCGTGCGGGCCGCCGCCGCGGGCACGATCGCGGCGATGGGTCGGGGGTCGCCGTCGCGGGTGACCACGGTGACGGTGTCGGTCAGCTCGGCCAGGGCGACGAGCTGGGTGAGCCGGGTGCGGATCTCGCGCAGCGGCAGGGCGCGCGGCTGGGGGGACCGGTCGGCCAGGGCGGGGGCAGCCATGGACACATGTTCACGTCCGGGTACGACAAAACTCCGCCACGTGTCCAGCGTGGGCCGTCGGCGCGGACACCCGGCGGGTGGACGCCGCGCCCGGCTAGCCCGCCGGCTGCCACTCCGGGGCCAGCACCGACCAGACCTCCAGGTCGGCCCGGCCGTCCGGACCGGATGCGGCCGCCCGGAGCACGCCGTCGCGGCTCATCCCCAGCCGTCGGGCGACGGCGATGCTGCGCGCGTTGGCGGCCTTGGTGACCCACTCCACCCGGTGGATGCCGCGCTCCCGGATCGCCCAGTCGATGATCACGCGGGCCGCCCGGGTCACCAGGCCGTGCCCCTCGGCCCCGGGCTCCAGCCAGCAGCCGGCCTCGGCGACACCGGTGGCGGTGCTCAGCGACACGAACATCACCCCACCGACCAGCGTGCCGCCCCGCCAGATACCCCAGATCCCGCCGTCGTCCCGGGCCCACCGGTCGGCGTAGTTCTGCAGCACCCGGCGGGCCGACTCGGGATCGGTGGCCACGAAGGAGGCGCCCACCCAGGGGGCGATGTGCTCCCGGCAGCGGTCGAGATTGGCGAGGAACTCGGTCGAGTGCCACGGCTGCAGCGGCCGCAGCTCGGCGTCATCGGTCAGCGCGAGGGAGAACATCCCCGCAACTTAGTGCCGGCCCCCTCGGCGCCGCACCAGCTTTCCCCACCTGGCGGTCGCGCGTGAGACACCCAGACCGCCGCACCGCTGTCCTCGCCCGCCGGCCGCGACCGAGCTGCCCAGGCAGGGTCCGGACCCCGCCGGCGCGCTCGCGTCACGGCGACCACCGTGAGCAACGGCGGCCCGTTCAGCCGCCGATCCGGGCGGCGCGGGGTGCGGAGGCACCTCACCTTTCCGCCTACCGACTTGATGACCAGAATGGATCAGCGGTCACCCCCCGGGCTGGGGACGATCAAAAAGGTAACGGGTGATCCGTCTACGTCATCAAGTCGGTAGCGGCTGAGAAGGCACTCCGCGCCGTCACCGACCCACCCGCAGGCCAGCGGCAGCCGGGAACGGCACTCCCGACCGTCAGGGGTTCATCTCGTAGCCGCCGGAGAGGGCGACGACCCGCGCCCAGACCCGGGCGGCGCCCTCGGCGTCGCGGACCGGGCGGCGCACCTGGGTGAGCGCCCAGGCGGCCTGCTCGTCGCTGGTGGCGGCCTTGCCGTGCAGCTCGGTGGCGTACCCGGAGAAGTCCCGGATCAGCAGGTCGAAGATCCCGTCGAGCAGGTCGGCGTCGAGGCCGGTCAGCGCGGCCTGCTCCAGGATGAGCTGACCGTAGACGATCAGGGCGAAGAGCTGGCCGACGGTGAGCAGGAAGTCCAGGTCCCGCTGCTGGGCCTCGTCCGGGGCGTGCGAGGCGAGCAGCGCGGCGAGCCCGTCGGCCTGCTCCCGGAACCGGGCCACGTTGGGCAGGTGGGCGTGCGCGTCGTACGGCGTGCGCCAGTCGTGGAAGCGGATGGCGCCGAGGCCGCGGGCCGGGCCCTGCCGGAACAGGAACTCGTCGTCGGCCGGGTCCCGGCGGGTCGGCACGGGCGGGTGCTCGGCCGGCCGGAACAGGTAGTTCGGCAGGAACTTGAGGATCAGGGCCAGGTTGACGTGCACCGTCCCCTCCAGCTTCGGCAGGCCGCGGATGTCCCGGGCGGCCTTGTCGAAGTAGGTGTCGGCCTCGAAGCCTTTCGCCGCGATCACGTCCCAGAGCAGGTCGATGACCTTCTCGCCCTCGGTGGTGACCTTCATCTTGGTCATCGGGTTGAACAGCAGGTAGCGCCGGTCGTCCGGGCCGGCCGAGCGGAAGTAGTCGACCGCGCGGTCGCTGAACAGCTTCATCGCCACCAGGCGGGCGTACGCGTCGGTCAACTCGCGGCGCACGTGCGGGAAGTCGGTGACCCGCCGGCCGTAGAGCACCCGGTTGTGGGCGTGGCTGACCGCCTCGTACATGGCGTGCTCGCAGATGCCGATGGAGGCGGTGCAGAGGTTGAACTTGCCGACGTTGACGGTGTTCAGCGCGGCGTCGAAGGCGGCCTGCCCGGTGTGCAGCACGTCCTCGGCGCGCACCGGGTAGTCCTCGAGCCGGAACTCGCTGACGTACATCTGCGCGTTCACCACGTTGCGGACCAGCCGGTAGGCCGGGTGCCGGCTGTCGGCGGCGAAGAAGACGTACCCCTCGGGACCGTCGACGTCGGCGCGGCGGCCGAAGACGGAGACCAGCCCGGCGGCGTTGCCGTTGCCGATGTAGTACTTGCCGCCGGTGGCCCGGAAGCCGCCCGCGCCGTCCGGGGTGAGCAGCATGTCCGTGGCGTAGATGTCGGCGCCGTGCGGCCGCTCGGAGAGGCCGAACGCCATGACGTGTCCCTCGTCGAGCAGCGCGGCGGCGCGGGCCCGGGCGGCGGTGTTGCCGCTCTGCCAGACCGGCCCGAGGCCGAGCACGGTGACCTGCCAGGTGTACCAGTAGCCGAGGCCGTAGAAGCCGAGGATCTCGCTGAGCGCGGCGGTGCGGGCGGTGTCCCAGCGCTTGTCCGGGTCGCCGCCGGCGTCGGCGGCCGGGGTGAGGAAGGTGGCGAAGAGCCGCTCCTTGGCGGCGAAGTCGAGGAAGTCGGCGTACCACTCGTGGTGGTTGTAGCTCTCCACCAGGGCGCGCTTGCCCCGGGACTCGAACCAGTCGATGGTGGCGCGCAGCAGCCGCCGGGAGGTCTCGTCGAGGTCGGCGGGGTCGTAGTGGTGCGGGTGGAACAGCAGCGGGTCGGTCACGCCGGTCGCCTTTCTGGGCAGCGGTCGAGGTCGCGGAGGGTGTCGAGGACGTCGTCGAGCCAGGCCAGCACCATCCGCTCGTACGCGATGCCGCCGCGCAGCACGACGTGCTGGAGCGCCCCGCGGGCGTCCGGGGCGGCGGGGTCGGGGAAGTCGCGGGCCTCGCCGGCCAGGTAGCCGGCGAGGGTGGCCGCGTGGTCGGCGCGGTAGCGCTCGACCTCGGCGACCAGCGCGGCGCGGCCGGCGTCGTCGTCGAAGGCCGCGCCGCGGATCTTGACGGCCAGCTCGTGCCGGACCGCCTCCGGCTGCACCGGGGCGCGCAGCCAACCGACCAGGGCGGACCGCCCGGTCGGGGTGACCGACCAGATCTTCTTGTCCGGCAGCGCCGCCTGGCCGATCGCCTCGGCGGTGATCCAGCCGTCGCCGTCCATCCGCTTGAGCACCCGGTAGATCTGCTGGTGGGTGGCGGTCCAGAAGCGGCCGATCGAGCGGTCGAAGCGCCGGGCCAGGTCGTAGCCGGAGGCGGGTTGCTCCAGCAGCGAGACGAGGATGGCGTGCTCCAGCGACATGCCGGCCATCTTGCTATGCAACGAGTTGCATAGCAAGCCGCGCCGGCATCAGATGATGAAGTGGGTCCAGTAGCTGATCCAGACGGCGAAGAGCACGCCCTGGAGCAGCGCCAGTCCCGCGGTGAGCCAGGAGTCCAGGCCGCGCCGGCGCGCCCAGCGGGCCAGCACCAGCGCCACCGGGAAGGCGGCGAGCAGGTAGCGCAGCAGGCTCTTGTACACCGGCGGCCCCATCGACAGCGGCACGAGCACCACGACGAGGGTGTAGACCAGGTACGGCCACTCGGCGCGCCGGCGCAGCCCGGCGACGGCCACCGCCACCATGGCGACCGCGATCCACACCCGCAGCGCGTCCGCCGAGTTGTCGCCGGCCAGCGCCGCCCAGGCCACCGGCAGCGGGTTCTGCACCTTGATGCCCCAGCCCTTCTCCTGGGCGTGCTGGTAGGCGAACCAGTCGCCGCCCTGCCACCGGCAGAACGCCATGAAGGTCAGCCAGCCGGCCGGGACCAGCACCAGCGCCCAGCCCTGCCGCAGGTAGCGCCACCAGTTCGCCGGGCGCAACCGCCAGCCGTGCTGGTTCAGCAGCACCAGGGCCAGCGGGATCACCACCAGGAAGCCGACCGAGCGGCTCATCGCGAGGAAGTAGCCGACGATCCCGGCCACCAGCCAGCGGCGCTGCTCGGCGTACCAGAAGGCGGCCAGGGCCAGGCAGACGAAGAGCGACTCGGTCAGCGCCGCCTGGAACAGGAACGCGGTCGGTAGGAGCAGCAGGTACCGCACCGACCGCCGGCCGTCCGCGCCGGCGGCGTCCCCGTCGGCCGCGCCGAGCAGGCGGCCGCCGAGCCGGTACGCGTAGTAGAGCTGGAACAGCAGCGCCACGTTGGCGACCAGCAGCAGCGCCCAGGCGGTGTGGCCGCCCAGCAGCGGCGCGAGCGGCCGGGCCAGGAACGGGTAGAGCAGCGGGAACCCGAAGTCGGTCCAGGGCCGGTCCAGCGGCAACCGGGTCAGGTGGTCGTAGAGGAACGAGTCCCAGGCGAACCAGAGCGAGAACCAGCGCTGCCCGGAGATCGCGTCCTGCTGGGCCCGCATCGTCGCCTCGTCCGCGGGCAGCGACCCGGGCGCCAGGTCCCAGGCGGTCAGCACCAGCGTGCCGACCAGGCTGAGCACGACCTTCGAACCGACGAAGACGGCGAGCACGAAGCCCCACGGCGTCGGAATCCGGTCGGCCAGGCCGGACACCCGCCGGCCGACGCCGGCCAGCCGGGCCCGCGCGCCGGCGCCGACCCCCCGGCCCGGTACGCCCGACCGCCCGGTCGCCGGGGAGCCGCCGGTCGGGCCGGCCCGCACCTCGTCCGCCATCGCGCTCCCACCGATCGCCCCGCGACCGACCCTCGGACCGCGAACCGTCCCCGGCATCCCCGTTCCGGCCCGGTTGACACCTTCGGCCCTCCGATCGGCCGGACCACCTCCGATCCCGGCCCGCACCGGAGGTGAGTTCGCGGCCAGGACGGGTAAGGGCGGGGCCGCATCGGCACGCTCACGGGGGGCGCGGACGGTATGGATGACGGCAACGGAACCGTGGTCATCGGAGCGGGGCCGGCGGGGTTGACCGCCGCCTACGAACTGCTGCGCCACGGCGAGACGGTACGGGTCTACGAGGCCGACGAGGTGGTCGGCGGGATCAGCCGAACGGTGGTACGCGACGGCTGGCGGTTCGACATCGGCGGGCACCGGTTCTTCACCAAGGTCTCCCGGGTCGAGGATTTCTGGCACGAGATCCTGCCCGACGAGGACTTCCTGCTCCGGCCCCGGATGAGCCGGATCTACTACCGGGGCGCCCTCTACGACTACCCGCTCAACGCCACCAACGCCCTGCGCAACCTGGGCCTGCGGGAGGCGCTGCGCTGCGTCGGCTCGTACGGACGGGCCCGGCTGCGACCGCCGCGGGACCAGTCGCACTTCGAGGGCTGGGTCTCCGCCCGGTTCGGCTGGCGGCTCTACTCGATCTTCTTCAAGACGTACACCGAGAAGGTCTGGGGGATGCCGGCCGACCAGTTGCAGGCGGACTGGGCCGCCCAGCGGATCAAGAACCTGTCGCTGTCCACGGCGGTGCTCAACGCGCTGCTGCCCCGGCGCAACCGCAAGGACGTGACCAGCCTGATCGAGGAGTTCCAGTACCCGAAGCACGGCCCCGGCATGATGTGGGAGCGCTGCACCGAGGAGGTGGAGAAGCGGGGCGGCACGGTACGGCTGAACACCTGGGTGGCCGCCGTGCACCGGGACCCGGCGACGCGCCGGGCCACCGCCGTGACGGTGCTCGACGCCGACGGCGAGCGGACCGAGCCCGCCGACCACGTGATCTCCTCGATGCCGATCTCGGCGCTGGTGCACGCCATGCGCCCGGCGGCGCCGCCCGAGGTCCGCGCCGCCGCGGACGACCTGCGCTACCGGGACTTCCTCACCGTCGCGCTGGTGGTGCCCGCCGAGTTCTCCTTCCCGGACAACTGGATCTACGTGCACGACCCGGCCGCGAAGGTGGGGCGGATCCAGAACTTCGGCTCCTGGTCGCCGTACCTGGTCAAGGACGGGCGGACCTGCCTGGGGCTGGAGTACTTCGTCTTCGAGGACGACGAGATGTGGCGGACCCCGGACGCCGACCTGATCGCCCTCGCCACCGCCGAGCTGGAGCGGCTCGGCCTGGTCCGCCCCGGCTGCGTGGAGACCGGCTACGTGGTCCGCATGCCCAAGGCCTACCCGGTCTACGACGAGCACTACCAGCACAACGTCGACGTGATCCGGGGCTGGCTGGCCCGGGAGGTCGAGAACGTGCACCCGGTCGGGCGCAACGGCATGCACCGCTACAACAACGCCGACCACTCGATGCTCACCGCCATGCTGACCGCGGAGAACATCGCCCACGGCGCCGGGCACGACGTCTGGACGGTCAACGTCGAGCAGGACTACCACGAGCAGAAGGCGCCGTCGCGGCACGGCACCGGCCGGGACGCGCCGATCATGCCGGCCCGCCGGTAAGGCGCGGCGCGTGAGGGTGGTCATAACCGCTGGACGACACCGGCGGGGCTGCTGCTAGCCTTCTGCGCAGGTCATGAGCGCCAGCGCCAAGCCCCGGCTCGCTGGCCGGCAACCCTCCTCCGCGGTGGGGTGCCCCGGGTGAGGACCAGGCACCGGCAGCCGCCGGTGCAAGCGTGGCCTGGCACCCAGGTCAGCAACGACCAGGGAGACCCATGTCTGCTCGACTCCGCACCCCACCCGCCGACGGCGTCGCCCACCCGGCCGGTTTCGCGCTGGTCAAGCGCCGGCACGTCGACCTGATGCGGGTGTGCAGCGACGGCTGTCGCGGCGCCGTCGCGCGCTGAGCGCCACCTCCCCCTTTTTCCTCGATCCACCTCGCGGCCCCGCCCTGTCCGGCGGCGCCGTCGGCGACGCACGTCCCGCGCCGCCGTCCACATTGGAGAAGACACGTGCGTATCCGTACCGCCCTGACCCGCGTCGCCGTGCTCGGCGCCGCCGCCGTGCTCGCCGCCACCGGACTGACCGCCTGCGGTGACGACGGCTCCACCAGCGAGGCCGCCAACCCGTACGGGCTGCTCCAGCCCGGCGTCCTGCGGGCCGGCACGCTCACCGACGCCCCGCCGAACGTGTACCTGAAGGACGGGAAGTTCACCGGCTTCGACAACGACCTGCTCACCGCCGTGGCCGCCAAGGCAGGGCTGAAGGTGGAGTTCGTCGGCACCGACTTCTCGGCGCTGCTGGCGCAGGTCAACAACCACAAGTTCGACGTGGGCAGCTCGTCCATCACGATCACCGAGGCGCGGAAGAAGACCGTCGACTTCGGCAACGGCTACGACTTCGGCTACTTCGGACTGGACGTGCCGGCCGGCTCGACGATCACCGGCTTCGACCAGCTCGCCGGCAAGCGGGTGGTGGTCGTGCAGGGCACCGTGCAGGACGACTACGCCACAAGGCAGAACCTGAACCCGGTGCGGGTGCCCGACTACAACGGCGCGGTCAACCAGCTCAAGGCCGGCACCGCCGACGCCTGGATCGCCCCGGCCGAGATCGGCGACACGTCCGCCGGCGACAGCAACGGCAAGATCAAGGTGGCCGCCAAGCAGCTCAGCCCCGCGCCGACCGCGTACGCCGTCGCCAAGGGCAACGACAAGCTGCGCGAGGCGCTGAACAAGGGCCTCGACGAGGTTATCGCCGACGGCACCTGGAGCCGGCTCCAGGCGCAGTACTACCCGGGCCGGCCCATCCCGGCCGACTTCACGCCGGGCAGCGGCACGGTCGCGGTGCCGTCGCCGTCGGCGGCCTCCTGACCGGAACGACGTGGCACGAGCGGGGCGGAGGCAGACATGGATCCACTGAGCACCCTCTGGGAGACCTTCTTCGACTGGGCCTCGATGCGCGAGGCGCTGCCCGAGATGGTCACCGTCGGGCTGCCCAACACGCTGCTCCTGGCGGTCTCCGCCGCCCTGCTCGGCTCGGTGCTGGGCATGCTGCTGGCGGTCGCCGGAATCTCGCGTACCCGCTGGTTGCGGTGGCCGGCCCGGGTCTACACCGACGTGTTCCGCGGCCTGCCGGCGGCGGCGACCATCCTGCTCATCGGCGTCGGCCTGGCGCCGCTGGGCATGCGGGTGTGGGGGCCCAACCCCTATCCGCTCGGCGTGCTGGCGCTGTCGCTGATCGCCGCCGCCTACCTCGGGGAGATCTTCCGCTCCGGCATCCAGAGCGTCGAGGCCGCCCAGCTCGAGGGGGCCCGGGCGCTCGGCTTCTCCTGGGGCGAGGCGATGCGGCTGGTGATCATCCCGCAGGGCGTACGCCGGGTGCTGCCGGCCTGGGTGAACCAGCTCATCGCCCTGATCAAGGACTCCAGCCTGGTCTACTTCCTCGGCCTGGTGGCCAGCCAGCGGGAGCTGTTCCGGATCGGTCAGGACTACGCCGCCACCACCGGCAACGAGTCGGCGCTGCTGCTGGCCGGGCTGTTCTATCTGGCGCTGACCGTGCCACTCACCCACGCCGTGAACTGGATCGACCGGCGGCTGCGCCAGGGCCGGGCGGTCGCCCTGCCCGACCCGGACCTCGACGTCGACCCCGCGCCGGCCAGCACCGGGAAGGACCCGCGATGAGCACCACCACGACCACCCCCGCCGGCTCGGTCGGTCTCGCCGTCCGGGACGTGCACCTGGCCTTCGGGTCGCACCAGGTGCTGCGCGGCGCCGACCTGGACGTCGCCCGGGGCACCACCGCCTGCGTGATCGGGCCGTCCGGCTCCGGCAAGTCGACCCTGCTGCGCACCATCAACCGGCTCATCGAGCCGGACCGGGGCGACGTGCTGCTGGACGGACGCAGCGTGCTGCACGACGACCCGGACGCGCTGCGCCAGCGCGTCGGCATGGTCTTCCAGCAGTTCAACCTCTTCCCGCACCTGAGCGTGCTGCGCAACATCACCCTGGCGCTGCGCAAGCTGAAGAAGCTGCCCGAGGAGGAGGCGGCGCGGCTCGCCCGGGCCCAGCTGGACCTGGTCGGGCTCGCGCACAAGGCCGACGCCCGGCCGGCGCAGCTCTCCGGCGGGCAGCAGCAGCGGGTGGCGATCGCCCGGGCGCTGGCCCTGCGCCCGCAGGTGATGCTCTTCGACGAGGCCACCTCCGCGCTCGACCCGGAGCTGGTCAAGGGCGTGCTCGCGGTGATGGCCGACCTCGCCGCCGCCGGGATGACCATGGTGGTGGTCACCCACGAGATGGGTTTCGCCCGTGAGGTCGCCGACACGGTGGCGTTCATGGACGGCGGCGTGGTCCTCGAAGCCGGCGAGCCGGCCGCCGTGTTCGAGGCGCCGGAGCATCCGCGGCTGCGCCGCTTCCTGTCCCAGGTGCGCTGAGCCGCGCCGCCAGTCAGGCCGCTCCCCCGTCCTCCGGTGGCGGACCGCCGACACGAACGGGTGGCGCCGCCCCGGCCCGACGGTGGAGGGGCGCGGGGCAGCCGCCGGGTTGTTGCTCACCAGGGCAGGCGACCAGCGGCACTGAAGAAGCCTCCCGTCGGGCCGGTGGGACCGAGCTGCGCCAGCTGGGCGATGATCCGGGCACCCTGCTCCACCGTCTGGTGTCCGGCCGAGCCGTTGAGGTCCGTGGCGGTGAAGCCGGGCTCGACCGCGTTGATCCTGATCGTCGGGTACGCCTTCGCGAACTGGACGGTGACCATGTTCAGCGCGGTCTTGGAGGCCGGGTAGGCCACGCCCGGGTAGGCGTAGCCGGGCTCGCCCGGGGTTGTCGCGCGGTACAGCGACGCGAGGCCGCTGCTCACGTTCACCACCACGGGAGCCGCGGACCGGCTGAGGAGCGGGAGAAAGGCGTGGAGCATCCGCACCACGCCGACGACGTTCGTCGCGAAGGTCTGCGCCATCAGGTCCGCCGTCACACCCGAGGCATCCGTGACGGTGCCGTCCGCGCCCCACTCCGGCGCGATCCCGGCGTTGTTGACCAGGACGTCCAAGCCGCCGTCGGCCGCGATGGAGCGCGCCGCGGCGGCTACCGACGCGTCGTCGGTGACATCCACCCGCACGACCCGGGCGCCGACCGTCGCGGCAGCCAGCCGCCCCCGCTCGAGGTCCCGGCTGCCGAGGTAGACGGTATGGCCGGCGGCCGTCAATTGGCGGGCGGTCTCCAGCCCCAGGCCCTTGTTCGCGCCCGTGATCAGTGTGGTCGTCATGCCGCGCACGCTAGCTTTCCGAGCGTGCTCGAAGTCAACGCCGGGCGTCGCACCGGTCGGAGAGGGCATAGCGGGTGAGCACCACGTCGTCGATCTGGCGCACCTCGAGCACCCGGGCCCGCCGGCCCGCGTGCCACGGATAGCTGCCCTCACCGACGAAGCGCGGCGCCCGCCGGTCACCGACGAAGAACGGCGCCACCACCAGGTGCAACTCGTCGGCGAGGCCGGCGGTCAGGAACTGGCAGTGCAGGCTGCCGCCCCCCTCCACCATCAGCCGCCGGACACCCCGCGCGGCCAGGTCGGCCAGGACCGCCTCCGGGGTGACCGGGTCACCGGCGTCGACCACGGTGGCCACGTCACCCACCCGCTCGTGGGTCTTCTCCACCACCCCGCTGAGGCAGTAGACCAGCTTCGGCCCGTCGCCGAAGGTGAAGAACCGGGCGGTCGGATCGAGGTCGCCGCTGCCGGTGACGGTGACCTTGGCCGGCGACGGGGGCAGGCCGCGGGCCACCCGCTCGGCCCGCCGCCGCTCGGCGCGGATCAGCAGCCGCGGATCGTCCCGGCGGACCGTGGCGGCGCCGACCAGGATCGCGTCACAGGCGGCGCGAACGTCGTCGACCCGGTCCAGGTCGGCCTCGTTGGAGAGCAGCAGCCGCTCGGTCGACGCGTCGTCGATGTAGCCGTCGATCGACATCGCGCAGCTGAGCAGCACGTACGGTCGCGCGCTCACGGCACGAAGGGCAGGTCGAGGGCGTGGTCGGCGCGGGTCACCTTGGCCGCGAGGTAGTGCGCGTTCGCCGGGGACAGGTGCACCCCGGTCGACACCCGGTCGGCCACCGTCACGCCCAGCCGGTCCAGCTGCGCCGCCTTGTCCGGGTTGTTGCTGAGCAGCGCCACCCGGGCCACGCCCAGCGCCACCAGCATCTGCGCGGCCACCGTGTAGTCGCGCTCGTCGGCGCCCCGGCCCAGCGCCTCGTTCGCCTCGTAGGTGTCCAGCCCGCCGTCCTGCAGGGCGTACGCGTCGAGCTTGGCGTAGAGGCCGATGCCGCGGCCCTCCTGGCGCAGGTAGAGCAGGTAGCCCCCGGCCTCGGCGATCCGCTCGACCGCCTCCCGCAACTGCGGGCCGCAGTCGCAGCGCTGGCTGCCGAAGACGTCCCCGGTCAGGCACTCGCTGTGCGGGCGGACCAGCGGCGGGGGCAGGTCGGCCGCCAGCCGGTCCCCGGCGGTCGCCCGGTCGCCCAGCCCGAACGCAAGGTGCTCGCGGCCGTCCACCAGCCCGTGGAAGGTGTAGACCCGGGCGCTGGTCAGGTATCCGTCGGGGAAGCGCAGCGGGACCGTCACCTGGGTCCGGATCGTCGCCGTGGGCAGTGTTTCGTCCATCCGTTCTCCTCCGTCCGGGGCTGCCGGACGGGCCGGCAACGCACACCTCGCCTCCTCACCGTAGGCCGGATCACCGACACTCGCCGGGCCGTACGGCGGGCGACCGCCGGGCCAGCAGCATCGCCGCGCCGGGCAGGCTGGCGACCAGCACCAGGGCCCCGTACACGGTGCCGGCGGCGACCCCCTGGCCGGCGGTGAGCCCGGCGGCGGCGAACGCCCAGGCCGCGACCCCCTCGCGCGGACCGAAACCGGCGACGTTCGCCGGCAGGCCCATGGCGAGCAACGCCAGCAGGGTCAGCGGCAGCAGCCGGGACAGCGGCGCGTCCGCGCCCGCGGTGCGCGCCGCGACCAGGAAGGTGGCCAGGTGGCCGGCGACCACCACCGCCGAGGCCACCAGCACGCCCAGCCAGGCGCGGCGGGCCAGCAGCCCGGCCCGGATGTCCGACACCGCGGTCCGCACCGCACGCGCCCACCGGGACGCCCCCGAGCGGGGAGCCACCCGGACCAGCAGCGCCAGCCCGAGCGCCGCCGCGGCCAGCGCGGCCGCCAGCACCGGCAGGTACGGCCGGACCGGGGAGGGCAGCACGGCCAGCACCGCGAGGGCGATGCCGAGTTGGACCACCTGTCCCGCGGTCCGTTCCCAGACCACGGCCCGGACACCCCGGGCGACGTCCCCGGCGTCCCGGCCGTGGCGCACCGCCCGGTGCACGTCGCCGAGCACCCCGCCGGGGAGGGTCGAGTTGAGGAAGACCGCCCGGTAGCAGTGCGCCACCGCGGTGGCCAGCGGCAGGCGTACGCCCAGCCCGCCGGCGACCAGGGACCAGCGCCAGGCGCAGCAGACCGTGGTGAGCGCGCCGATGCCGAGCGCGGCGGCCAGCGCGGGCGGGTCGATCAGCCGCAGCCCGGCCAGGAACGGCCCGGCGCCCACCGACCAGACCAGCGCGGCGAGGACCGCGAGCCCGCCGAGCAGCCGTACCCACGGCCAGGCCGACCGGGCCGGCGCGCGCCCGCCCGCCGGCCGCGTCGGGCCGGCCACGGCGGGGACGGCGGGGACGGTGCCGATGGGGACGGCGACGGTGGCGTGTGACAAGTGGTCCTCCCGGGGTCCACCCGATGTCACGTGCCAGAGCGCCGCGCGGTTCACCCCGCCAGCAGGTCGTCGTGGTGCAGCACCACCCGCAGCCCGCCGGCCGCCGCCTCCGCCAACCGCCGCCGCCGGTACGCCTCCGCCGCCGGGGCCAGGTCCGGCCGCTCCTCGACGGCCGCGTCCAGCCAGCCGGCCAGCCATTCCGCGGTCAGCGCCGCCTGCTCCGGGCCGAGCCGCCACGGGCTGGACCGGACGGCCACGTCGACGCCCCGGCGGCGGAAGGCCGCCGCCGCGACCCGCGCCGCGTCCGGGCCGAGCAGGGTGCGGCCGGCCACGGTACGGCGCTGGTGCGCGTTGAACGCGGCGGTGAACCCGGCGTCGAGCGGGTCGGCCGGGGTGAACTCCACCCGGCCGACCACCGAGAGCGCGAAGAGGGTGGGGTGACCGGCGCAGGCCGCCACCACCTGTTCGACCTCCCCGGCGGTGAGCATGTCCAGCAGGGCGGAGGCGGTGACCAGGTGGGCGTCGGCCAGGTCGGCGCCGGCCAGCCGGGTGATGTCGGAGTCCCGGGTCTGCACGGTGACCGGACTGCCGTCGGCGGCGAGCACCGGCTCGGCGGCGGCCAGCGCGAGCAGGTCGGGGTCCCGCTCGTGCAGCACCCAGCGCTGCGGGCCGGGCAGCCGGGGCGCCAGCCAGCGGGCCATCGAGCCGGTGCCGCTGCCCAGGTCGTGCACCACGACGGGCCGGCCGGCGGGCAGCCGGCGACGGACCGCGTCCACCAGGTCGGCCGACCGGGCGGCCGCGTCCGCCGGCTCGCGCAGCCGCAGCCAGTCGGCGAAGTCCGGGGGTAGCTGGGTGGTCATGCCGCTGTCGCCTCCTTCAGGGCCGCCGCCAGCCGTTGCGCGGTGACCGTCCAACCGGTCAGGGTGTCCCGCCGCTGCCGGGCCGCGCGCCGCAGTCGGTCCCGCAGGACCGGGTCGGTGAGCCAGGCGCGCAGTGCGGCGGCCAGCGCCGCCGGGTTCCCGGCCGGCACGAGCAGGCCCGGGCGGGTGCCGTCCGGGGCCCACCCGAGCGTGTCGGGCAGGCCGCCGGTGTCGCTGCCCAGCACCGGCACGCCCCGGGCCAGCGCCTCCGTTACCACCATCCCGTACGTCTCCTGCCGGGACGGCAGAATCAGCAGGTCCGCGGCGGCGTACGCGGCCTCCAGCGCCGCCCCGGTGAGCGGGCCGGGCAGCCGGACCCGGTCGGCCAGGCCGGTGCCGGCGAGCCGCCCGGACAGCCGCGCCACGAAGGCCGGCTCGCGGGTGGGCGAGCCCACCCAGTCGCAGCGCCACGGCAGGTCGGCGACCTCGGCGAGGGCGGCGGCGAGCACGTCGTGGCCCTTGACCGGGGTGATCGCGGCGACGCAGAGCAGCCGGCCGCCGTCGGGCGAACCGGGCGCGAGCGGCGCCGGGTCCACGCCCGGGGCGGCGACCGCCACCCGGGCGGCGGCCAGCGGGTACCGGTCGAGCAGCCGGCGGCGGGTCCAGTCGCTGGTGGCCACCACGGCGGTCGCGCTGGCCAGGGTGTGCCCCTCCACGTCGTCGTCGCGGGGCAGGTGCACCAGCACCACCAGGCGCAGCCGGTGGGTGTGCGGGGCCAGCACCTCCGGCACCGTGGACGCGACCAGCCCGTCGAGCAGGACCAGCGCCCCCGCCGGCAGCGCGGCGAGCAGGCCGGCGAGCGCGGCCCGCTCCCCCGCCCCCGGGTACGGCCAGCCGCCCGGCACCGGGTGCTCCCGCACGGTCCAGCCCAGCGCGGCCAGGCCCCGGCAGGCCCGCCGGTCGTAGCTGTTCCCGCCGCTGGGGGTGGCCGGGTCGTCGATGTCGCCCGGCAGCACCACGTGGACGACGGTCATCGACGGCTACAAGGTCCGCTCGTAGCTGGCCCAGGCCACGTGCGACTCGTGCAGCGTCACGGTGATCCCGGCGAGGCCGCGGGCGCCCGCGCCGAGCCGGCCGGCGTGCACCGCCTCGGCGAGCCGGTCGGCCACCGTGCGGGCCAGCACCTCGGTGGTGGTGTTCACCCCGGCGAAGGCCGGCTCGTCGTCCAGGTTGCGGTAGGTCAGCTCGCCGAGGACGGCCTTGAGCTGCTCGGTGGCCAGGCCGATGTCGACCACGACGCCGTCGGCGTCGAGGTCCGGCCGGCGGAAGGTGGCGTCGACGACGAACGTGGCGCCGTGCAACCGCTGGGCGGGGCCGAACACCTCGCCGCGGAAACTGTGGGCGACCATCATGTGGTCCCGGACGGTGACGCTGAACACGGATCACTCCTCGTCGTAGGTGATGAGGTGGCAGAGCGCGGGGAGCCGACCCGAGGCGAGCCGGTCGAGCACGTCGGGCAGGTCGGCGAAGCGGGACCGGCCGGTGAGCAACGCGTCGAACGCCGGGTCGGCGAGCAGGTCCAGGGCCAGCGCCAGCCGGTCGGCGTAGCTGCGGTCGGCCCGCCGCGGCGACACGGTGCCGACCTGGCTGCTGCGGATGCCGAGCCGCCGGGCGTGGAAGGCCCCGCCGAGGGTCAGCGTGACCGGGCGGTCGCCGTACCAGCTCAACTCCAGCACCGTCCCCTCCGGGCGGAGCAGGTCCAGCCCGCGTTGCAGCCCGTCGGCGGTGGCGCTCGCGTGCACCACCAGGTCCCGGTCGCCGGCCGCGTCGGCGGGCAGCGCGAAATCGACGCCGAGCGCCGCGGCCACCCGGGCCCGGGCCGGGTCGGCGTCGACGAGCTGGACCCGTACCCCCGGGAACCGGGCCAGCAGGGCGGCCACCGAGCAGCCGACCATGCCGCCGCCGATCACGGTGACCCGGTCGCCGACCAGGGGCGCGGCGTCCCAGAGCGCGTTCAACGCGGTCTCCACGGTGCCGGCCAGCACCGCGCGGGCCGCCGGCACCTGCTCGGGTACGACCACCACGGCGGCGGCCGGCACCACGTACGCGGTCTGGTGCGGGTGCAGGCAGAAGACGGTCCGCCCGCGCAGCTCCTCCGGTCCCTGCTCGACGGTGCCGACGCTGAGGTAGCCGTACTTCACCGGGGCCGGGAAGTCGCCCTCCTGGAACGGGGCGCGCATCGTGGCGTACTGGTCGGCGGGGACCCGTCCGGTGAAGACCAGCGTCTCGGTGCCCCGGCTGACCCCCGAGTAGCGGGTCCGGACCAGCACCTCGTCGGGGCCGGGCGCGGGCAGCTCGACGGGACGCAGCTCGCCCTGGCCGGGGGCGCGGAGCCAGAAGGCGCGGGCGACGCCGGTCACGATTTTCTCCTCTTTTCCGCATCAGACCGAACCGAACGGGCAGTTTCCCCGTAGTGAGAGCACAGGGTTGTCGATCATAGACACGGAGGCAGGGTGTCCACCGTTCGAACGGGCCCGTTGCTCGGGCTGATCCTCCAGTCTGCCCTGCTGGCCGGCCTCGCCGGCACGGTGGGGCTCGGCGTGGCGGGCTGGCTCGCCGGCCTCGGGTACGCCGGGGTGCTCGGCGCGCTGCTGCGGCGCGGCCTGCGGGCCGCCGGCGCGGAGCGGCTCGGCCCGGCCGACCGGGTGACGCTGACCCGCGCCCTGCTGATCGGCGGGGTGCTGGCGCTGGCGCTGACCCCCGGCCCGGCGCCGGCGGTGGTGCTGGTCCCGCTCACCGCCGTGGCGCTGGCCCTGGACGCCGTCGACGGCCTGGTGGCCCGCCGCACCGGCACGGCCAGCCCGCTGGGCGCCCGCTTCGACATGGAGGTCGACGCGTTCCTGCTCCTGCTGCTCAGCGCGCACCTGGTGCCGGCCGTCGGCGGCTGGGTGCTGGCCGTCGGCGGGATGCGGTACGCCTTCGTCGCGGCCGGCTGGCTGCTGCCCTGGCTGCGGCGCCCGCTGCCGCCCCGGTTCTGGCGCAAGGTGGCGGCGGCGGCGCAGGGCGTGGTGCTCGTGGTGGCCGCGAGCGAGTTGCTGCCCCCGGTGGCGACCGTCGTCCTGGTCGCCGGCGCGCTGGCGCTGCTGGTCGAGTCGTTCGGGCACGACGTGGCCTGGCTGTGGCGGCGCCGGCCGGTCACCTCCGGTGCCCCGGTCGCCGTCCCGGCCCGTGCCCCGGCCGACGTCCCGGCCGGCGCCCTCGGGGCCAGCCCGGCCCGGCGTGTCCCCGCCGCGCCGCCCGTCCGGATCGTGCTCGAACCCACCGGGCGGCCGGCCCGGCCGACCGGTCCGGTGACCCGGCCGCTGCCGGTCCGGGCCCGCGCCCACCAGCCCGTCTAGCCCGCGCCACCCGTGTCCTCCCCGCCCTCGCCGAAGGACCCCGCCGTGTCACGTCCCGCCCGCCGCCACCACCCCGCCGCGACCCCGTCGGCCGACGCTCCCGCCGCCCCTGCCCCCGACGTCCCTGCCCCGGACCGCCCCGCCGAGCGCCCGCCGACCGACGCTCCCGACGTCCCCGGCCGCCCACCGGCCGACACCCCGGACGCCCGCACCGGGCCGCAGCCGATCGACGCCGGCGCGGTCACCGACCCCACGCCGCACCCGGCGGCCCCGGACCCCGCCGCACCAGGCCCGCAGCCGGCACCGACCCCACCGCCGGCGACAACTGCGCAGCCGGCGGCGGTCGCAGCGCCGGCCGGGACGCCTTCGCGGGCCCGCCGGGTCGCCGCCGCGGTCCTCACCGGGCTCGCCGCGCTGCTGGTGCTGGCGGCGCTGGCGCTGCCCGACCAGCTGAGCCGGATCGGTCTGGCCGCGGTGCTGCGCATCCCGGTCGAGGCACTGGTGGCGGTGGCGGTGCTGCTCGCCCTGCCGGCCCGCGCCCGCGGGCCGATCGCCGCGCTGGCCGGCCTGCTGCTCGGCCTGCTCACCGTGCTGCGCCTGCTGGACATGGGCTTCTTCGTGGCCCGGGACCGGCCGTTCGACGTGCTGCTCGACTGGGCGCTCTTCGACGACGGGTTCGGCTACCTCACCGACTCCTCCGGCCGGGCCGCCGCGGTCGCCGCCGCCGCCGGTGCGGTGCTGCTCACCGCCGGCCTGCTCGTCCTGGTCACCCTGGCGGCGCTGCGGCTGACCCGGCTGCTGGCCCGGCGCCGGCGGACGTCGGCGCGGGTGGTGGCCGCCCTCGCGGTGCTCTGGCTCGGCTGCGCGGCCCTCGGGGTACGGGTCGGGCCCGACGTGCCGGTCGCCGACCGGGAGGCGAGCGCCCTGGTCGCGGCGCACGTCGGGCAGGTCCGCGCCGGGCTGCGGGACCGGGTGGTGTTCGCCGGACAGGCGGCCACCGACGCGTACCGCAACGTGCCGGGCGACCAGTTGCTGACCGGGCTGCGCGGCAAGGACGTGCTGGTCGCGTTCGTGGAGAGCTACGGCCGGGACGCCGTCACCGACCCGGCGCTCGCCCCGGGCGTGACGGCGGTGCTCGACGACGGCTACCGGCAACTGCGCGCGGCCGGGTTCGACGCCCGCAGCGGCTACCTCACCTCGCCCACCTTCGGCGGCGGAAGCTGGCTGGCCCACGCCACCCTGCTCTCCGGCCTGTGGATCGACAACGACCAGCGTCACCGCGACCTGCTGGCCGGCAACCGGCTCACCCTCAACGGGGCGTTCCACCGGGCCGGCTGGCAGACCGTCGGCGTGCTGCCCGCGGCCACCCAGCCCTGGCCGGAGGGCAGGTTCTTCGGCTACGACCGCTACTACGACGCCGCGCGGCTGGCCTACCGGGGGCCGACGTTCAGCTACGCGCCGATGCCCGACCAGTTCACCCTGGCGGCCTTCCAGCGCCTCGAGCGGTCCCGGCCGCACCCGCCGCTGATGGCGGAGATCCCGCTGGTGTCCAGCCACTCCCCCTGGTCGGCGATCCCGAAGCCGGTGCCGTGGGACGCGGTCGGCGACGGGTCGATCTTCCACGAGGCGGCGACCCGCACCGGGGGCGGCCGGGACGTGGTCCAGCGCGGCAACGACCAGATCCGCGCCGACTACGCGCACGCGATCGAGTACTCGGTCGGCACGCTGGTCTCCTACCTGCTGACCTACGGCGGGGACGATCTCGTGCTGGTCTTCCTCGGCGACCACCAGCCCACCACGACGGTCACCGGCCCGGGGGCCAGCCGGGACGTACCGATCACCGTGGTGGCCAAGGATCCGAAGGTGCTGGACCGGATCGCCGGTTGGGGCTGGCAGGACGGGCTGCGGCCCGGCCCGCAGACCCCGGCGTGGCGGATGGACACCTTCCGGGACCGCTTCCTCACCGCGTTCGGCCCCACCCCGGGCCACTGACCCGGCGGTGGGTGCTCAGGCGGCCTTGCGACGGCGGCGGGAGCGGGGGCGCGGGGCCGCGGCGGGGACGGACTCCTCGGCCGGGGCGCCGGAGCGGGCCAGGTCCATCGCGCGGCGGGCGTCGGTCAGGGTGTCGCAGGGCGCGTCCTGGCCGCCGCAGAGCAGGCTGGGACAGTGGCCCGTCTCGTCCGGCTGGTGGGCGGCGGCCACGTCGTACGCCGTCCGCCAGAGCAGCGGGTCGGTCACGTCGTCCGGGAGCACAGCCTCCTGGCTGGACCGGACCTGTGTGGTGTCGGGCACCCCGTTCCCCTCTCCTCGTCGCTCCCCTGTTCACTGACCAGGTGGGGCAGAGTCAAACCTTCCTCACCTACCAACGAGCGTCCAGCGACCTGCGTCACGCCGGGTAGGCCCGAGTCTCGGCCGCCTTCACCGCCGCCCACACCCGCTGCCCGGGGCGCAGCCGCAACTGGGCGGCCGAGGCGGGGGTGACGTCGGCGGCCACCGCGACCGGGCCGGCGAGTTGGACGCGGAGGTTGTCGCCGTGCCGCTGCACGCCGGTCACCGTGGCCGGCCAGACGTTGCGCGGGCTGCCGTCGGGGCGACCCGGGTGCAGCGCCACGGCGGCCGGCGGGAAGGCGACGAAGGCGTCCCCGTGCACGCTGTCCGCCGCGGTGAGGGTGAGCCCGCCGACGGTTACCGAGCGCCCGTCGGCGCGGCCCCGGTGCAGGTTCAGCCCGACCAGCCGGGCCACGTAGTCGGTGCGCGGCCGGGCGGTGACGGTCGCCGCGTCGCCCTCCTGCACGACCCGCCCCTGTTCGACGATGACCAGCCGATCGGCGAGCACCAGGGCGTCGAGCGGGTCGTGGGTGACCAGCAGGGTGGCCCCGGCGTGCGCGCCGAGGTGGCGCTGGAGTTCGGCGCGGGTGTCCAGCCGGGTGCGGGCGTCGAGCGCGGCCAGCGGTTCGTCGAGCAGCAGCAGGGTGGGCTCCACGGCGAGGGCCCGGGCCAGGGCGACCCGCTGGGCCTGCCCGCCGGAGAGCTGGCGCGGCCGGTCCCGGGCCTGCCCACCCAGCCCCACCCGGTCCAGCCACGCCTGGGCCCGGGCCCGGGCGGCCCGCCGGTCGGCGCCCCGCCGGCGGGGCCCGAACGCCACGTTGTCCAGCGCGCTGAGGTGCGGGAAGAGCAGGTAGTCCTGGAAGACCACGCCCACCGGCCGCCGCTCGGGCGGGACCCACCGCCGCCGCTCGGGGTGGTCCAGGTCGGCGTCGCCGAGGGTGAGGTGGCCGGCGCTGAGCGGGTGCAGCCCGGCGAGGGCGCGCAGCGCGGTGGTCTTGCCGGCGCCGTTCGGCCCGAGCAGGGCGACCACCTCGCCGGCGGCGATCCGCAGCCGGATGTCGAGGTGGAAGGCGCCCCGGTCGGCGACCAGGTGCGCGTCGAGCAGCGGCGGCGGGGCGGTCACGTGGTGCCGAGCCAGCGGTCGCGCAGCCCGGCGAGGATGGCCACGGAGACGGTGAGCAGGATCAGGCTGAGCACGATGGCCGCCTGGAGGTCGGTCTCCAGGGCCAGGTAGACGGCGAGCGGCATGGTCTGGGTGCGGCCCGGATAGTTGCCGGCGAAGGTGATGGTCGCGCCGAACTCGCCGAGCGCCCGCGCCCAGCAGAGCACCGCGCCGGCCGCCACGCCGGGGGCGACCAGCGGCAGCGTGACCCGGGTGAAGGTGGTCCAGCGGCCGGCGCCGAGGGTCGCCGCCGCCTCCTCGTACCGGCGGTCGGCGCCGCGTAGTGCGCCCTCGACGGCGATGACCAGGAAGGGCATGGCGACGAACGCCTCGGCGAGCACCACCCCGGCGGTGGTGAACGGCAGGGTGACCCCGAAGGTGGCGTCCAGCCAGGAGCCGAGCAGCCCGCGCCGGCCGAAGACCAGCAGCAGCGCCACCCCGCCGACCACCGGTGGCAGCACCAGCGGCACGGTGACCAGGGCGCGGACCAGCCGCCGGCCGGGGAACTCGACCCGGGCCAGCAGCCACGCCAGGGGTACGCCGAGCACGACGCAGAGCACCGTGGCGGCGGTCGCGGTCTCCAGCGACAGCCGCAGCGCGGTGCGTACGCCCGGCTCGGCCAGCCGCCGGGGCAGGCTGGTCCACGGCGCGCGGGCCAGCAGCCCGACCAGCGGCAGGACGAGGAAGAGCAGCCCGAGGCCGGCGGGGAGCAGCAGGGCCAGCGGCACCCGCTGCCGGCGACGGCTCACCGGCCCTGCGGCGCCTGGAACCCGGCGGCGGTGAGCACGGCCAGGCCGGCGGCGGAGCGGACGTGGTCGACGAACGCCCGGGCGCCGTCCGGATTGCCGGCGTGCTTCAGCACCACGACCGGGTAGTCGTTCACCGCCCGCGCGGACTCGGGGAACTCGACGGCGTCGACGTCACCGGCGGCGGAGCGGGCGTCGGTGCGGTAGACCAGGGCGGCGTCGGCCTCGCCGAGCCGGACCTTGGCGAGCGCGCCCTTGACGTCCCGTTCCAGGGTGGCCGGGGTGAGCCGGACGCCGGCCGCGCCGAGCACGGCCTGCGCCGCCGCCCCGCAGGGGACCTGCTCGGCGCAGAGCGCGACCTTGACTCCCGGGCCGGCCAGGTCGGCGAGGCCGGCCACCCGGCCCGGGTTGCCCGCGGGCACGGCGATGACCAACTGGTTGCGGACCAGGACGACCGGCTCGCCGGCGGCGTCGCCCGCGTCGGTGACGGTCCTCATGGTGGCCGGGGAGGCGGCGACGAAGACGTCGGCCGGCGCGCCCTGGGTGATCTGGGTGGCCAGCGCGGAGCTGCCGGCGAAGTTGACGGTCACCGTGATGCCGGGGTGCGCGGCCTCGAAGTCCCGGCCCAGCCTCGTGAAGGACTCGGTGAGCGACGCCGCGGCGAACACGGTCACCCGGCCGCCCGCGTCCCCGGCGGCCGGCTCGCCGGCGCCGCCGCAGCCGGTCAGGCCCAGGGTCAGCGCGGCCGTCGCGGCGACGGCGGCCCGGATCCACCGTACGGTCACGGGTTGGTCCTTCCCTTCGGCGCGGGGGCGCGTTCCACCACGACGGTGGTCGACTTGATCACGGCGACGGCGACGGAACCGACCTGGAGGTCGAGGTCGTCGACCGCCTCGCGGCTCATCAGCGAGACGATCCGGAACGGCCCGGCCTGGATGTCGACCTGGGCCATCACGGTGTCCTTGACGACGGCGGTGACGATGCCGCGCAGCCGGTTGCGGGCCGACGACAGCTCCGGGTGCCCGGGGGCGCGGACGAAGGCGGCCAGGTCGACGCCGTCGACGACCCGGTGGCCGTGCTCGTCGCGGCCGGCGGTCAGCCGGCCGGCGTCGATCCAGCGGCGGACCGTGTCCGCGCTGACGCCGAGCAGTTCGGCGGCCTCGCCGATCCGGAACACCGTCACCCGGCCACCCTAGCGTCACGCAGATGCCAGAGGGAAGTGCGGCCGAGCCTCGCAGCAGCGAGGCTCGGCCCGAGATGGTCGCCGCAAACGCGGTCAGTGCTCCGGCGGGGTGAGGCGGACCCGGCGGAGCAGCTGCGCGTTGAGCGCCACCACGATGGTGGAGGCCGACATCAGCACCGCGCCGACGGCCGGGCTGAGCGCGACGCCCGCCCAGGCCAGCACCCCCGCGGCGAGCGGGATGGCCAGCACGTTGTAGCCGGCGGCCCAGGCCAGGTTCTGCCGCATCTTCCGGTACGACGCCCGGGACAGCCGGATCACGCCGGTCACGCCGCGCGGGTCGTCGCTGGCCAGCACCACCCCGGCCGACTCGATCGCCACATCGGTGCCGGCGCCGATGGCCAGCCCCACGTCGGCGCGGGCCAGGGCCGGGGCGTCGTTGACCCCGTCGCCGACCATCGCCACGGTGAGTCCCCGGGACTGGAGTTCGCGCACCGCCGCGTCCTTGTCGGCGGGGAGCACCTCGGCGAAGACCTCGTCCACCCCGGGGCGGAAGCCCAGGTCGGCGGCGACCGCCTCGGCGACCGGCCGGGCGTCCCCGGTGATCATCACGATCTTCCGGATGCCCTGGGCGCGCAGCTCGGCGATCGCCGCGCGGGCCTCCGGGCGCACCTCGTCCTCGAGGGCGAACGCCCCGAGCACCCGCGCGGCGCCCGGTTCCGGCGAGCGGACCAGGTGCAGCACCCCCGCGCCCCGCTTCGACCAGCCCGCCGCGCTGCGGGTCAGCTCCGCCGGCACGTCGACGCCCAGTTCCCGCAGCAGGGCCGGGCCGCCGACCGCCCACTGCGTACCGTCGACGACCGCGCGGACGCCGCGGCCGGGCAGCGACCGGAAGTCGCGCGCCGCGGCCCGCAGGCCCCGGTCCTGCGCGGCGGCGACCAGGGCGCGGGCGAGCGGGTGTTCGCTGTCCGCCTCGACCGCGGCGGCGATCCGCAGGGCGTCGTCCTCGGTGAGGCCGTCGGCGGCGGCCACCCCGGTGAGGGTGTGCCGGCCCCTGGTGAGGGTGCCGGTCTTGTCGAACAGGACCGCGTCGACGGTACGCATCCGCTCCAGCGCCAGCCGGTCCTTGACCAGGATGCCGGCGCGGGCGGAGAGCGCGGTGGAGAGCGCCACGACCAGCGGGATGGCCAGCCCGAGGGCGTGCGGGCAGGCGATCACCAGGACGGTCACGGTGCGGACCACGGCCTGGTCGGTGTCGCCCAGCACGCGCCAGGCCACGAAGGTGGCCAGCCCGGCGAGCGCGGCGACGTAGAACAGCAGCGCGGCGAACCGGTCGGCGAGCACCTGGGCGCGCCCGCCGGAGGCCTGCGCCTGGGCGACGAGCCGGCCGATGCCGGCCAGCGCGGTGTCCTCCCCGACGGCGTCGACCCGGACCCGCAGGGCGGAGTCGGTGGCCACGGTGCCGGCGACCACCCGGTCCCCGGCGGCGCGCGGCACCGGCCGGGACTCCCCCGTGATCATGGACTCGTCCAGTTCGGCGGCGCCCTCCTCGATCCGCCCGTCGGCGGGTACCCGGCCGCCGGTGCGGACCAGCACCAGGTCACCGACGCGCAGGTCGGCGACGGAGACCGGGTGCGGCCGTCCGGCCTCGTCGAGGCGTTCGGCGTCGTCGGGCAGCAGCGCGGCCAGCGCGGCGAGCGCTCCCTGGGCCTGCCCGATCGCCTTCATCTCCTGCCAGTGGCCGAGCAGCATGATGGTGACCAGCGCCGCCAGCTCCCACCAGAAGTCCAGGTCGAACCAGCCCAGGCTGGTCGCCGCCGAGGCGGCGTACGCGACGGTGATCGCCATCGAGATCAGCAGCATCATCCCGGGCGCCCGGTCCCGCAGCTCGCGGACGCCGCCGACCAGGAACGGCCAGCCGCCGTACCAGAAGACGACCGAGCCGAGCACCGGGCCGACCCAGCGCACGCCGGGAAGGTCGAGCCGGTAGCCGAACCAGTCCATCACCATGTGGCTGGTGAGCACGATCGGCACGGTCAGGGCCAGGCTCAGCCAGAACTTCCGGCGGAACTGTTCCGGATCGTGTCCGGCGTGCTTGTCGTGCCCACCGCCGTGCCCGCCGTGGTCGGCATGCGGGCCGCCACCGTGGTCGGCGTGCGGGCTGGGGCGGCCGTGGTCGCCGTGCGCGTCGGGGCCGTCGGGGCCGTCGGGGCCGTCGGGGCCACCGTGGTCGGCGTGCGGGCCGGGCGCGCCCGGTGCGGGCGCCGCGTCGTGGTGCCGGTGTTCGTGTTCCATCGAACTCCACCTCCGCCACGACCATATACCCGGTGGGGGTATCCGTCACGGTGACCCTCGCCCCACCCCAGGTCATCCTTTCGCGTCGGAGCCGCACCAACCGGGGCAACCGCCGGGACGGGACCGCAACGGTCGGTGCCGGCCGGTCACCGGCGCCGCCCGCCGCCGACGACCGGACAGCGGCGGCCGGACGGGGCTAGCCTCGGGGACACGGCCGGCGGCGGGAGCGGGATGAGCGAGCAGACGACGCGGATGACGATGCCGGCCGCGTTCTTCGGCCACGGCAACCCGATGAACGCCCTGGAGGTCAACCGGTACACCGCCGCGTGGCGGGAGTTCGGCCGGGCGGCGCCCCGGCCCCGGGCGATCCTGGTGGTCTCCGCGCACTGGTACATCGGCGCCACCGCGGTCACCGCGATGCCCCGGCCCCGCACCATCCACGACTTCTACGGCTTCCCGCAGCAGCTGTTCGACGTCAGCTATCCCGCGCCCGGGCTGCCCGAGCTGGCCGAGGAGATCAGCGACGTGGTGCACCCCACCTGGGTCGGCGCCGACCTGGACTCGTGGGGCATCGACCACGGCACCTGGTCGGTGCTCACCCACGCGTTCCCCGCCGCCGACATCCCGGTGGTGCAGCTGAGCATCAACGCGTTCAAGCCGCTGGACTACCACCTGGACCTCGGCGCCCGGCTCGCGCCGCTGCGCGAGCGCGGCGTGCTCGTGGTGGCCAGCGGCAACGTGGTGCACAACCTCGGCGGCGTGGACCGGCGCCTGGCCGACGAGGGCTTCGACTGGGCCCGCCGCTTCGACGACGCGGCCCGGGAGATCGTCCGGGACACGCCGACCGAGGCGGCCCGGCTCGACGCCCACCACGACTACCGGCTGGCCGTGCCGACCCCCGACCACTTCATCCCGCTGCTCTACCTGGCCGGCCTGGCCGGTGCGGACGGGAGCCGCCCCGAGGTACTGGTCGACGGGTATGCCTACGGTTCGCTGTCGATGACCGCGTACACCCTGGGGTTGAGCTGCGCGGCCGGCGAGCGGCCGGCGGGCGCGCCCGCGCTGCCCCGCGACGTGCCCGCCGACTCGGCCAACATCTGACCCCTCAGCGCGGTGCGGCGCCGACGCTCCGGCCCGCCACCGGCTGCTTGGCCTGCCACGGCCAGCGGCCGTCGAGCTCCACCTCCAGGGAGAAGCTCAGGAAGGTCCGGACCAGCACGATCAGACCCAGCACGCCCACGCTGGTGAAGGTGGGCGAGACCGCCACGGTACGGATGATGTCGCCGCCGACCAGGAACTCCAGCCCCAACAGGATGGCCTTGCCGACGTCCTCCCGGTAGGGACGGTAGCTGTCGGCCAGCCGCCGGTCGCGCCACGAGCGGGCCAGGAACACCACCGTGGCGAGGGTGACGCCGGCCGCGATGACCAGCACCCCGGCCAGGTCGAGCAGCGCGCCGACCTTCTCGATGATCTCCCTCGTCGGCACCCCGCACCCCCGCACCACCGGCCGTCGACCACCCGGCCGCGGATAGCCTCCACGCCCGGGCCGGCCACAGCACCACCATGGCGCATCCCCGACGCGTCCGGGCGGTTTCGCCCGACCCCGGTCCAGGCCCGCACCCGCAACCGCCTGCGACCCGGGTACGCCCCACCTAGGCTGGGCACCGGGACAGGAAGCGCCCCCGGACGACGGGGCGGTCGCCGACGGCCCGACGAGGAGGGGACGTGACTGAGCCCGAAGAGGACCAGGAGAAGACCAGGAAGACCGACGACGTGCTGTACTCCCCCGACGGCGACCCGCACCACACGATGGCCGAGGCGCCGCAGCCCGACGAGCACCTGCCGGTCCGCTTCGAACACGACGGGGAGAGCGAGACCGTCGGCGACGAGTAGGCCCCGGCGCCCGGGCGGCTTTCCGGCGCCGACGGCACGTCGGTCCCGTCCGGCCGGCCTCGCCGTGCCTATGGTTCTCGGATGGGCGGGACCTTCTCGGCGGCGGTGCTCGGCGGTCTGGTCGCCGCGGGCGTCGTCAAGTTCGTCGGCGAGCACTGGATCCCGGCCTGGCTCACCGCCCGCCGCGCCCAGCAGCTGGAGCTACAGCGGCAACTGGCCGGCGTCCGCGCCCCGGCCGTCCGGGCCCTGGCCGAGCTGCACGACCGGCTGGCGGCGATCGCGTCGACCGGCGCGCACGGCCACCACTACGCCCGCACCATCGACGAGCCCGACTACTTCGTCGACAGCACCGCCTACCTGGTGGCCCGGGTCTTCGCCTGGCAGGAGATCCTCCGACAGCAGATGGCGCAGCACGACCACCCGCGCGTGTACCTCGTGTTCGAGTCGCTGACGAAGGCCTTCGCCAACGGGCACCCGGGATTCCAGTTCCTCCGCTTCGAGCAGACCGAGCTGGGCGAGCGGCTCACCCCGCCGGCGACCGACGGGCCCGGCTGCCTGTCCTACGCGGACTTCCTCGACTGGTGCCGCCGGGACGACGCGCCGGCCTGCCTGGGCACGCTGCGCCGCCGGGTGCGTACCCTGCTCGACGATCCGGCGGCCGAACACGACCGGCTACGGCGCATCGACCGCTGCCTGCTCGGCGCCGTCGAGGTGCTCGACCGCCGCCGCCGCTGGCGCTCGCTGCTGACCGCGGCGCCGATCGGAGCGCAGCCCTCGGCGCCCGGCGGCCCCGCCGTGCCGCACCCCGGCTCGCCCCGGCCCCGGCAGCGCTGAGCAGCCGCCGCGGCCGGCCCGGACCCGACGCGACGGGGCCGGATGGCCGGTCAGTCCTCGGCACGCCAGCGGTAGAACGGCGCGGCGACCGAGTCCTGCGGGCCGTGCCAGCTCTCCGGCCGGTACGGCTCGACGTACGGGGCGAGCTCGGTCATCAGCTTCCCGAAGGCCGGCTTCTGTTCGTGCCGGTCCCGCAGCCGCTCCGCGATCGCGGCGTCCTGCTCGATCAGGTGCACGAACACGTCGTCGATCGAGTAGAGGAACCGCGCCGCGACACCCAGTTCGGCCGGGAGCGGCCCGGCGTCGGACTCGGCGAAGATACGGGCCACGTCCGGCTCGGCGCCCGGCTTGATCCGCTGGACGACGACGGTCAACGTGGTGTCAGCGGGCGCCACCGCGTCCTCCGGCGCCCAGCGGTAGAACTCCTTGGCCACCGAGTCCGACGGGTTCTTCCAGTACCTCGGGTACGGGGTCACGTACGGGCCGATGGCCTCGGCGATCTTCTGGAACGCGGGCAGGCCACGGGTCTGCCCGGACACCTTGGGGTCCTGCTCGCGCTCGATGACGTGCAGGTAGAGGTCGTGGTGGGACAGCAGGATCCGCCCGATGACGCCCAGGTCCTGGGGCCGGGTGGTCCGGTCGTAGTAACCGAAGACGTCGCCGACGGTGCCCTCGCTGCCGGGGACCATGTGGCAGACGATCACGTTCCGGAAGACCATGACTGCTCCTTGCTGGGGTTGTGACGAACGGGTGTCGAGGGTCAGGCGGCGAAGGTGACGGGCAGTTCGAGCAGGCCGCGGAACGGTGACCCGGCCGGCAGCCGGCGTACCTCCGCCACCGGCACGGCCAGCCGCAGCCCGGGCAGCCGGCGCAGCAGCGCGCCGAGGCCCAGCTGCGCCTCCATCCGGGCCAGCGAGACGCCGAGGCAGTAGTGGACGCCGTGGCCGAAGCCGAGGTGCGGCCCGCGCACCCGGCGCAGGTCCAGCCGGTCCGGGTCGACGAAGTGCGCGGGGTCGTGGTTCGCCGCGTTGAGCACCACGCCGACGACCGCGCCGCGCGGAATGGTCACGTCCTGGTACGCCAGGTCCTCGGTGGCGATCCGCGGGCTGGCCACCGGCAGCGGGCCGTCGAAGCGGAGCAGTTCCTCGATCGCCGACGGCAGCAGCTGCGGGCTGGCGCGCAGCAGTTCCAGCTGCTCGGGATGGGTCAGCAGGGCCAGCACCGCGTTGCCGAGGAAGTCCGCGGTGGTCTGGTGCCCGGCGAAGAGCAGCAGGAACGTGGTGGTGACCAGTTCCGCCTCGGTGAGCATACGGTCGCGGTCGCAGGCGGCGATCAGCGCGCCGATGATGTCGTCGGCCCGGTCGTCGCGCTTGGCCCGCACCAGGCCGGCCAGGTAGTGGTGCAGCCGCGACTGGGCCTCCTGCACCGCCGCGCGCTCCTCCTCCGGCGGGCGGCGCGTCGAGCCGGAGGTGCGGATCACCTGGGTCCAGTCGAGCACCCGGCCGTGGTCGGCCGGCGGCACCCCGAGCAGCTCGCAGATCACCGTCATCGGCAGCGGGATCGCGAAGTCGTGCATCAGCTCGGCCTGGCCCTGCGGCAGCAGCTTGTCGATCAGGTGGTCGACGATCTCGGCGACGCGCGGGCGCAGCGCCTCGATCCGGCGCGGCGAGAACGCCTGCGACACCACCCGGCGCAGCCGGGTGTGCTCGGGCGGGTCGGAGTTGAGCATGTTCTGGTTCAGCCCGGCCGAGTTCGGGCCGAAGATCCGCAGGTAGTGCTGGCCCGGCCCGTACAGGTCCTTGGACAGCCGCGGGTCGGTCAGCGCGGTCCGCGCGTCCTCGAACCGGGTGATCAGGTACTGGTCGAACCGGCCGCTCACCGGGCAGACCGGCCGGTCGGCCCGCAGCCGGGCGAAGCTCGGATAGGGGTCGGCGGCGAACTCGTCGGTGTAGAGCCGCGCCGCGGGCACCGGATCCTCGGTCATCGTGCTCCCTCCCGCACGCTGCTGACGCTGTGCAGCACCTGGTAGGTGTGCCGTTGGGCAGACTCGCGCAGGTCGCGGATGATCCGCAGCAGCCGGTCCCGGTGTTCGCTGCGGCCGAACGCGTCCAACCGGTCCCGGTCCGCCCAGTCGCTGATGATCAGGTAGCTGCGCGGATCGTCGGCGTCGCGGACCAGATCCTGGTGCAGGCAGCCGTCCAGCGCGCTGATCTCCTCGGCGGCGGAGAGCCACTCGGCCTCGAACCGTTGCTCGCAGCCCTCCCGGGTACGCATCGCCAGCACGGTCCGGACCCGGCTCATCGGACGCCGCCGAAGGTCAGGTGCAGGTGCTTGCGCAGGCCGTCACCGTCGATCGGCTGGCTGCGGTAACCGATGTGCCCGTCCGGGCGGATCAGGTACAGCGCGCTGCCGGTGACGCCGTAGGTGTCCCGGAAGGCGTTCCCGCCGTCCACCACGACCGGCGGCGCGGGCAGCCGCGACGGCGCGGCGTCCGGGCTGCGCAGCAGGTACGCGTCGAGTTCCCCGCCGGCCTGCCGGCGGACGTCGGCGCAGAGCTGGGCCGCGGCGGCCAGCGTCGCCTCGTCGGCCGTGGCGTCGGCGTACACCAGCAGGGTGTGCCGGGTGCCCCGGGTGAGGTCGCGCAACCGCAGCGGGTGCCCGACGCCCTGCCGGTCCAGGCCGGCCACGTCGGGGGCGCGATCGCCCGGTCCGGGGCCGGCGCGCAGCGCGTCGGGGTCGGCGACCGACTCGCCGACCAGCGGGCTGCCCGCGTAGCTGAGCAGCAGGGACATCTCCTGACGGAACTGGCGTTCCAGGTCGGCGCGGTCCAGCTCGTCGGTGAACGCCATCCGGACCGCGCGCCCGACGATCTCCTCGCCCTCCGGCCGCCGCTCGGTCTCGTAGCTGTCCAGCAGGCCGGGGGCGGCGAGCCCGCGCGCGGCCAGCGCCAGCTTCCAGGCCAGGTTCCAGGTGTCCTGGATGCCGGTGTTCATGCCCTGCCCGCCGGCCGGCGGATGCAGATGGGCCGCGTCGCCGGCCACGAAGACCCGGCCGTCGCGGTACCGGTCGACGATGCCGTGGCTGATCCGGAAGACCGACGACCAGCGCAGGTTCGAGGCCCGGGTGCCGGGCGGGGCGAGGTGGTCCAGGGCGGCCTGGACGTCGGCCAGGGTCGGCGCGGCGAGTTCCTCGCTGAACCCGGGCGGGGCGTCCTGCCCGCCGGTCTGGGCGAAGAACCGGGGCGGCGCGAGGGTGGCGATCCGGTACCGGCGCTCGCCGCGCAGCGGGACGCAGACCAGCATGCCGTCCATCCGCCCGTCGGTCTCGTGCAGGAACCGCAGCAGGTGGCCGTCCGGCATGTCCCAGTCGACGTCCACGTCGCCGAGCATGAACAGCTGCGGGAAACGGCCCAGCCCGCCGGTGAAGGTCAACCCGAGCAGTTCCCGGACCCGGCTGTGCGCGCCGTCGCAACCCACCAGGTACTTCGCCCGGACGGTCTCGGTGCCGCCGTCGGCGGTCGCCACGGTGGCGGTGACCCCGTCGCCGTCCTGGTCGAACCCGACCAGCTCGGCGCCGCGCTGCGGGCGTACGCCCAGGGTGGCCAGGCGCTGGGTGAGCAGGCGCTCGGTCTCGTACTGGGGCAGGCCGAGGTGGGCGTACGGCAGGCCGGGCAGCTCCCAGCTCATCCGGTGCGTCTCCCGGCCGTTGACGAAGACCATGTTGCCGGTCAGCCAGATGCCGGTATCCATCGCCTCCCGGACGATGCCCTGCTCCTCCCAGAGTTCCATGGTGCGGCAGTGCACGCCGATCGCCTTGTCGGCCTGCCCGGCCGGGGTGGCCAGCTTGTCGATCACCCGGCAGGCCACGCCCCGCCGGGCCAACTCGACGGCGGCGGTCAACCCGGTGGGTCCCGCCCCGACCACGAGTACGTCCGTTGTCCTGTGCACGTCGGCCTCCCTGCCCGTACGCGGTTGTCGGTGCTCTGCCGGCTCGGCCACCGGATGGAAGAGCCGCCGGCGGATGTCGAGCAGGAACGGGGCGATCGGCCCGGCCTCCTGGGAGGCGTGCGCCGGGTCGCCGATCCAGCGGTGGAACTCCGCCGCGCTGCGCCACTCGGCGAAGATGTGGTGCACGTCGGTCCCGGGCTCGCGCAGCAGGTCCTCCCGCAGGTAGCCGGGGACCGCCGCCACCCGGGCGAGGACCTCGACGTAGCCGCGGTCGAACTCGGCGCGGCGCTCGGCCGGCACGGTCAGCTCGACGTCGACGAAGATCGGCGTCGCGGCGCCCGGCCGGTCGGTCATCAGCCGGGGGCCGTCCGCCGGGTACGCCTCGCAGAGCGGACGGACCGCGTCGGCGAGCGCGGCCGCCAGCGGCCCCCGCGCGTACCGGCGCCCGGCCGCCTCGTCGCTCCACTCGGTGACCAGGACGAACGTCCGCGAATCGGTGGCGTCGTGCAGCAGCTCCTGGCGCAGGCCGCCGGCCGCCGGCGCGAGCTGCCCGGCGTGCGCCCGCCAGGCGGCCGTCACGGCGGGTTCGCAGCCCGCACGCACACGGAGCCGGAGCATCGTCCTGATCATGAAGTCTCCTCGGACGGCCGGGGCGGGACTCGTGCTGCGACCCTGTCCGAGGTCGCGTCAACCGCCCGTCACCGGCCGCCGAGACGAAGTCCGCTCACCGTGACGCCGTGGGGACGCCCGCCGGCTCGGCGGGCGTGCGAGACCGTCAGCGGCCGAGGCGCCGGTAGCTCTCCTCGGTCGCCTGCTTCTGCGGCTTCCACCACCACTCGTTGGCCCGGTACCAGTCGATGGTGGCCGCGAGCCCGTCCCGGAAGGAGTCGAACCGCGGCCGCCAGCCCAGTTCGGTGCGCAACCTGGTGGAGTCGTTGGCGTAGCGCAGGTCGTGGCCGGGCCGGTCCGGCACGTGGTCGTACCCGTCGGTGGGCCGGTCCATGAGGGCGAGGATCAACTCGACGATCTCGCGGTTGCTGCGCTCGTCGCCGGAGCCGATCAGGTACGTCTCGCCGATCCGGCCCTGCCGCAGGATCAGGTGCACGGCCGCGTTGTGGTCGTCCACGTGCGTCCACTCGCGGACGTTGACACCGGTGCCGTACAGCTTCGGGCGCTCACCGGTCAGCACGTTGGTGACCTGACGGGGGATGAACTTCTCCACGTGCTGGAACGGGCCGTAGTTGTTGGCGCAGTTGGACAGCGTGGCCGCCACCCCGTACGAGCGCACCCAGGCGCGCACCAGCAGGTCCGAGCCGGCCTTGGTGGCGGAGTACGGGCTGGACGGGTCGTAGGCGGTCTGCTCGGTGAACTTCCCGGTCGCGTCCAGCGGCAGGTCCCCGAAGACCTCGTCGGTGGAGATGTGGTGGAACCGGACGCCGTGCCGGCGTACCGCCTCCAGCAGGGTGAAGGTGCCGATCAGGTTGGTCCGGACGAACGGCTCCGGGTCGCGCAGCGAGTTGTCCACGTGCGACTCGGCGGCGAAGTGCACCACCACGTCGGCGTCGGCGACCAGTGAGTCCACCAGGGCGGCGTCGCAGATGTCGCCGGGCACGAACGCCACCCGGTCGTCGACCGGCGCCAGGCTGGCGCGGTTGCCGGCGTAGGTCAGCGCGTCGAGGACCCGGATCCGGTACTCGGGGTGGTGCCGCACGGTGTAGTGGACGAAGTTCGCCCCGATGAAGCCGGCGCCGCCGGTGACCAGCATCCTCGTCATGCCCCGCATCCTACCGGCCGCTACGCTTTCCACGCCCCGGAAGAATCGATTCGGTGACCTTTCCCGGCGATTCTCTGAAGCAATTACAAGGCAGCCCTAAAGGGATTCCAAACAATCGCCCTACCCATTGTCGCGCGGGGTTGCGCGTACCGTTTTCGTCGGTAGGGTCCGGGTGAACATACCTGGCCCGAGCGCCCCGGGGGATGCCATGCGGTTTGCTGTTCCCGCCGAACACCGGACACCGTCGTGAAGGGGATCATCCTGGCCGGCGGTTCCGGGACCCGGCTGCACCCGATCACCATCCCGGTCTCCAAGCAGTTGCTCCCGGTCGGCGACAAGCCGATGATCTACTACCCGCTGTCGGTGCTGATGTTCGCCGGCATCCGGGAGGTGCTGGTGATCGCCCGCCCGGCGGACCTGCCGATGTTCCGGACCCTGCTGCACGACGGCGCGCAGTGGGGCATGCACATCACGTACGCCGAGCAGCCCCAGCCCCGCGGCATCGCCGAGGCGCTGCTCATCGGGGCCGGCCACATCGACGGCGACGACTGCGCTTTGATCCTGGGCGACAACATCTTCCACGGCAACGCCTTCTCCCAGCTGCTGCACCGCGAGTCGCGGCAGCTGTCCGGCTGCACCCTGTTCGGCTACCGGGTCAACGACCCGCAGCGGTACGGCATCGGGGTGACCGACGCCGAGGGCCGGCTGGTCGCGATCGACGAGAAGCCCAGCCAGCCCCGCTCCAACCGGGCCATCACCGGCCTGTACTTCTACGACCGCGACGCGGTGGACATCGCCAAGAACCTGCGCCCCTCGGGCCGGGGCGAGCTGGAGATCACCGACGTCAACAACGTCTACCTGAGCCGAGGGCGGGCCCGGCTGGTCGACCTCGGGCGCGGTTTCGCCTGGCTGGACACCGGCACCCCGGAGGCGCTGCTGCAGGCCGGCCAGTACGTGCGCACGCTGGAGGAGCGCCAGGGCGTCCGGATCGCCTGCCTGGAGGAGATCGCGCTGCGGATGGGCTTCATCGACGCCGAGGCCTGCCACGCGCTCGGCGCGACGATGGCGAACTCCAACTACGGCCGGTACGTGATGAGCATCGCCCGGGAGCTGGCCGCCTGACCGATCCGACCTGCGCGCCCGCCGGCCCCGTCGCCGGTGGGCCGGTCGTCGTGCCCGGACCGGTCCGGCCGGTGGCCGAAGCGTGCCGATCGGGACCGTTGCCGCCCGGTCCGCCCGAATAGCTTTAGTGGTGAATAAGGCGATCGTTAGCTGCGACAGAAATTGTCGGGTCCGAGGTTGGCGTGCTGTCGGCGGCGGCGGTCCCGATGTCCCGCCCGCCCCGCACATCGACGTTCCATGACGCCAACGGTGAGGAGCGATCCCGCAATGAGCCAGGGCGCGCCGGCGAACGGTACCGCGAATGAGGAAAGGCTGCGGGCGTATCTGCGGCGGGCCACCGCGGAGTTGCAGCAGACGCGGCAGCGTCTGGTCGATGTGGAGGCGGTGGCGCGGGAGCCGATCGCGGTGGTCGGCATGGCGTGCCGGCTGCCCGGTGGGGTGCGGTCGCCGGAGGAGTTGTGGCGGCTGCTGGCCGAGGGTCGGGACGCGATCTCCGAGTTCCCGACGGATCGGGGCTGGGACGTGGCGGCGTTGTACGACCCGGACCCGGACGCGGCCGGCCACACGTACGTGCGCGAGGGCGGGTTCGTCGACGCGGCCGGGGAGTTCGACCCGGAGCTGTTCGGCATCAGCCCGCGCGAGGCGATGACCATGGACCCGCAGCAGCGGTTGCTGCTGGAGACGGCCTGGGAGGCGTTCGAGCGGGCCGGCCTCGACCCCACGGCGGTACGCGGCAGCAGCACCGGCGTCTTCGCCGGGATCATGGTGGCGGACTACGGATTCCGCCTGCTCCCGGACATCCCCGCCGGCTTCGAGGGCCTGGTGGGCAGCGGCAGCGCGCCGAGCATCGCCTCCGGCCGGGTGGCGTACACGTTCGGGCTGGAAGGCCCGGCGATCACCGTCGACACGGCGTGCTCGTCGTCCCTGGTGGCGGTGCACCTGGCCGCGCAGTCACTGCGCAAGGGCGAGTGCGACATGGCCCTGGCCGGCGGCGCGACCGTGATGGCCACCCCCGGCTCCTTCGTGGAGTTCAGTCGGCAGCGGGCGCTCTCGCCCACCGGCCGGTGTCGGGCGTTCGCGGACTCGGCCGACGGCACCGTCTGGGGCGAAGGCGTCGGCCTGCTCCTGCTCACCCGCCTGTCCCACGCCCAACAACACCACCTGCCCATCCACGCCGTCATCGCCGGATCCGCCATCAACCAGGACGGCGCCAGCAGCCAACTCACCGCCCCCAACGGGCCCGCCCAA
>NZ_JBFAJK010000039.1:0-62554 GCF_040655175.1 Micromonospora sp. NPDC050495 | reverse complement strand
CGCGACCGCATCGACACCCGCAACCCACCCCAATACGAAAACGTCGGCCTTCAAGACCACAACCAGGTCTTGAAGGCCGACGTCACGCAGAACCCAAATTAACCAACAGCATCCGAGACGAGACGGGAAGGGCCCTTTCGCGCGAAACTCAGCGCGCCGCGCCGACCGGGGCGGACGCCTCGGCGAACTCCTCGCGCGGGTCGTGCAGCTGGCCCAGCGCGACCACCTCACGCTTGAGGAAGAACGCCAGCGTCCAGTCGACGACCACCCGGACCTTGCGGTTGAACGACGGGATCCGCGACATGTGGTACGTGCGGTGCATGAACCACGCCGGCCAGCCGGTCATCTTCACGCCGTACACCTGGGCCACGCCCTTGTGCAGGCCGAGGCTGGCCACGCTGCCGGCGTGCTTGTGCTTGTAGTTGACCGGCTCGCGCCCGCGGATCACGTTCACGATGTTGTCGGCCATCCGGGCGGCCTGCCGGACCGCGTGCTGCGCGCTCGGCGAGCAGAAGTTGCCCGGCTCCTTGGTCAGGTCCGGCACGGCGGCGCAGTCGCCGGCGCTCCACGCGCCCTCGACCACCCGGTCACCGTCCACCACCTGCAGGGTGGGCAGGCAGGTGACCCGGCGCCGATCGTCGCGCGGGAAGTCCGTGGCGTCCAGCATCGGCGACGGCTTCACGCCCGCCGTCCAGACGATGGTGTCCGAGGGGAAGCTCGACCCGTCCGAGAGCTTCGCCACCCCGTCGACGCAGGACTCCAGCCGGGTGTCCAGCCGGATGTCCATGTTCCGCTTGAGCAGCTGCTGCACCGTGTAGGCGCCCATGTCCCGGTCGACCTCGGGCAGCACCCGCTGGGTGGCCTCGACCAGCACCCAGCGCATGTCCGCCGGCTTCAGCTCTGGGTAGTAGCGCAGCGCGTCCCGGGCCATGTCCTCCATCTCGGCCAGCGCCTCGATGCCCGCGTACCCGCCGCCGACGAAGACGAACGTCAGCGCCCGGCTGCGGACCTCGGGATCGGTCGTGGCGGCCGCCACGTCCAGCCGGTCCAGCACGTGGTTGCGCAGGAAGATCGCCTCACCGATGGTCTTGAACCCGATGCCGTGCTCGTGCAACCCGGGGATCGGCAGGGTACGGGAGACCGAGCCCGGAGCGACCACCACGTGGTCGTACGGGATCTCCCGGGCCGGGCCGCTGATCGGCTGCACCACGGCGGTCCTGCGGTGGTGGTCGATCCGGGTGACCGTGCCCGCCACGACCTTGCACTTGCGCAACTCCCGCCGCAGCGGCACCACCGCGTGCCGTGGGGAGATGTTGCCCGCCGAAGCCTCCGGGAGGAATGGCTGGTAGGTCATGTGCGGCTGCGGGTCGACGACGATGACCTCGGCCTCACGGGAGCTCAGCTTCTTGGACAGGCGCAGAGCGGCGTACAGGCCGACATGCCCGGCACCCACGACAAGGATCCGCTTCGGATTCACGTCATCTATCTTTCCCCGGGCGGCTCGGGTAATCCCGTTCGAGACCCTCTTCTGTGACGGAGCACAACCCCTGTGACCTGCGCAACTCCGCCCCGCAGTCCCGCTATCTGCGACGCAGCAACCAGCCGAGCAGGGCGCTGAGCGCCACCGCCACCAGCAGCCCGGCCACCGTCGCGGCCTGGAAGCCCCGGTCGCCGCCGACCCCGCCGAGCCAGGCCAGCACGATGCCGACCACCGCGCTCGCCAGCACCACCCCGCCGGCCCGGCCCAGCCAGCGCAGCACCAGGTCGGGATCGACCACCCCGTCGTAGGGCAGCAGGGCGGCGAGCGCGCAGAGGGTGTGCGCCAGGTAGAGCAGGGCGGCCACGGCGACCAGCCGCCACAGCGCGGGCGGCCGGTCGTACCCGACCGTGGCGAGCAGCCAACCACCGACCACGACCAGCGCCGCGAAGGTCGGCCACGTCCGGCGCGGCCCGGCCGCCGGCAGCACCGCCACCACCGTCAGGGCCAGCAGCGACCGCGGGGTGATCGCCTCCGCCGGGTACGCCACCAGCGCGCCCAGCAGCACGGTGAGGAAGATCCCGGCCCGGATGAGCAGCGGGACGAGGCTGATCCGGCCGACCAGGAACCGCAGCGCCCGGGCCCGCTCGTGCAGCGCCGCCAGCATGTCGTTCACCGGCCACCTACCCGGGGCGCGGTGGCCAGCCGGGCCACGTCCCGCAACACCTGGTCGAGGCTGCCCGCGCCGGCCCAGCGGACCACCGGCACCCCGTGCTCGCGGAGCTGGCCGATCATCGTGTCCCGGTCCAGCCGCCACAGCCGGTACGCCACCTCGGCCCAGCCGCGCTCCTTCGGCGGCGGCAGGTCGGCCGGCAGGGTGTCCACCGCCACCACGAACCGGCCGCCCCGGGCCATCCGGGCCAGCATCTGCGCCGAACGCTCGTCCAGCAACGGGGTGAGCACCACCACCAGCGCGTCCGAGGAGAGCAGCTGCGGGCCGAACACCAGGTCGTACGGCTCATGCGGGGAGGACTCCGCCTTGATGTCGAGCAGCCACTCCAGCACGGTCAGGTACTGCCGGCGCCCGGTGGCCGGGCGGAGCCGGCGGGCCCCCGGGCCGTACTCCAGCAACGCCACCCGGTCGCCCCGGTGCAGGTAGTGCTCGGCGATCGCCGCCGCCGCCCGCACCGTGGTGTCCAGCACCGACGCCGGACCGCGTACGCCGCCGGAGCGGCCCGCCTCGGCCAGCACGTCGAGCAGCACCACCACCTCGGCGTCCCGGTCGGACAGGGTGGCCGCCACGTGCAGCTGCCGGGCCCGCAGCGAGACCCGCCAGTCGATCCGGCGCAGCCGGTCCCCCGGCGCGAAGACCCGTACGCCGGCCAGCTCGCCGCCCTCGCCGGGCCGGCGGGAGTGGTGCGCGCCGACCAGGCCGGCCGCCCGCGGCATCGCCTCGACCGCCTCGAACGGCTCGGTCCTCGGATAGACCCGGGTCCGGACCGGTTCGGTGATCACCGCGCGGGAGACGAGCAGCCCGTCGGCGACCGCCACCCGGGTGCCGGCCGGCCCGATCGGGTGCCGGCCCCAGCGCAACGCCGTCCCGGTCAGGGTCAGGTCGACCGCGGCGCCGGACGGCACCGAGGTGACGAACGGGCGGTCGGCGCCGCCGGCGCGGCCCACGTCGATGCCGGTCCCGCCGAAGCCGACCCGTTCCACCCGCAGCCAGCGGGACATCCGGGTGCGCACCACGGCCAGGTCGTAGGAGACGGTGTCGGGGTTGCCGACGGCCACCGTCACGGTCATCGGGGACCCCTCGACCAGGTGCGCGTCCCCGGCCCCGATCTCCAACTCGGGCAGGGCGGTGGGCCGGCGGCGCAGCCCGTACGCGGTGCCCAGCGCGAACGGCGTGGCCAGCACGACCAGGTCGATCCGGCCGAGCAGCACGGCCGCGACGAGCAGCAGCCCGGTGAGCAGCACGGCCCGGCCGAGCGCCCCGGTGGGCGCCCAGCCGGTGGCGGGCTCGTGACGGTCGGTCATCAGCGCCCGGCGGGCCCGGCCGCGTAGCTGGGCAGCGCGCCGCTGGCCGGGGCGGGGGTGGACTCGAGCACCTCGCCGACCACGAAGGACGGGTCGACCCGGCGCAGCCACATCTCCGGGCGCAGGGTGATCCGGTGTGCCAGGGCGGGCGCCGCCACCGCCTTGACGTCCTCCGGCACCACGTAGTCGCGGTTGTTCAGCACCGCCCGGACCCGGGACAGCAGCAGCAGCGCCAGCGAGCCGCGCGGCGACGCGCCGACCAGCACCGACGGGTGCTCGCGGGTGGCCGCGGTGAGCGCCACGATGTACCGGCCGATGGAGTCCTCGACCACCACGTCCTCCAGCGCGGCCTGCATGGCCCGCAGCGTGGCGGCGTCCACCACCGGGGTGATCTCGGCCTCCTCGCGGCGGCGGGCGATCCGCCGTTGCAGGACCTCCCACTCCTCGTCGTGGTCCGGATAGCCGAAGGAGACCCGGAGCAGGAACCGGTCCAGCTGCGCCTCCGGCAGCGGGTAGGTGCCCTCGTACTCGATCGGGTTGGCGGTGGCGAGCACGTGGAACGGCTCGTCCAGCCGGTAGGTGACGCCCTCGACGGAGACCTGCTTCTCCTGCATCGCCTCCAGCAGCGCCGACTGGGTCTTCGGCGGCGTCCGGTTGATCTCGTCGGCCAGCAACAGGTTGGTGAAGACCGGGCCGGCCCGGAACGCGAAGTCGCCGCTGCGCTGGTCGTAGAGGAAGGAGCCGGTCACGTCGGCCGGGAGCAGGTCCGGGGTGAACTGGAGGCGGCGGAAGTCCAGGCCGAGGGCCTGCGCGAACGACCGTGCGGTGAGCGTCTTGCCCAGGCCGGGCAGGTCCTCCAGGAGCACGTGGCCGCCGGCCAGGATGCCGGCGAGGACCAGCTCCAGGGCCTCCCGCTTGCCGACCACGACCGTGCCGACCGCGTCCAGCACCGCCCGGGCCAGCCGGCCCACCTCGGCGGGGGGCATGCTGCGGTCCACGTCGTTCATCACAACTTCTCCAGTTCGGCGACGATCGCCGCGAGATCGCGCGGCGACGGGGGGCGGCGGGAGGGGGCGCTGAGGAACGTCCACAGCGGCTCTCCCAGCAGGGTGCGGGCCCGGGCCGGGTCGGACTCGCGGGTGATGCCGTGCTTCTGGCGCAGCCGCTCGTCGGCCAGCTCACCGAGGCGGGGCAGGATCCGCTCGGTGAACCGCTCCCGGTTGCCGCCGCACCAGTCCAGCGGGCGCTCCCAGCCGTTGATCGCGGTGCGCAGCGCGTCCCGGGAGGCCCAGTTCCAGGTGCCCGGTTCCTCCCCGGCGGGGGCGCGCGCGCCGGTGCGGGGCGGCGGCGGGGGCGTCAGGGCGGCGGTGACCCGGCGGACCGCGAGCACGGCGAGCACGCCGGCCACGATGATCCAGAGCGAGACCTGGAGGCCGACGGCGCGCAGCCCGACCACCACGACGACGGTGATCGCCGCGGTGACCGTGAGCGTCCGCAGCAGCACCCGGACCCGGCCACGGCCGGCCGGTTCGGCCCGCTCCGCGGCGGGTTCCTCGGCGGACGACAGCAGGTCGTCGATGCTGGTGCTCACGATGCCGGGGCCTCCCCCGCGCCGGCCAGGCTGGTCAGCTCGCCGCGCAGCCGGCGCAGCGCGGACCGGGCCTGGTCGCGCATCCGCGCGTCGACCGTGTGGGTGGCGTACCGGGCCTCGCGGTAGACGTGCGCGAACCCGTCCAGCACGTCGGCGCTGGCGATCGCCGGCACCCCGGCGGCCGGATCACCGCGCAGCAGCCGGGTGACCAGGTCGGTGGGGGTGTCCCCGGCGAGCCGGGGCACCCCGGCCTCCTCGGCGGCCTCCTCCAACCGCACCCAACAGGCGATCACCGCGGTCCGCGGGTCGGTGTCCCGGTCGTCGAGTTCGACCAGGCCGGCGTCGAGCGCGGCCACCACCTCGCGGGCGGTGCCGGCGGCGGTACGCCGGGCCCGCTGGGCCGGCACCGCCCGGGTGGTCCGGCGCAGCGCCCCGCCGACCAACGTCCAGAGCACGTAGCCCACGGCGCCCAGCACGGCCGCCGTGAGCAGCACGATCGCGGTGGTGGCGACCCAGCCCGGGATGCCGCCGGAGGTGGGCGGACCGAAGTCCCGGGGCTCCGCCGGGAAGGAGGGCGCGGCCTCGGCGGACGGGTACTCCGGCACGTACGGGATGTTGTCGGCGGCCGGTGGGATGCGGCTGGCCCCGATGGCGGAGTGGCCGGCGGCGAACGCGGCGGCGGCCAGCAGCAGGGTCACCGCCGCGATCGGCCACCACCTGCGCAGCACGCCGAGGTCCATCCCACCGCCCCACGCATTCCTCAGTCCACCCCGGCCAGGTGCTTCGCCCGGGCGAACACGTCGTCCAACATCGCTGGTGTCAGCCGCCCCGTGAAGGTGTTCTGCTGGCTGACGTGGTAGCAGCCGAGCAGTTCCGGCGCGGACGTGCCGGACCAGTGTGCCCCATGGCCGAAGGCGGGGCGCGGCGTGGGCGGTCGCCGGCCGTACACGTCGCGCAGCACCGGCCACCACGCGGCCCAGGCGAACGCGCCGAGCGCGACCACGACGCGCAGCGTGGGCCGGATCAGCGCGACCTCCCGGTGCACCCAGGGCGCGCAGGTGTCCCGCTCGACCGGGGTGGGCTTGTTGTCCGGGGGCGCGCAGCGCACGGCGGCGAAGATGCGGGTGTCGCGCAGGGCGAGCCCGTCGTCGGCGGCGACGCTGGTCGGCTGGTTGGCCAGCCCGGCGCGGTGCAGCGCGGCGAAGAGCACGTCGCCGGAACGGTCACCGGTGAAGATCCGGCCGGTGCGGTTGCCGCCGTGCGCGGCCGGGGCCAGACCGAGGATGCCGATGCGCGCGTCGGCCGGGCCGAACCCGGGCACCGGCCGCCCCCAGTACTCCTGGTCCCGGAAGGCGGCCCGCCTGGTCCGGGCGACCTCCTCCCGCCAGGCGACCAGGCGCGGGCAGGCGAAGCAGTCGCTCACCGCCCCGTCGAGGTCGGCCAGGTCGGTCGCCCGCGCGGCGCGGGCGACCACCTCGGCGGGGGTACGCGACTCAGCCAAGCCGGGCCCGGAACAGTTCCAGGGTGCGGGCCCAGGCGGTGGCCGCGGCCCGCTGGTCGAAGTGCTCCGGCCGGTCCTCGTTGAAGAACGCGTGCGCGGTGCCCGGGTAGTCGTATGTCTGGCAGGAGCCACCGGCCGCCTCGATGGCCCGGCGTACGCCCTGCACCCCGTCGGCGGCGGAGAGGCCGTCCGCCTCGGAGCAGTGGATGAGCGCGGCCTTGCCGGCGTAGTCCGGCCAGTCGGCGCGCATGCCCTCCCAGGGCAGCCGGGGGTAGAAGGCGGCGGTCGCGACGATCCGCTCGGAGAACGTGCCGGACCAGAGGGCCAGGCTCGCCCCGGCGCAGAACCCGGCGCAACCGATCTTGCCGGCGACCTCGGGGCGGCCGGCGAGGAACTCGGCGGCGGCGGCGATGTCGCTGGCCGCCTCGTCCATCTGGGTGCTGTTCAACATCTGCCGCGGCTCGTCCGGTTTGCTGGCCGGGCCGCCGTGCCGGAAGTCCGGGGCGAGGGCCACGAAGCCGGCCTCCGCGAACCGGTCCACCACCGCCCGCACGTGGGGCACCAGGCCCCACCAGTCCTGGATGACGATGACCGCCGGGCTGGCCGCACCGACGGAGGGTATCGCGAGATACCCCTCGCTCGTCCCTCCGTTGCCGGCGAAGCTCACCATCTCGCCCATGGGTCCGTCCTCCTAGCGGTCAGTCATCGTTGGCTGGTCGCACAGTGGTGTTACGTGCGGGTAGCGTGCCACGCGCCGCACGGCCCGGGGAAGACGCGAGAACAGTGGCATTCACCTCCTGTTCGCCCGCGGGACGGGACGCCCCGGCGGGTGCGGTGGCCGCCGACCTGGCCGGCCCGGTCCGGCGTGGACGGTGGACGGCCGCAGGGGCGCCCGCCGTTCGGCGGGCGCCCCTGCGGGTGCGGGTTCAGCGGGTGGTGGTCGGCTCCGCCGACGGCGCGGGCCCGGCGGTGCCGGTCGGCGACGCGGGCGTGCTCCCGCTCGGCGCGGGGGCGCTCCCGCTCGGTGCCGGCGCGCTCCCGGTCGGGTTCGCCGTGCCGGGCGCGGGCGGTGCGGGCGTCGCGGGGGACGGCACGGGCGGCGCGAAGGGCGCCTGCTCCGGGCAGTACGGGTAGACGTAGCGGGGCGGTGGCACCACGCCGGTGCCGTCGGGGCAGGTGGGCCAGCCGAGCCGGATCGGCACGCCGTTCTGGTCGAAGAGCCGGGCGTCGGTCACCAGCCGGCCCTGCTCGTCGTAGACGAAGACGTCCTGGATCATGTCGTACCGGCGGTCGGTCGAGACCTCCTGGTAGCCGCCGAACGGGTCGGAGCGGGCGTGCTGGTCCACGGTGACCAGGGTGGCGAACGAGAACAGCAGCAGGGCGGCCGTGCCGATCTGCAGCACCTGGCGTCGCCAGCCGCGCAGGCCGGCGGAGTGGCGGCCCAGCCAGACCGAGGCGAGGACCGTGCCGGCGAGCAGGAACAGGCCGGCGAACACGCTGCCGTCGAGCCGGGGCAGCAGCCCGGACGACCCGCCGAGGATCTCGGAGATCACCAGCGCCGCCAGCCAGCCGCGCAGCAGCCACCACGCCGGGCGCAGCGGCCGGAGGAAGTCGCTCACCGAGGGCTGCCCGAGCAGCGGCCCGAGCTGGGTGTCGAGCGCCCGGAGCTGGGTGCCGGCGCGGGCCCGGGCGGCGTCGAACCGCCGGCTCAGGAACGCCGGCCGGGTGCCGGCCTCCGCACCTGCGGCGGCGCGCAGTTCGGCCGCGTACGCCTCCGGCGTGCCGAGCCGGTCGACCAGGGTGCCGTCGGTCTCGGCGGCCACCTCGGCCAGGTGCTCCGGCAGATCCTCGGTCAACTCGTCGCGGACGGCGGGTGGCAGGTCGGCCAGGGCCCCCCGGACCCGGTCGACGTAGTCCGCGATCTCCGGCCCAGTGACGGTCATGCCGCCATCCCCCGATCCTCGAGCAGAGCGTCCATGGTGCCGGCGAAGGACCGCCAGGTCTTGCCGGAGCGGGCCAGCTGGTCGCGGCCGGCGGCGTTGAGCGCGTAGTACTTGCGGTGCGGCCCGGCCTCGCTCGGCACCACGTACGTGGTCAGCAGGCCGGCGGCGAAGAGCCGGCGCAGGGTGCCGTAGACCGAGGCGTCGCCGACCTCTTCCAGGCCGGCCTCGCGCAGCCGGCGGAGGATGTCGTAGCCGTAGCCGTCCTCGTCCTTGAGCACGGCGAGCACGGCGAGGTCGAGCACACCCTTGAGGAGCTGCGTCGTATCCACGCCCCGCACACTAATGCGGATTGCAGAGTACCGTCAAGAAAACAGTAGTTCGGCGGGTCCCGTGACTCGCGGGCACGCTCCACGCCGGCCCGGGCGGGCGATCGGTCGGCTTAAGTTTCGCTTATCAGACCTGCTCATCTTCGGCCGAAATCGGTACGTTGCCCGGATGCGACACCTCGGAACAGTGCTCGCCGCCGTCATCGTCGGTCCGCTGGCCTGGATTCTCTTCGCGCTCGGCCAGGACCGGTCGGAGCGGGCGTTCGCCGCCGCACAGCACGGCGGCGCGCTGGACAGCGGTGATTTCGTCCGGCCCGCGCTGGTGCTGGCCGCCGCCGGGCTCCTGCTGGGGCTCATCGGCACGCTCCGGTTCTCTCCGCTGGGCGCGGCGCTGACCGGCCTGGTCTACTCGGCCAGCTACCTGGGCCTGCTCGTCAGTCCGGCCCGCGTGCTGAGACTGTTCGACCACGAACTGACCGTGAGCGGTCACCGGATCGACCTGGCGGCCCCGCTCCGGTCCGGCACGACGCTGCTGGTCGGGTCGCTGCTCCTGGTCGGCGTCGTGAGCATCCGCCGCTGGCAGCGGTGGCCGCAGCCCGCCGACGACAGGCCGCCGGCGCTGCAGGCGGACGAGATCCTCCCGCCGGTGACCCGACGGGACCGCGCACCCGGTGAGGACGGTCTCGGGCTCGGCGCGCCGCCCACCACCGCCGAGCCGGAACTGGTGCGGGCCGGCGGTCCCGCCCGGGTCGACGGTGCGGACTGGGCCGGTCGGTCCGACTGGGCCGGGCTGCTGTCGGGCGGCTCCGGCGACGGGTCCGGGCGGCCGTCGGACTGGTCGCGCCAGCGTTCGAGGTAGAACCGCCGACGGCCCACGGTGCCTACAGGGCGCGCGGGCCGTCGGCGACAATCGGCACCATGCTCTTCCGCATCCTGGGTCCGACCCAGGTGCTGCTGGCCGACGGACGCGAGATCCCCGTGGGCGGTCCGCGGCTGCGCGCCCTGCTGGCACTGCTCCTGCTCGACGCGGGCCGGGTGGTGCCCACGGATCGGCTGATCGACGGCCTGTACGGCGAGCATCCGCCCGGTGGCGCGGCCAACGCACTCCAGTCCCAGGTGTCCCGGCTGCGTCAGGCCCTGCCCGCGGCGCACACCGTCGAGTTCCACCCGGCCGGGTATCGGCTCGCCGTGGATCCCGCTGACGTCGACGCGTACCGGTTCGAGCGGCTCGCCGAGGCGGGGCACCGCGCGCTCGCCGGCCGCGACTGGTCCCGCGCGGCGGCGGCGCTGCGCGAGGCGCTGGACCTGTGGCGCGGACCGGCCCTGGCCGACGTCACCCAGGTGGCCGGTGCGCCCGTTCAGGCGGCCCGGTTGGACGAGCTGCGGCTGGCCGCCATCGACGATCGCACTGAGGCGGAGCTGGCGCTGGGCGAGCACGCCGCGCTCGTCGCGGAGCTGCGCGAGCTGGTCGCCGCGCATCCGTTGCGGGAACGGTCGCGGATCCAGCTCATGCGCGCCCTGTCCGCCGCCGGCCGGCCGGCCGAGGCACTCGCCGAGTTCGAGGACGCCCGGCGGACGCTGGCCGAGGAACTCGGCACCGACCCGTCGGCCGCGCTGGCCGCGACCCACCTGGCCGTGCTGCGCGGCGACGAACGCCCCGCCGGACGCGAGAAACCCGAACACGGACTGCCGGGCCAGCTCACCACGTTCGTCGGGCGGGAGGAGGAGCTGACGCGCGTCGGCGAGCTGCTCGGCGAGCGACGGCTGATCACCCTCATCGGCCCCGGCGGAGCGGGCAAGACCCGGGTGGCGATCGAGGCAGCGGGCAGCCTCGACAGCGAGGTCCACTTCGTCGAGCTGGCCGGGCTGGCCCACGGTGCGGACGTACCGCAGGCGGTGCTGAGCGCACTCGGCCTGCGCGATGCGGGCCTGCGCGCCCCGTCCGAGCCGGGCCGGGACTCGACCGACCGGCTGGTCGCGGCGCTGGCCGAACGGCGGCTGCTGCTCGTGCTCGACAACTGCGAGCACGTCGTCGCCGATGCGGCCCGGTTGGTCGCCCGCCTGTTGAGCGCCTGCCCGGCGCTGCGCGTCCTGACCACGAGTCGCGAGCCGCTCGGGCTGACCGGCGAGGCGCTGTGCCCAATCTCCGGGCTCGCCCTGCCGGCGGCCGGCGTGGCGGTGACGGACGCCGACGGGTACGCCGCGGTCGTGCTGTTCGCCCAGCGGGCCGCCGACGCCGCGCCCGACTTCGCGGTCACGTCGGCCAACCTCGAGCTGGTGCTGCGGATCTGCCGCACCCTCGACGGCCTGCCGCTGGCGATCGAGCTGGCCGCCGCGCGGCTGCGCGGGCTGCCGATCGCCGAGCTGGCGGCCCGTCTCGACGATCGCTTCCGGCTCCTGTCGATGGGCAGCCGGAGCGGGGTGCCGCGGCACCGGACCCTACGGGCGGTGGTCGAGTGGAGCTGGGATCTGCTCGACGACGCCGAACGGCGGCTGGCCCGGCGGTTCACCGTCTTCGCCGGTGGCGCCACCCTGGAGGCGGCCGAGCGGATCTGCGGCCTGCCCACCGCCGAGTTCGTCGACGCGCTGACCGGCCTGGTCGACAAGTCCTTCGTGGAGTTGAGTGCCGGCCGGTACCGGATGCTCGAGACGGTGCGTGCCTTCTGCGCCGAGCGGCTCACCGAGGCCGGCGAGGCCGACCAGCTCCGTCGCGCGCACGCCGCGTACTTCCTGGAGCTGGCCTGGACCGCCGACGGTCACCTTCGCCGGGCCGAGCAGTTGGCGTGGCTGCGCCGGCTCGACGCCGAGCGGGACAACCTGCACGCTGCGCTCCGTCGCGTCACCAGGGCCGCGGACGCGCCCGTCGCGGCCGAACTGGTCGCGGCGCTGTCCTTCTACTGGTGGCTGCGCGGCATGCGCGGCGAAGCGGCCCGGCTGGCCGCCGATGTGCTCGACGTGCTCGGCCCGGAGGCGCCACCCGGCCTGCGCGAGGAGTTCGTCCTGTGCGTCTACAACGCCTCGCTCGGTGGTTTCGGCCACCTGCCGCCCCCCGGATCGCAGCGGTCCCTGCTCCTCAGCCTCGACCGGCCACCCCGGCCACCCCGGCAACCCTTCCTGCTGTACCTGTCGGGCATCTCGACCGGACCACCGTCCCGGGACGGCGAGGACGTCGACCACCTGATGCGGGACCTGCAGCAGCTGATCGGCTCGGACGTCTGGCTCAACGCGCTCGGCGCGATGGGACTCGGCTCGGCGCGGATGTGGAGCGGTGAGCACGACCGGGCCCGGACCGCGCTGACCACCGCGCTCGACGGCTTCCAGAGCATCGGCGACCGCTGGGGGTCGATGATCACGTTCGGCGTGCTCGGCGAACTCGCCGCCTGGCAGGGTGACCCCCGGGCGGCGAGCGCCGTCCTGGACCGGGCCATGGCGTTGGCCGAGGAACTCGGATCGACCGTCGACCAGGCCGACATGCTGCGCACCCGGGGCGAGACGAGGCTGCGCGCCGGTGACCTCGCCGCGGCGCAGGACGACTTCGCCCGGGCCCTGCTCCTCGCCCAACGCGGCGGCGCACCGGAGTTCGTGTCCGGTGCCCGCCTCGGCCTCGCCCAGGTGGCGCGGTCGCGCGGCGACCTCGCGGAGGCCCGGCGGCTGTGCGAGGCGGCGTTGACGGGCGGGCTCACCGGCTGGTACGTCGGGGAGGCCACGCGGGCGGAGATCATCCTCGCCCTCGAACAGATCACCGCGGCGGAGCAGACCGCGACCCGGGTCGCGCCGGGCGGTGCGCGGCCGTCAGCCGACGGTGCGTGAGCGGTCAGCGCCGGCCCGCACCGTGGGGGCATGACAACTTTCGAGGTCGTCGCCGAAGGGCTGGGCAAGCGGTACGGCCCGACCCGCGCGCTGGACAAACTTGACCTGACCGTGCCCGGTGGCACGGTCCACGGCCTACTGGGACCGAACGGCGCCGGGAAGACCACCGCCGTACGGGTCCTCGCCACACTGCTGCGCCTCGACGCTGGCCGGGCCCGGGTGGCCGGATTCGACGTGACCCGACAGCCGGACGAGGTGCGGGCCCGGATCGGGCTCACCGGGCAGTACGCGGCGGTCGACGAGACCCTCAGCGGCCGGCAGAACCTGGAGCTGTTCGGACGGCTGAGCAGACTCGGCGCCCGGGCCGCCCGCCGGCGCGCCGGCGAACTGCTGGAGCGGTTCGGGCTCGACGAGGCGGCCAGCCGGTCCGCCGGTTCGTACTCGGGTGGGATGCGCCGCCGACTGGACCTCGCCGCCAGCCTGATCCGCACGCCGCGCGTGCTCTTCCTCGACGAGCCGACCACCGGCCTGGACCCGCGCAGCCGCAACCAGGTGTGGGACGTCGTCCGCGCCCTGACCGCGGACGGGGCCACCGTCCTGCTCACCACGCAGTACCTGGAGGAGGCCGATCGGCTCGCCGACCGGATCTCGGTGATCGACACCGGTCGGGTGGTGGCCGAGGGCACCCCGGACGAACTGAAGTCGATGACCGGCGGTGACCGGATCGAGGTGGTCGTACGCGACGCGGCCGACCTGGCCCGGGCCGGCGGGATCATCGCGCGGATCTGTGGCGCGGAGGCCGAGCGCGATCCGGAGATCCGGCGGCTCAACGCGCCGGTGGCCGACCGGGTCGCCGGGCTGGTCGACGTCGTGCGGGCGCTGGACGAGGCGGGGATCGCGGTCGAGGACGTCGGCCTGCGCCGCGCGACGCTGGACGAGGCGTTCCTGCACCTGACCGGACACCGTGCCGACGAGGCCAACCAGCCCGTCGGCGCCGGACGGAAGGCGGACCCGGCATGACGACCGCGATCCGACTGCGCGAGACGGAGACCGTACCGGCCCCGCCGGCGCCCGCGCGCACCCCGCTGGCGCGGTTGCGCTGGGCGGTTACCGACGGCTGGACGATGACCAGGCGGAACATGACCCACGTGATCCGCGCGCCGGAGGAACTGATCCTCTACTTCTCGCTACCGATCATGTTCGTGCTGGTCTTCGGGTACGTGTTCGGCAGCGGCATGCGGGTGCCGGGCGGCGGCAACTACCGCGAGTTCCTGATGCCCGGGATCTTCGTGATGACGATGCTGTACGGCCTTGGCGCCACCGCGACCGGCCTGGCGTTGGACCTCAACCGCGGTGTCGTCGACCGGTTCCGGTCGATGCCGATGGCGCGTTCCGCCCTGATGACCGGCCGCAGCGCCGCGGACCTGCTGCGTGCCCTGCTGGAGATGGCCACCCTGCTGGTGTGTGGCCTGCTGGTCGGCTGGCAGTGGCGGGACGGCGTCGGCAGGGCGGTGCTTGCCGTCGGGCTTCTGCTGATGCTGCGAGTCGCGATCACCTGGATCGGGATCTACCTGGCGCTGCTGGTCCGCAACCCGGACACGGTCGGCATGATCATCTTCCCGGCGGCGTTTCCGCTCACCGCGATCTCCAATGTCTTCGTGTCGCCCGAGCTGATGCCGCGGTGGATCGGGGTGATCTCGGAGTGGAACCCGCTGTCCGCCACCGTCGCCGCGATCCGCCAACTGTTCGGCAATCCGGGCCTGGGTGGCGACTCGTGGCCGGCGGAGCACGCACTGCTGCTGGCAGTGGTGTGGCCGGTGCTCCTGATCGCGACGTTCGCTCCGCTGGCGGTTCGCCGCTACCAGCGACTGAGTCGCTGACGGCCGGGTCTCCGGTGGCCTCGACGCCACCGGAGACCGGCCTGAGCCCGGTCCGTGCCGCCCGGGCCGGGGCCGCCAGCTAGCTCGTTGCCGGTAGGAGACTCCAGGCGATGCCGTCGAGGATGTCGTGTTCGGAGGCGACCACCGAGGGCATCCCGGCGCGTTCCATGATCACTCGGAGCACCAGCGCGCCCGCCCCGATCACGTCCGCCCGGCCCGGGTGCATCACCGGGATCGCCAGCCGCTGCTCGCGGGTCTTCGACAGCAGATCGGCGGTGACCGCGGCGACCTGGGAGGCGGAGACCCGGGCGTGGTGGATCCGCGCCGGGTCGTACTCCCGCAGGCCCTCGGCGATGGCGACCACCGTGGTGACCGAGCCGGCGAGCCCGACCAGGGTGGCCGCCTCCCGGCCCGGCACGGCCGCCAGCGCCCGGTCCACCGCGGCCGCGATGTCGGCCTGCGCGGCGGCGACCTGGTCCGGCCCGGGCGGGTCGCCGTGCAGGTGCCGCTCGGTCATCCGGACGCAGCCGATGTCCACCGAGATCGCCGCCTGGACGCCGCCCTCGCGGGTGCCGACCACGAACTCGGTCGAGCCGCCACCGATGTCGACCACCAGGTACGGCGGCTCGGCGTCGGCGGGCAGCCCGCGTACCGCGCCGGTGAAGGAGAGCCGGGCCTCCTCGTCGCCGCTGACCACCTCGGGCGCCACCCCGAGGGTCTGCTCCACCATCGCCCGGAAGTCGGCGGCGTTCGACGCGTCGCGGCTGGCCGAGGTGGCGCACATCCGCACCCGCTCGGCGCCGAGCTTCTCGATCTCCGCCGCGTAGTCGGCGAGGGCGATCCGGGTGCGCTCGATCGCCTCGGGCGCCAGCCGGCCGGTCCGGTCCACGCCCTGACCCAGCCGGACGATCTCCATCCGGCGGCTCAGGTCCACCAACGGCGCCTGCGGCCCGGCGGACGGGTCGGGCAGGTCGGCGACCAGCAGTCGGATCGAGTTGGTCCCGCAGTCGATGGCGGCCACGCGCGTCGTCACGGCTGCCACCCTACGGCAGCCGACCCCGGGCCTCCGGCGCTACGGCACGCCGTCGAGCAGGTGCGCGCCGAGCGGGGTGAGCCGGTGCCGGACCGCCCCGCCGCTGCGTTCGGTGTCGACCAGGCCGGCGGCCCGCAGCGCGGAGGCGTGCTCGGAGGCCGACGAGAGGCTGATCCCGACGCCGCGGGCGAGCGCCGTGGTGGTGTGCCGGCCCGGCTCGGCCAGCCGGCGCAGCACCGCCGCCCGGGTCGCGCCCAGCACCCCGGCGAGCGGGTCGGCCGCCGGCGCGGTGGCCCGGGCGGGCATCGCCGCCGGGTAGACGAGCAGCACCGGCCGGTCCGGTTCGACCAGTACCCGGGGCAGCGGACCGGCCACCGGGGACGGGAGCAGCAGCAGCCCGTGGCCGGTGCCGGTCACCTCGCCGCGCCACCAGGTCCGGACCTCCAGCACCGGCGGCCGCCACCGGATCGCCGGATGCAGGCCGGCGAGCAGGCCGGCCAGCCCGCGCCGGGCCAGCCCGCGCGCGGCCTCGGCCACCTGCCGCTGGTGCAGGGCGGTCAGCGCCGGCCAGTGCGGGGCCAGCACCGCACCGAACCAGGTGTGCATGGCCCGGCCGAACAGGTCCAGCACCTGCGGGTCGGCCGCCGCGAACCCGCGCCGCAGCGGCGTCGCGGCCACCCCGCCGTACGCGGCGGCGACCTCGGCCCGCACCCGGCGGACGGGGGTGGCCCGGATCGCGGCGAGACCCGCCCCCACCGAGTCCAGCCCGTCGAACGGGGTGAGGAAGTCGGGCAACCGGCCCCGGGCCGGCAGCAGGTGGCGCAGCGACGCGACGGCCGAGCGGACGCCGGGCACCGACGCCGCCGTACCGGCCGCCACCGCCAGGTCCGGCGCCATGGCGGCGCTGCGCGGATCGTGCAGCGCCTGGCAGGCCAGCATGGCCGTGCCCACCGGGTGCAGCCGGTCGACGAACCGGATCCGGCACAGGTCGGCCGGTCCGAGGTGCAGCCGCAGCATGGAATGCAGCGTGCCCGGCTTCGGCGAGGACCGAAAGGGTTGACCGGTCGGTGTCCCGGAACCGACGGTGGAACCCGGTGGCCACGGGGAGGGCGGGACGTGCGGCGGACGATCGCGGTGCTGGCGGGGCTGGTTCTGGCGTACGCCGGGGCGGGGTGCGGCGGGGAACGGGAGCCCGGCCACGCCACGCCATCGGCCCCGGCCGCCCCGGCCGAGCGTCCCGCCGCCGGGGACCACCGGCTGACCCTGTCCCACGGCGGGGTGTCCCGCAGCTACCTCCTGCACGCCCCACCCGGCTACGACCCGGCGCGCCCCACCCCGCTGGTGATCGCGCTGCACTTCTTCCCGGGCAGCGGGGCCGCCATGCGGGAACTGGCCGGCCTCGACGCCCGGGCGGACCGGGAGAACTTCCTGGTCGCCTACCCGGACGGGCGGGACGGCGGCTTCAACGCGCTGATCTGCTGCGGGTCCGCCGACGACGTCGGCTTCCTCACCGCGCTCACCGACCACCTGGTCGACGCCTGGCGGGCCGACCCGGACCGGGTCTATCTGACCGGCATCTCCAACGGCGGCGACCTGAGCTTCCGGGCCGCCGTGGAGGGCAACGGTCGGTTCGCGGCGATCGGCGTGGTCAGTGGCGGCTACAGCGGCCCGCTGACCGAACCGGACAGCTACGTGCCGAAGCAGCCGGTCTCGGTGATCACCTTCGTCGGCGGGCAGGACCGGTACGCGGACACCTTCCACGAGGGCCTGCGGACCTGGCAGCGCCGGCTCGGCTGTCGGCCGGTACCGGGCCGGGCCGCCTCGGGCCGGGGCGGAATCACCCGGGCCGACGCGCGGTGCGCCGACGGCAGCGACGTCACCGTATGGAGCCTGCCGCAGATGAGTCACTCCTGGCCGGGCGCCACCGCGGGCCAACTTGCCGCGCCGGACGCCGGGCTGACCGCCACGGATCTGATCTGGGAGTTCTTCGCGGCCCATCCCCGGCGAAGCTGAGCCGGGGTCAGAGCCGCAGCAGCATCCGGGTGTTGCCCAGGGTGTTCGGCTTGACCCGTTCCAGGTCGAGGAACTCGGCGACGCCCTCGTCGTAGGAGCGGAGCAGCTGCTCGAAGACCGGCGCCGGGACCGGTGCGCCGTCGATCTCGCGGAAGCCGAACGAACGGAAGAAGCCGGTCTCGAAGGTCAGCACGAAGATCTTCGCCACGCCCACCTCGCGGGCCGCGTCGATCAGCTCACCGACGATCCGGTGCCCGATCTTGCGGCCCCGGCAGACCGGGTCCACCGCCACCGTCCTGATCTCGGCCAGGTCCTCCCACATCACGTGCAGGGCGCCGCAGCCGACGACCGTGCCGTCCGCGGCGACCGCCACCCGGAACTCCTGCACGTCCTCGTAGAGGGTGACGGTGGCCTTGCTGAGCAGCCGCCGGTCGTTGGTGTAGGTGTCGACCAGCCGCCGGATGCCGCGCACGTCGGAGGTGCGGGCCCGGCGGACGGTGATCTCGTCGGCGGCGCTCATCTCACCCGGCCGCCGGCACGTCCACACACGGGCCGGCCGCCCACCACTTCTCCACCAGCGCCAGCGTCTCGTCGCCGAACGGGTTGACCCCCGGCCCGGCCGCGAGCGCGTGCCCCAGGTGCACGTGCAGGCACTTCACCCGCCCGGGCATGCCGCCGGCCGAGATGCCGGCGATCTCCGGCACCTCGCCGATCGCCTTCCGGCGGGTCAGGTAGTCCTCGTGTGCGGCCCGGTAGCGGGCGGCCAGCTCCGGGTCCGCGGCGAGCCGCTCGGCCATCTCCTTCATCAGGCCCGCCGACTCCAGCCGGCTGCACGCCGCGGTGGCCCGCGGGCAGGTCAGGTAGTACAGCGTCGGGAAGGGGGTGCCGTCGGCCAGCCGGGGCGTCGTCTCCACCACGTCGGGCAGGCCGCACGGGCAGCGGTGGGCCACCGCCCGGGTGCCGCGGGGCGGGCGGCCGAGCTGCGCGGCCACCGCGGCCAGGTCGGCCTCGGTGGCCGGTTGCCGTTCCGGCGGGGGTACGGAGCCCGCCGCCGGGTCCTGCGGTGGTACGACGCTCACGGTTCCGCCTTCGTTCGCGACTGCGGGGCTCGCAGACCCGGCTCACTCCTCGCGCTCACGGTACCTGTCTCTCGTCGGGTAGCCGGGTCACTTGTCGGGGCGCTCGGCGTTGGCCGCCCGCACGCTCGACCACAGGGTGTCGTACCAGGGGTCGGGCGCCTTCGACGGCCCCGGCCTGGCGCCCTTGCCGGCGTCCTTCGCGGCCCCCTCCGGGTCGGAGAGGACGATCAGCAGGGTCTCACCGGGCCGGCCCATGAAGAAGCGTTCCCGGGCCTGGGTCTCGATGTACGCCGGGTCCTGCCACTTGGCGGCCTCGGCGGTGAGCTCCTCGATCCGGCGGCGCTGGTCGGCCTGGGACGCCTCCATCCGCTCGATGTCCGCCTGCTGGTCCAGGTAGACCCGGACCGGATAGGTGTACGCCAGGGCGAGCGCGATCAGCACCGCGAAGAGCACGGTGGCGCGCCCGGTGAAGCGCCGGGGTTGGGGTGCGGTGAGCCGCTTGACCGTGCCACCGGCCCCGGTCCGCCGGGCGGCCCCCGGCCGGCTCGCGGCGCGTACGCCGTCGGAGCCCCGGGTGCCGTTGGGTGACCGGCCGGCGGCGCGCGGCTCGGCGCGGACGCCGCCGTCGCGGACCGTCGACCGGACCCGGGCACCGCCCGGCCGGCCGGCCTGACCCGGCCGGCGGGCGGGACGCTGACCACCCGGTGTGCGGCGCTGCTGCATCGTCACACCCCTCCCCGGAGCTCTCGGCTCAGGCCGAACGGTAGCGCGGGAACGCGCCGGCGCCGGCGTAGCGCGCCGCGTCGGCCAGCTCCTCCTCGATCCGCAGGAGCTGGTTGTACTTCGCGACCCGGTCGGAGCGGGCCGGGGCGCCCGTCTTGATCTGCCCGCAGCCGGTGGCGACGGCCAGGTCGGCGATGGTGGTGTCCTCGGTCTCGCCCGAGCGGTGGCTCATCATGCAGCTGAAGCCGGCGCGGTGGGCCAGCTCGACCGCGTCCAGCGTCTCGGTGAGCGAGCCGATCTGGTTGACCTTCACCAGCACCGCGTTGGCGGCCTTCTCGGTGATGCCCCGGGCGATGCGCTGCGGGTTGGTCACGAACAGGTCGTCGCCGACGATCTGGATCCGGTCGCCGAGCGCCGCGGTGAGGGTGGCCCAGCCACTCCAGTCGTCCTCCGACAGCGGGTCCTCGATGGACACGATCGGGTAGTCGCCGGCGAGCTTGGTGTAGTAGTTGCTCATCTCCTCGGCGCTCTTCGCCGCGCCCTCGAAGGTGTAGCTGCCGTTGTCGAAGAACTCGGTGGCGGCCACGTCGAGGGCGAAGACGATGTCGGTGCCGAGCCGGTAGCCGGCCTTCTCCACCGCCTCGGCGATCAGGTCCAGCGCGGCGGCGTTGGTGGGCAGGTTCGGGGCGAAGCCGCCCTCGTCGCCCAGGCCGGTGGAGAGGTCCTTCTTCTTCAGCACCGACTTCAGCGCGTGGTAGACCTCGGCGCCGGAGCGCAGCGCGTCCCGGAAGGTGGGCGCGCCGATCGGCGCGATCATGAACTCCTGGATGTCGACGTTCGAGTCGGCGTGCGCGCCGCCGTTGAGGATGTTCATCATCGGGACCGGCAGCAGGTGCGCGTTCGGGCCGCCCAGGTAGCGGAAGAGGCTCAGCTCGGCGCTGCCCGCGGCGGCCTTCGCCACCGCCAGCGAGACGCCGAGGATGGCGTTCGCGCCCAGCTCGGCCTTGTTGTCGGTGCCGTCGATGTCGAGCATCTTCTGGTCGATCAGCCGCTGCTCGCTGGCCTCGTACCCGATGAGCTGGTCGACGATCTTGTCCTCGATGTTGGCGACCGCCTTCTCGACACCCTTGCCCTGGTAGCGGTCGGCGTCACCGTCGCGCAGCTCGATCGCCTCGAAGGCGCCGGTGGAGGCGCCGGACGGCACCGCGGCGCGGGCGATCGTGCCGTCGTCGAGCCCGACCTCGACCTCGACCGTCGGGTTGCCCCGCGAGTCCAGGATCTCCCGGGCGACGATTCCCTCGATGGTTGCCACTGAGTCGCTCCTCGTTTGTGTGTTCCGGTCCGGTATGGGCCGCGACGGTGCGGCTGAGGCAGGTGTTGAACGCAGCGTATCGGTCGGTGCCGGAGCGCACCTCGCTCGGGGCGCACCGGCCCGGCTTGCGGACACGGACATTCCCGGATTCTCGGGCGTCAACCGGCAACGGGTTTGCGAGAGGTTGCCCGGATCGACAAGGCTGGGGCCCATGCCCGCCGCCACGACGACTCTCCGCGTGCTCGCCGCCTCGGTCATCGCGTCGCTCTCCGTCACCGGCTGTCAGGCCGTCGACGATGCCGGAGTCGCGCTCGGACGGGCCGATCTGGTCAACGACCTGGCCGCCCGGATGGACCGGTCGCTGGAGCAGACCTGGGCCGCGGACTACCAGCTGGCCGGCGGTCGGAGCGCCTCGATCGCGCAGACCGCGAAGCCCCTCCAGTCGTCGTACACCTGGCCGGATGGCAAGATCACGGTGACCCAGCAGGCGGTGACCCGGTGCGCCAGCACCAGCGGGCGCACCTCCTGCACGCTGTCGCCGCCGGTGCTCACCGCCGGCAAGCCGTCCGTGATCGTCTTCGCGGAGGCCCGCAAGCACGGGCTGGTCACCCCGCCGGCGGTCATCCGGCTGCTCACCGACGCCGCGTTCGACCCCGAGGCGGAGATCGAGCAGAGCGACACCACCCTGGCCGGGCGGCACGCCACCTGCGTCGACGTCACCCGGGCCGGGGAACGCTTCACCGCCTGCGTCACCAACGAGGGCGTGCTGGCCAGCTTCGCCGGCACCCTCGACAACAAGCCCGCCGAGCTGACGCTGACCGGCTACACCGACACGGTCCGGGCCGCCGCGTTCGACGTGCCGCCCGGGGCCGGCGTGGTGGACCGCCGTACCGCCACCTCGTGACGACCGGACCCGCCGGGACGCCCGACCCCACCGGCGCCGGCCGGGCCGGCTTCGTGCCGGGCGCCGACCGGAGCCGCCCACCCGCGCCCGGCGACCTGGCCCTCGCGGCGGCCGGCCGCAAGCTGCTGACCGGCCCGGCGGGTGGCCTGCCCCGGATCGGGGACCTGCCGGCCGACCTCGACTGGCAGCCGATCGGCACGCTGGACGGCGTCCCCGCCTGGGCCGCCGAGGTGGCCGACCCCGAGACGGTGACCGGCCGCTGGCGCGGCTGGCGCGGCCTCGCCACCGACCTGCCCGCCGCACAGGCCGACCTCGCCGGCCGGGCCCTCGCCGTGCTCACCTGGCGGCGTACGCACCGGTGGTGCGGGGCCTGCCGGACCGAGCTGGCCGACGTGCCGGACGAGACGGCCCGCCGCTGCCCCGACTGCGGGCTGACCGTCTTCGTGCCGCTCTCCGTCGCGGTGCTGGTGGCGATCACCCGTCCCGGCCCGGCCGGCGGTCCCGACGAACTGCTGCTGGTCCGCCACGCGTACGGGCCGACCGGGCTGTGGGCCCTGGTCGCCGGGTTCGTCGAGGCCGGCGAGTCGCTGGAGGCGGCCGCCCACCGGGAGGTGGGCGAGGAGGTCCGGCTCACCATCGAACGCCCCCGGTACGTGGACAGCCAGCCCTGGGCGATGTCCGGGCCGGGGACCCTGCTGGCCGGCTTCACCGCCACCGTCACCGGACCGGACGCCGAACCGGTGGTCGACCTGCGGGAGCTGACCGAGGCGCGCTGGTTCCCGGTCGACGCGCTGCCGGCGGAGCTGCCCCCGGCGTACTCCCTCTCGCGCTGGCTGATCGACGCGGTCGCCGCCCCGGCCGCCCGCTGAGCCCGGTCCCCGCCCGCGGCCCCGTCCGGCCCTCCTGCCCGCGACGACGGGTCCGACGGCCCTGACCCGGCCGGCCCGGCGCGCCGGATGCTGGTCCGGGCGGTCAGGCCCGGGTGTGCAATGGGTGAGGGGGCCCGGACGGTGGGTCGGACGACGGGAACGGTGGCGGTGCGCGAGGCCGGGGCGGGGCGGGACGCGGGCTGGTTGCCGCTGGCCGAGGCGGCGGCCCGCCCGGTCGACGAGGTGTCCGCCGCGCTCGGGACGGGCCCGGCCGGGCTGGCCCCGGAGGAGGTGCTCCGCCGCCGCTCCCGCCTCGGCCCGAACGCGGTCCGCACCCACCGGGTCTCCGCCCTGGCCGTCCTGGTCCGGCAGTTCCGCTCCGCCCTGCTGGGCCTGCTGCTGGTCGCCGCCGCCGTCTCCTACTTCGTGGGCGAACGCACCGACGCGCTGGTCATCGGGGTCATCGTGGCGATCAGCGTGGGCTTCGGTTTCGGCAACGAGTACCGGGCCGAACGGGCCGGGGCGGCGCTGCACGACCGGGTACGGCACACCGCGCCGGTGGTCCGGGGCGGCCGGACCGAGGTGGTCGACGTGGTCGACCTCGTCCCCGGCGACGTGGTGCGGATCGACCTCGGCACGATCGTGCCGGCCGACCTGCGGCTCATCGAGACGCACCGGCTGGAGTGCGACGAGTCGGTGCTCACCGGCGAGTCGGTCGCCGTGGCCAAGGACCCGGCGCCGGTGCCCGCCGGAACCGCCCTGGGCGACCTCGCCTCGGGCGCGCTGATGGGCACGGTGGTCCGGGCCGGCTCCGGGGTGGGGGTGGTGGTCGCGACGGCCGGGCACACCGCGTTCGGCCGGATCGCGGCCGGCCTCGGCGAGCGGCCGGGCGAGACGGAGTTCCAGCGCGGGCTGCGCCGGTTCTCGCTGATGCTGGCCCGGGTGGCGGGCGTGCTGACCGCGGTGATCTTCGTGATCAACCTGGTGCTGCACCGGCCGCTGATCGACGCCGTGCTGTTCAGCCTGGCGATCGCCGTGGGCATCACCCCGCAGCTGCTCCCCGCGATCGTCACCGCCAGCCTGGCGGCCGGCACCCGCGCCCTGGCCCGGCGGCGCGTGCTGGTGAAGCGGCTGGTCTGCGTGGAGGACCTGGGCAACGTCGAGGTGCTCTTCACCGACAAGACCGGCACCCTCACCGACGGGCGGCTCAGCCTGGCCGAGACCCTCGGCCCGGACGGGCGGCCCGACGCGCACGTGCTGCTGGCCGGCCTGCTCGCCAACGAGGCCAGCGCCGGCGGTGACGGCAACCCGATGGACCGGGCGCTCTGGGCGGCGCCGGACGCCGGGGCCCAGCCGGTCGCCGCGTACCGGCGGGTGGGGCTGCTCCCCTTCGACCATCAGCGCCGCCGGGTGAGCGTGCTGGTGGACGGGCCGGACGGGCGGACGCTGGTGACCAAGGGCGCGCCCGAGGAGGTGATGGCGCTCTGCCGGGACGTACCGGAGGCGGCGCGGCGCGCCCTCGACGAGCGGCTGGCCGGCGGCGACCGGGTGACCGCGGTGGCCAGCCGGCCCGCGGCCGGACTGACCGGCATCGAGCCGGACGACGAGCGGGAGCTGACCTTCGGCGGGCTGCTGGTCTTCCTGGATCCGCCGAAGCCGGACGCCCGGGCCGCGCTGGACCGGCTCGCCGGGCTGGGCATCGGCGTCAAGGTGATCACCGGGGACCACCCGGCGGTCGCCGTCCGGGTCTGCGAGCAGCTCGGCCTGCCGGTGACCGGGGTGCTGACCGGGTCCGAGCTGGCCGGCATCGACGACGCGGCGCTGCCGGCGGCGATCGAGGCCACCACGGTCTTCGCCCGGGTCTCGCCGGAGGACAAGGCCCGGCTGGTCCGCGCCCAGCGGACCGCCGGCCGGGACGTGGCGTTCCTCGGGGACGGGGTGAACGACGCGCTGGCCCTGCACGCCGCCGACATCGGCATCTCGGTGGCCGGCGGCACCGACGTGGCCCGGGACGCGGCCGACGTGCTGCTGCTGGAGAAGGACCTCGACGTGCTCGCCGACGGGGTCACCGAGGGCCGGCGGATCTTCGCCAACACCATCAAGTACGTGCTGATGGGCACGTCCAGCAACTTCGGCAACATGTTCAGCGCGGCCGGGGCGTCGGCGTTCCTGTCGTTCCTGCCGATGCTGCCCGCCCAGATCCTGCTCAACAACCTGATCTACGACCTGAGCCAGGTGGCGATCCCCACCGACCGGGTGGACGCCGACCAGCTCGCCCGCCCGGCGCACTGGGACCTGCGGGAGATCCGCCGGTTCATGCTGACCTTCGGGCCGCTCTCCTCGCTCTTCGACTTCCTCACCTTCGCGCTGCTGCTCAGCGTGCTGCACGCCGGGCCGGTCGAGTTCCGCACCGGCTGGTTCGTGGAGTCGCTGGCGACGCAGACGCTGGTGGTGTTCGTCATCCGTACCCACACCAGCCCGTTCTGGCGCAGCCGGCCCAGCCGGGCCCTGCTGCTCGCCGCGTTCGGCGCGGTCGCGGCGGCGTGGCTGATCCCGTACCTGCCGGTCGCCGGGCCGCTCGGCTTCCGGCCGCTGCCGGTCGTCTTCCTGCCGGTGCTGGTGGGGCTCGTGGCGGCGTACCTGGCGCTGGTGGAGGCGACGAAGCGGACGCTGTTCGCCTCGTCGGACCTGCTGCGCCCGAGCCGCCGCGAACCGGCGGCGGTGCACCGCCGGCGCACCCACCGCCGGGCGGCCCGGTTCAGCACCCGTTAGGCGAGGCCCAGCAGGGTACGCAGGTGGCGCGGCGGCGGGCAGTCGTGCGCCAGCATCGCGTCGTGCCAGTCGCGTACCGGCACCCCGTCCGGGCGGGTCCGGGCGATGTCGGCGACCTCGCTGTAGCCGACGAAGTAGGTGGAGAGCTGGGTGGAGGTGAGCAGCGCCCGGCGCCACTTGCCGGCCGCCTCGCCCTCCTCCTGGAAGCCGCGCCCGGTCATCAGCGCCATGGCGTCGGCCTCGGTCAGGTCCTCGGCGTGCACGAGCTGGTCGAGCAGCGCGTTGATGGTCATCCGGAGCTGCATCTTGAGCTGCTGGAGCCGGACCGGCAGGCCGCCGAAGCCGAGCCCGGCCATCAGCTCCTCGGCGTAGACCGCCCAGCCCTCGACGAACACCCCCGACTCGGTGAGCGCGCGGACCCGGGTGGGCCCGGCGTAGCGGCGGGCGTGGGCGAGCTGGAGGAAATGGCCCGGCATCGCCTCGTGCACGGTCAGGTTCCGGATCATGTGGTCGTTGTACTCCCGGTAGAAGGAGTCGACCCGGTGCGCCGGCCAGTCCGCCGGGGTGGGCGCGATGCAGTAGAAGGTCGGCACGTCTGCCGTCTCCAGCGGGCCGGGCGAGTCGCAGTAGGCCACCGCCACGCCCCGGGCGAACTCCGGCATCTCCTGGATCACACACGGGTCGTCGACCAGGGTGACCAGGTCGTGCGCGCGGACGAAGTCGGTCGCCTCGTCCAGGGTGACCGAGGCGAGGTCGACGATGGTGGCGTCGTCCGGGTGCTCGGCGGCGAGCAGGTCCAGCGCCCGGCGTACCGTCTCGTCGTCCGCCGGGCCGCCGACCAGCTCGACGGCCGCCGCGCGGAGCTCGGCGCCGACCCGGTCGAGGTTGGCCCAGGCCCGGCGCTGGATCTCGGCGGCGCTCAGCTCGGTGTCCAGGGTGTGCCAGAGCCGCGCCTCCCACCGGCGCCGGCCCAGCCGCGGGTCGCGCCCCGGGCCGGTGTCGGCGACCAGCCCCATCCGCAGCCAGGCCACGAACTCCTCCAGCGCGGCGATCGCCGCGGTGGCGGCCGGCTCCACCCGGCCGTGCAGGGCTGGCGCCTCGGCCAGCAGCGCCGGCACCTCATCGCGGATCAGCGCCGCCGTGCCGGTGAACTGCCCGATCGCCGTCTCGGCGTGGATCCGGGGCATGTCGCGCAGCGTCGCGCGGGCGGTGGCCAGCGCGTCGGGTACGGCGGCGAGCCGCCCGGCCAGGTGGGTGAGCCGCTCCTCGGCCGGCGCGTACGGGCGGGCCAGCAGGGCGTGCAGCAGCGGGCCGGGGTTGTGCCGCAGCGGGTCCCACTCGTGGCTGCGGATCTCGGTGGCCTCGAAGAGCCCTCCGTCGACCAGGTTGCTGAGCAGGGCGTGGTCGACCTGTTCCGCGACGTCGAGGGCGTCCGGGTCGATCTCGGCGAGCGCGTCGGCCGCGTCCTTGAGCATCGCCTGGTCGGCGGCGAGGGCGTCGGCGGAGAGGTCGGGCAGCCGGTCGTCGTACCGATGGTCCCCGGCGGACGTGGCCAGCCCGGGCCGGCTCTCCAGCAACGCCTCCACGATCCGCTCGGCGAGCGGCCCAAACGCTTCCATGCCGAAACCCTACCGATCTACCCGGCTTCCCGGTCTCCACCGCCGCTCCGGTTGATCACGGAGCTGCGTCAGCCGAGCCCGGTTTCCGGCCGCGAGCTCCTTGATCAGCTCGGCTGGTCGGGGGTGGGGTGGGCGGGGCGTTCGGCGGTGCGGACGGCCTGCGCGTAGGCCAGGCTGGCCCGGCGGAGGGCGGCCTCGGGGTCGATTCCCGCCCGCCTCGCGGCGGCGACCGTGGCGAGCAGGCCGGCGCCGAGCCGGGCCTCCGGGTCGACCTGGGACTCGGCGAGCGGCGGGGGCACGGCCAGGCCGATCCGGGCCGCCCGGTCCAGGATCTTCGCGGCCAGGGCGAGGGCCGGCTGGCTCAACGCGATGCCGTCCAGCACCGACTCCCGGGTCTTCTCCGCCCGCTTGATCCGCTCCCAGTTCGCCTCGATCTCCTCGATCGAGCCGGCCTCGACCCCGGCGAAGACGTGCGGGTTGCGTCGGACCATCTTGTCGACCAGGCCGCCGGCCACGTCATCGACCGTCCAGCTCTTCCCCTCGGGCAGGTCCTCGGCGAGCCGGGCGTGCAGCAGCACCTGGAGCAGCACGTCACCCAGCTCCTCGCGGAGCGCGTCGGTGTCGTCGGCGCTGATCGCGTCGTACGCCTCGTAGCACTCCTCCAGCAGGAAGCCGGCCAGGCTGCGGTGCGTCTGCGCGCGCTTCCACGGGTCGCCGCCCGGCGAGGCGAGCCGGTCCATCACCTCGACCGCGTCGAGCAGCCGCGCGCCCGGCGGATCCCAGGAGCCGTACATCAGCTCCAGCTCGGCCAGCCCCGGCTCGCGGGCCAGCCGCAGCCCCAGCTCCCGGGCCAGCGCCTCGTCCCCGGTCGGTCCGGCCAGCCAGACCGCGCTGCCGTGGGCCGCCGCCGCGTCGAGCAGCGCCTGCGTCGCGCCCCCGGTGACCACGGCCACCTCGGCACCGGCCGTGCGGACCACCCGGGTCAGCTCGCTCTCCGCGCCGGCCAGCACCGGAGCTTCGCGTACGACGTCCCAGGCGGCCGCGGTCAGCAAGCCGGCCGGCAGCCGGGGCGAGGTGACCAGCAGGACGATCCGTGCCGTCATGCTCAGGTGGTGGCCGGGCCGGTGGAGGCGTCCGTCTCGGCCGGGTCGGTGGCCTCCGGCTCCGGGGTCGAGATGTCGGTCACCTCGTCGGCGCCGTCGACGTACGGCAGATCGTAGAGGCTGATGGTGCGCAGCTGGAGCAGGGCCGGCACGGCGAGCGACGCGTAGCGCGGGTTCACCCGGACGTCCTGGCGCTCCACCTCGTCCTTCAGCGCCTCACTCAGCCCCACCACGGCCGACAGCTGCGGCGCGATGGTCGGGTCGGCGAAGGCCTTGCGCTGGTCGTCCGCGGACCAGCCGGCCGGGGCCACGTTCGCCTTCACCAGCGCCGCGTAGACGGCGGTCCGGTCGGCGTCGGACAGCTCCGCCTTCGGCAGCCCCTTGCCGAGCGCGGCGAAGACGTCGTACCACTCGGCGGCGAGCCGCGCGTACTCGGTGTCCGGCACGTTGAGCGCCTGCCCGATGTCCGCCGGGCTGATCTCGTCGGCGGTCTGCAGCTGCTTCGCCGCGACGATCCGCTTGCCCAGGTCGAGGCCGACCAGCAGGTTGACCACGTCCTGGCCGTCCAGGTCCAGCTGCCGCCGCTCGGCCGGCACCTGCTGGCCCTGCTCCTCGGCGGACTTGACCACGCCGGCGTACGCCCGCGCGGCCTCGTCCCGGATGGTGTTGACCCGGTCGATCGAGTAGCTGGTGTCGCCGACGTACGCGGCGACGTCCGGGGCGGACCGGCCGCAGCCGGCGACGGGAAGCACAGCGAGGGCCGCGACGCTGGCGGCGGCGAAGAGACGGCGAGCACGCATGACGGCCACTCTCTCACGCCCGGCGCCCGGCTGTGACGCCGCCCACCTGGGTGCCCACCACACCGCGCCCCGGCCACCGCCGGCTCGCCGGGTCACCTCCCGCTCGCCACTGCGGGGCTGGCAGAACCGGCCAGCTCCTCGGGCTTGCCGAGCACGTCGGAGAGGAGCTGGGCGCACCACTCCAGCAGCGCCTGGTCGCGCAGCGGTTCGCCGCCGATCCGGCGGGTGCTCGGCCGGGGCACGCTGACCTGGTCGAGCGCGGCCTTGTAGACCGAGTCCGGGTGGTAGCGCTTGAGCCGCAGCTGCTTCGAGTCGGGCAGCGGCAGCGGGCCGAACCGGAGGTGCTTGCCCTGCATCGACACGTCGGTCAGGCCGTAGCGGCGGGCCAGCAACCGGAACCGGGCCACCGCCACCAGGTTCTGCACCGGGGTGGGCGGCTCGCCGTACCGGTCGGTCATCTCGGCGACCACCTCGCGCAGCCGCTCGTCGTCCCGGGCCTCGGCGAGCTTGCGGTACATCTCCAGGCGCAGCCGCTCCACCGCGACGTAGTCGTGCGGCAGATGCGCGTCGACCGGCAGATCGATCTTGACGTCGACCTCCTCCTCCGGCCGCTCGCCCTTGAACGCGGAGACCGCCTCGCCGACCATCCGGACGTACAGGTCGAAACCGACGCCCTCGATGTGCCCGGACTGCTCGCCGCCGAGCAGGTTGCCGGCGCCCCGGATCTCCAGGTCCTTCATCGCCACGTACATGCCCGCGCCCAGCTCGGTGTGCTGGGCGATGGTGGCCAGCCGCTCGTGCGCGTTCTCGGTGAGCGGCTTGTCCGGCGGATAGAGGAAGTACGCGTACGCCCGCTCCCGGCCGCGGCCGACCCGGCCCCGGATCTGGTGCAGCTGGGCCAGGCCGAGCAGGTCGGCCCGCTCCACGATCAGCGTGTTGGCGTTCGGGATGTCGATGCCGGACTCCACGATCGTGGTGCAGACCAGGACGTCGAACTCCTTCTCCCAGAAGCCGACCATCACCTTTTCCAGCGCATCCTCGCCCATCTGGCCGTGCGCCACCGCCACCCGGGCCTCGGGCACCAGCTCCCGGATCCGCCGGGCCGCCCGGTCGATCGACTCGACCCGGTTGTGCAGGTAGAACACCTGCCCGTCGCGGAGCAGCTCCCGGTGGATGGAGGCGGCCACCTGCCGGTCGTCGTACGCTCCCACGAAGGTGAGCACCGGGTGCCGCTCCTCGGGCGGGGTGGCGATGGTGGACATCTCCCGGATGCCGGTGATCGCCATCTCCAGCGTGCGCGGGATCGGGGTGGCCGACATGGCCAGCACGTCGACCGAGGCGCGCAGCGTCTTCAGGTGCTCCTTGTGCTCGACGCCGAAGCGCTGCTCCTCGTCGATGATGACCAGCCCGAGCGACTTGAACCGGGTGGACGCCTGGAGCAGCCGGTGGGTGCCGATCACGATGTCGACGGTGCCGTCGGCGATCATCTCCAGCGTCCGCTCGGTCTCCTTCGGCGTCTGGAACCGGCTCAGCTGCCGGATCGACACCGGGAACTGGCTCATCCGCTCGGCGAACGTGTTGTAGTGCTGCTGCACCAGCAGGGTGGTGGGCACCAGCACGGCCACCTGCTTGCCGTCCTGCACCGCCTTGAACGCCGCCCGGACCGCGATCTCGGTCTTGCCGTAGCCGACGTCGCCGCAGATCAGCCGGTCCATCGGGACGGTCTGCTCCATGTCCCGCTTGACCTCCTCGATGGCGGCCAGCTGGTCGGGCGTCTCCTGCCACGGGAACGCGTCCTCCAGCTCCCGCTGCCACGGGGTGTCGGGGCCGAAGTTGTGCCCCTTGGACGCCTTGCGCGCGGCGTAGAGCTGGATGAGCTGCGCGGCGATCTCGCGGACCGCCTTGCGCGCCCGGGCCTTGGACTTCTGCCAGTCCGAGCCGCCCATCTTGTGCAGCGTGGGCTGCTCGCCGCCGACGTACCGGGAGAGCTGGTCGAGCTGGTCGGTGGGGACGAAGAGCCGGTCGCCGGGCTGGCCGCGCTTGCTCGGCGCGTACTCGATGACCAGGTACTCCCGGCTCGCGCCGTTGACGGTGCGCTGGACCAGCTCGACGTACCGGCCGATGCCGTGCTGCTCGTGCACCACGAAGTCGCCGGCCCGCAGCTCCAGCGGGTCGATGGTGTTGCGCCGCCGGCTGGGCAGCTTGCGCATGTCGCGGGTGGAGGTGCCCCGGCCGCCGGTGACGTCGTCGCCGGTGAGCAGCACGAACCGGGACGCCTCGTCGACGAAGCCGGCGGTCAGGCAGCCGCAGGAGACCAGCAGCTCGCCGGGGGCCGGCGCGGTCGGCACCTCCTCGGTGAGCCGGGCGCCCAGGCCGGCGTCGCGGAGCACCTCGACGGCCCGCTGGGCCGGGCCGTGCCCCTCGAAGACCAACGCGATCGACCAGCCCTCGCCGGCCCAGCGCTTCAGGTCGTCGACCACCCGGGCGGTCTCGCCGTGATAGAGCGGGGCGGGCTGGGCGGCCAGGGTGACCGCGATGGCGTCGTCCGGGGTGACGTCGACCCCGGTCGGCTCGTCCTCCCACGGCTGCCGGGCGGGCGTGGCCTCCGCTTCTACCAGGCCGAACGGCGCGAGCGTCCACCACGGCTGGCCCAGGGCGCGGGCGCGGGTGCGTACGTCGGCCAGGGTCTTGAAGGCGGCGGCGCCGAGGTCGACCGGGGCCTGGCCACCGACGGCGGCCGCGGCCCAGCTGGCCTGGAGGAACTCCTCCGAGGTACGGACCAGGTCGTGCGCCCGGGTGCGGATCCGCTCCGGGTCGCAGAGCAGCACGTGGGTGCCGGCCGGCATGCAGTCGACGAGCAGCTCCAGCGCGTCGGCACCGATCAGCGCCGGGGCCAGCGACTCCATCCCCTCGACCGGGATGCCCTCGGCCAGCTTGTCCAGGATCTCGGTCAGCTCGCGATGCTCGGCGGCGAGCGCGGCGGCCCGCTTCCGCACCTCCGGGGTCAGCAGCAGCTCCCGGCACGGCGGCGCCCACAGCTGCGCCACGCCCTCGATGGTGCGCTGGTCGGCCACGGCGAAGGTGCGGATCTCCTCCACCTCGTCGCCCCAGAACTCGACCCGGGACGGGTGCTCGTCGGTGGGCGGGAAGACGTCGAGGATGCCGCCGCGCACCGCGAACTCGCCGCGCTTGGTGACCAGGTCCACCCGGGCGTACGCCATGTCGGTGAGCCGGCGGGCGATCTCCTCCAGGTCCGCCTCGTCGCCGGCGGCGAGCTGCACCGGTTCCAGGTCGCCGAGCCCCTTGAGCTGCGGCTGGAGCAGCGACCGGACGGGCGCCACGACCACCCGCAGCGGGCCGGTACGCCCGTGCGCGTCGGCCGCGTCCGGGTGGGCCAGCCGGCGCAGCACGGCCAGCCGCCGCCCGACGGTGTCCGAGCGGGGCGAGAGCCGCTCGTGCGGCAGCGTCTCCCAGGACGGGAAGACGGCCACCTGCTCCGGCGGGAGCAGGCTGCCCAGCGCGGCGGCCAGGTCGTCGGCCTCCCGGGTGGTGGCGGTCACCGCGAGCACCGGCCGTCCGGCGCCCCCGGCCGGCTCGTCGGCGGCGACGGCCGCGACGGCGAACGGGCGCAGCGCGGCCGGGGCGGTCAGGTCCAGGCCGTCGACCTGGGCGGCACCGGAGCGCGCCAGGTCACGCGCGCGGGCCAGCCCGGGATCGGCCAGGGCGGCGGCGAACAGTCCGGTGAGCATGCGTGATCACTTCCCCGCGGAGAGCACACGACGATCACCCCTCGCCCGGGCTGGACGGGGGGTCTGTCGGATCGACACTATCTCTCCAGGAACCCGCTCGGCACGGCACGCCGGGACGGGCCACCGGGGGGAGAGTCGCCTTGCCCGAGGGAGTCGGCAGTGATCCGCGCCGGAGCACCACGTCCGCCCACTGGCGGGTGCTCGGCCATCCGGGCGGGATCCTGATCTACCAGGCCCGCTGCATCGTCGAGGACCATGGTTGGTCGGAGAGCGTGGCGGACGACCGCTACAAGGTCATCATCGGCGTGTCGGGGGCCTACCACCGCCGGTTCAACGGGCGTACGGCGGTCGCCGACAGCACCTCCGTGCTGTTCGCCCGGCCCGGCGACGAGATGGCGGTGGCCCACCCGTACGGCTGCGGCGACTCGTACACCTGCCTCGAGGTGGATCACGAGGTGCTGGCCGAACGGCCGGACGCGGCCCGCTGGTTCGCCCGCGACGGCTGGGAGGGCCACTCCGACCCGGCCCTGGACCTGGCGCACCGGCAGTTGGTCGCCGCGTCCCGGCGCCGGCTGGACGGCTTCGAGCTGGCCGAGCGGTTCCACCGCTTCCTGGGCCGGCTGCTCCAGCACAGCCGGCTGGCCGCCGAGGGGGCCGACGCCGACCTCGACCACGCGATCCGGCGGCGCCCGGCGACGCTCGCCGCGCACCGGCGCCTCGCCGACCGGGCCCGGGAGGTGCTGGCCACCTCCGACTTCTCGCTCGGCCTCGACGAGGTCGCCCGGGCGGTCGGCTGCTCGCCGCACCACCTGAGCCGGGTCTTCCAGCGGGTCACCGGGAGCAGCCTGACCGCGTACCGGAACCGGCTGCGGGTCCAGGCGGTGCTGGACACCCTGGTCGAGCCGGACGGGCGCCCGCTCGGCGCGCTGGCCAGCGACTACGGCTTCGCCGACCAGGCGCACCTGACCCGGGTGCTCCGGGACCAGGTGGGCCACCCGCCGGCCCGGTTGCGGCGGCTGTTGCACGGCACCGCGCCGCGGACCGGGGCCGCCTGAGCGGGGTCCGGACCCGAACCGCGCACATTTTTACAAGACCGGGCCGGCCGACCGGCCGAGGATTGTCCGCACCGGCCCGATCCCGGTCGCCCCAGGGCGCCGGGACGGCGGGGGCACGCGGACCCATTCGGGGGGGCCCGACGCCCCGGCTCGGGCCGCGCAGGAGGTCCGCCACGCAGCGGGGCCGCCGGAGGTGCCGCGCTCCCCCAGCGCGGCACCTCCCCTGCCGCCGGCACCGGCGGCCGCGAGGTTGACCGTGGGACGCCCGACGTGCTGCGGTGAGCGGCATGGTTGAGCAGTACCGGGCGCAGTTCGACGCCGAGGTCACCTTCGCCAACGGCGGCGGGCTCCGCACCGAGGGCTTCCGGCTCGACATTCCCGGCCGCGACCTGACCGACCCGGAACTGGCCGCGCTCTTCGTCCGGCACCTCGGGCTGCTCATGGTCGCCGAGGTGCGGATCAGCGGCAAGACGATCATCGCGGAGCCGCACAAGGGCGGCCGGGGCACCGGTGCGCCGGCGGTCGGGGGCGGCCGGCGGCTGATCGAGCTCAGCCACGTGATCAGCGACGGGATGGTCACCCTGCCCGGCTGGCAGCCGCCCCGGACGCGCCCTACCTGACCGGCGACGGCGCGGACTGGCTGGTCGAGGCGGGCGCGGCACTGGTCGGCATCGACTCGATCAACATCGACGACATGACCCCGGCGGCCGCCGGGCAGCGTCCCGCGCACAGTGGCCTGCTGGCCGCCGGCATCCCGATCGTGGAGCACCTGACCGGGCTGGCCGCCCTGCCGCCGGAGGGGTTCCGGTTCACCGCCGCGCCGCCCCGGGTGGCCGGCATGGGCACCTTCCCGGTGCGCGCCTTCGCCACCGTCGACGGCTGACCGCGGGTTCGGCCGGCCAGCGTCAGGTCCCCGGCGCCGGCACCGACGGCGGTCGGGTCGTCCCGCGGATCGCCCCGGGCGGGACAGCGGGGCGGCGTCATGGTCCGGGCCTGTCCGGCCGGGTCGGCGCTTCCGCCGGGAAAACCGCCCAAGCTGGGCATTTGCCCGCAATAGGCTGAGCCCGTGGACGAGGCGGAGCGGGACCTTCCGGTACGCCGGTGGCTGCCGCGCACCGCGGCGTTGCTGGTCGGCACGCTCGCCCTGGCCACCGCGTTCATCGCCGCGTACGTGGGCGCGCTGCACCAACCCAACCCGCGGGACGTCCCGGTCGGGGTGGTGCTCGGCGACCAGCGCGCCCAGGCCGTGCTGGCCGCCGTGCGGCAGCGCACCGACAAGCTCAAACCGATCGAGTACGACGACCTGGCGGCCGCCGCCGACGGCCTGACCGCCCGCGCCGTCTACGGGGTGCTGACCACCGGCCCGGACAACGGGCTGCGACTCACCACCGCCAGCGCCTCCTCGCCGGCCGCCGCCGAACTGGTGACCCAGGTGCTCACCGAGGCCGCCCGGCAGGCCGGCGTGCCGATCCAGGTCGCCGACGAGGTGCCGGTGGCGGAGACCGACCCGCGCGGCCTCGTCCCGTTCTACCTGGCGGTCGGCCTCGTGCTCGGCGGCTATCTCGCCTCCACCGCGCTCGCCCTGCAGACCCGCACCGCGCCGGCCGGCCTGCCCCGGGCCGGCCTGCGGATCGCCGCGCTCGCGGTCTACTCGGTGGTGCTCGGAATCGTCGGGGCCGTCGTGGTCGGTCCGGTGCTCGACGTCTGGGACCACGACATCCTGGCGCTCTCCGGGGTGGGCGCGCTGACCGTCTTCGCCGCCGCCATGGTGGCCGCCGCCGTGCAGGCCTGGCTCGGCGTGATCGGCACCGGCATCGTCATCCTGCTGCTCGTGGTGCTCGGCAATCCCGGCTCCGGCGGCATCTACGCCCCCGAGTTCCTGCCCGACTGGATGCGCGGCATGCACCGCTGGAACGTGCCCGGACTGGCCACCGACCTGATCCGCTCGGCGGTCTACTTCGATCGCCGCTCGGCCGGCTGGGCCGTGGCCGGGCTGATCCTGTGGGCGCTGCTCGGCGCGCTCGGGCTGATCACCGCGACGATCTTCCAGGCGCACCGCCGGGCCGCCCGCGCCGCCGGGAGCCGGCCCGCCGCCGGCGACGGGCCACGGACCGTTGACTGACCCGCACCGGCCGTCCCGGAGTGCAGATCATCACGCGATCCCCATGCTCCGGTCGGCCCCGGCACGGATACCATCCAGGGAGTCGGACAGCGCTGTCCTTCGTACTCACGTAAGGAGCGCACCCGTGACCGACCAGCACGACCACGACGGCCCGGACGCCGCACTGCGGGCCGACATCCGCCGCCTCGGCACGCTCCTCGGGCAGACCCTCGCCCGGCAGGAGGGCCGTCCGCTGCTCGACCTGGTCGAGGAGATCCGCGCCCAGGTCCGCGCCGACCCGCCGGCCGCCGCGCAGCGCCTCGGCGGTCTCGACGTCACCACCGGGACCAAGCTGGCCCGGGCCTTCTCCACCTACTTCCACCTGGCCAACATCACCGAGCAGGTGCACCGGGCCCGCGACCTGCGCCGGCGCCGGGCCATGCACGGCGGCTGGCTGGACCAGGCGGCCAAGATGATCGCCGAACGCGGCGTGCCGGCCGAGGAGATCGCCGCCGCCGCCCGCCGGCTCGCGGTACGCCCGGTCTTCACCGCCCACCCCACCGAGGCGGCCCGCCGGTCCATCCTGTCCAAGCTGCGCGCGATCGCCGACGAGTTGGACACCGAGACCGCGAACGCCATCCTCTACGGCGCCAGCGACGAGGGGCCGGCCAACCGGCGCCTGGCCGAGTTGCTCGACCTGATGTGGCAGACCGACGAGCTGCGGTTGGACCGGCCGGACCCGACCGACGAGGCACGCAACGCCATCTACTACCTGCGCGACCTGCACGCCGAGGCCGCGCCGCAGGTCCTCGACGACCTCGCCGACACGCTGCGCACCCTGGGCGTCGAGACCTCGCCGACGGCCCGCCCGCTGACCTTCGGCACCTGGATCGGCGGCGACCGGGACGGCAACCCGTTCGTCACCCCGGCGGTCACCCGGGAAGTGCTGCGGATCCAGCACGAGCACGGCATCGAGGCCACCGAGCGGGCGATGGACGAGCTGATCAGCGAGGTCAGCGTCTCCCGCCGGCTGCGCGCGGTCTCGCTGGACCTCTCGGCCAGCCTCGCCGCCGACCTGGACGCGCTGCCCGAGGTGGCGCCCCGGTTCCGCCGGGTCAACGCCGAGGAGCCGTACCGGCTCAAGGCTCGGTGCGTGAAGGCGAAGCTGGCCAACACCCGGGAGCGGCTGCGCAGCGGCACCGCGCACGTGCCGGGGCGGGACTACCGCGGCTCGGCCGAGCTGATCGCCGACCTGGAGCTGCTGCGCGCCTCGCTGGCCCGCAACTCCGGCCAGCTCACCGCGGTCGGCCGGCTCGCCTCGACCATCCGTACGGTCTCCGCGTTCGGCCTGCACCTGGCCACCATGGACGTCCGGGAGCACGCCGAGAAGCACCACGAGGTGCTGGCCCAGCTCTACGCCGCGGTCGGCGAGGTCTCCGACTACCCGTCGCTGACCCGGCTGGAGCGCACCAAGCTCCTCGCCGACGAGCTGACCGGCCGCCGGCCGCTCTCCACCCAGGACACCCCGCTCACCGAGTCGGCCCGGAAGACGTTCGACGTGTTCGCCGCGGTCCGCGAGGCGCAGGACCGGTTCGGCACCGAGGTGATCGAGTCGTACATCATCTCGATGACCCTGGGCGTCGACGACGTGCTGGCGGCCGTGGTGCTGGCCCGCGAGGCCGGCCTGGTCGACGTGCACAGCGGCCGGGCCCGGATCGGCATCGTGCCGCTGCTGGAGACCCCGGCCGAGCTGAACGCCGGTGGCGAGCTGCTGGACGAGCTGCTGTCGCTGCCGGCCTACCGGGCGCTGGTGGCGGCCCGGGGCGACGTGCAGGAGGTGATGCTGGGCTACTCCGACTCCAACAAGGAGGCCGGCATCACCACCAGCCAGTGGTCCATCCACCGGGCCCAGCGGGCGCTGCGTGACGTGGCCGCCCGGCACGGCGTGCACCTGCGGCTCTTCCACGGCCGGGGCGGCACGGTCGGCCGGGGCGGCGGCCCGACCCACGACGCCATCCTGGCCCAGCCGTACGGCACCCTGGACGGCGCGATCAAGGTCACCGAGCAGGGCGAGGTCATCTCCGACAAGTACACGCTCCCGGCGCTGGCCCGGGAGAACCTGGAGCTGACCATGGCCGCGGTGCTCCAGGCCACGCTGCTGCACACCGCACCCCGGCAGCCGGCCGAGATGCTGGAGCGCTGGGACGCCACCATGGACGTGGTGTCCGAGTCGGCCTTCCGGTCGTACCGGTCGCTGGTCGAGGATCCCGACCTGGCGGCGTACTTCTGGGCGTCGACCCCGACCGAGCTGCTCGGCGCGTTGAACATCGGCTCCCGGCCGGCGAAGCGGCCGAACACCGGTGCCGGCCTGTCCGGCCTGCGCGCCATCCCGTGGGTGTTCGGCTGGACGCAGACCCGGCAGATCGTGCCCGGCTGGTTCGGCGTGGGGTCCGGCCTGGCCGCGGCCCGCGCGGCCGGGCTCGAGGACGTGCTCGCCGAGATGAACCGGAATTGGCACTTCTTCCGCACGTTCCTGTCGAACGTCGAGATGATGCTGACCAAGACGGACCTGTCCATCGCCCGCCGGTACGTCGAGACGCTGGTGCCGAAGAAGCTGCACCCGATCTTCGCCAAGATCGAGCAGGAGTACGAGCTGACCAAGCAGGAGGTGCTGGCGGTCACAGCCTCGCCGGCCCTGCTGGAGAACTCGCCGGTGCTCCAGCGCACCCTGGCGGTACGCGACACCTACCTGGAGCCGCTGCACCACCTCCAGGTGGCGCTGCTGCGCCAGTACCGGGACTCCGGTGCCGCCGGCCGGGCGGTCGCCACCGCACCGGGCGGCCGGCGCGCCCCCAACGACGGCACCGCTCTGGAGCGGGCCCTGCTCACCACGGTCAACGGCATCGCCGCCGGCATGCGCAACACGGGCTGACCCGTTCTCCCTTGTTGATCAAGGAGTTTGCGTCCGGGGATCCGCGCCGTCCCTGACGCGAACTCCTTGTCAACGGGGCGTGGGCCGGGGCGGAGTGGCCGCTATGGCTGTGATATCCGGGTTGTGTGTGGGGGTTGTGGGCTCGGTGTCCGGTTCGGGTCGGTGGTGGACGCCACCGTGCGGGCGGAATCGGGTCGGGGGTGGGGGCGTTGTACAGGGCAGACCGCGAAGCAGCCCGCCCCAGGGGGTGCGGCGGCGGCGGTCGGAATGATCGGCCACCGGCCGTCGTTACCTTCCCTGGACGCCCGAGCAGGTCACTGATCGCCGGGCCCCGCGAAAACCTTCCCCCTTTTGCCGCGGCACCTCGTGCGCCCCCTGCCGTCGTGCCGCGTCACCCCCGATCAGAGAGGCACTCATCATGCGTACCACTCTGCTGCGTAACACCGTCCTGACCGCTGCCGGTTTCGCCGCCACCGCTGGTGGCATCGCCGGCCCGGCCATCGCCGCCCACGCCGCCCCCGCGGAGAAGACCGCGCAGGTCAGCACCGACCGCAAGGGCCACGGCGAGCGGGAACTCGACGTCCGCTACGAGGCCCAGCCGAACTTCTACTACTGCGGCCCCGCCGCCACCCGCAACGCCCTGAGCGTCCTGGGTAAGAACATCGACGTGGACGCCATGGCCAAGGAGATGGGCACCACCGAGGCCGGCACCAACAGCATCAACGACATCACCCCCGTGCTGAACAAGGAAACCGGCAAGACCTACCACTCGGTGGAGATCCGCGACCCCAAGGCCGACGACAAGCAGACCGAGCGGCTGCGCGCTGACATCGTCGAGACCGTCGACGACGGCCGGGCCGTGGTCGCCAACATCGCCGGCACCGCCACCGACACCGACGGCAACACCCACTCCTTCGAAGGCGGCCACTACATCAGCGTCGTCGGCTACCGCGACGGCGGAAAGACCGTGACGATCGCCGACTCGGCCGACCCGAACATGGCCTCCTACCGGATGAGCGTGGACAACCTCGCCGACTGGATCGCCACCCGCGGCTACAGCGCCTCCTGACGATCCGAGCAGCACCCGAAAGGGCCCGACCCCACCCGGGATGCCCTTTCGTCGTCGTCCCCGCCGGCGGTCGCAGACCGCTCACGAGCGACAGTCAGCCGCCGCGACACCCACCGGGCGGGCCGGTCGGGCGGGCCTCCCGCCACTCACGCCGCCCGGGTCACCAGTCCCCGCCGCCGAAGTCGCCCCCACCGAAGTCGCCGCCGCCGAAGTCGCCGCCGTAGCCGCCGAAGTCCCCACCGCCGTAGTCGCCCGCCGCGCCGTAGTCGCCCTGGTCGCCGGCGAACTGGTCGCCGCCGACGTCGTTGCCGCCCTGGTCGCCGTTGTCCTGGCCGTCGCCGTAGCCGTCCTGGAAGCCCTCCTGGTAGCCGGCCTCGTAGCCGTAGCCCGGGTCGGCGAAGGCCGGCGAGAAGAGCGCGTCGGCGATCAGCAGGCCACCGAGCACCCCGGCGCCGGTGCCGAGCGCCGTCTTCCACCAGGGCGTCGAGTACCAGCCGGCCGGCACCGGCCGGCCCTGCCAGTTGCCGCCGGGGTAGTAGTAGGGCGTCTGGTTGCCCGGCTGGGGGCCGGCCCGGTAGGTCTGCCCCTGCACGTTGACCTCGCGCTCCTTGGTGAGCATGCCGGCGCCCCGGGCGGCCGCGAGCGGCGGCAGCTCCGGTCCCGGGTCGATGCCCATCGCCGTCCGCGCGGCCCGGATGTACGCCAGCCCTTCCAGCGCGGTCTCCCGGGCCAGCGCGAACTGGTGCGGCGTGCGGGCCTGCTCGAGCTGGGAGCCGGCGGCGTTGTACCGCTCACCGGCGTCGGCCAGCGCCTGGCGTACGGCCGGGGCGTCGCCGTGCAGATTCATCAGCTGGCCACCCAGCCGCTCGTACCAGCGCTGGGCCTCCGCTCGGGCGTCGGCCAGCTCGGTGGCCCGCCGGGACCTGCTTCCCCATCGCCAGAACACGAGCGCACCTCCGAGCATCAGCACCAGGACCAGCCAAAGGGCAAGTTCCATGACTCGACCGTACCCAGCAGGCGCACGTCGTATCCGTTTGGCAAGCTTCTGGCCATGAGCTTCTCGACGGTGGCCGTGGTGGTGCTCTGCCTCGGCGCGGGCGGCGCCGTCGGCTGGCTGGCCGCCCGCGCCCGATCGGCGACCGAGATCGCCCGGCTCGAGGCGACCCTCGCCGCCAACCGCGAGGGCGAGGGCCGGCTGGAGCAGTCCATGCGGGCGCTCAGCTACGAGGCGACCGCCCAGTCCCAGGAGGCGGTGGCGCGGGCGGTGGCGCCCCTGCACGACACCCTCCGCCGCTACGAGCAGCGGGTCACCGAGCTGGAGCGGGACCGCATCGACGCGTACGCCGAGCTGCGCGAGCAGGTACGCGCGATGAGCAGCGTCTCCGGGGAGTTGCGCACCGAGACCAAGCAGCTCGTCGCGGCGCTGCGGGCCCCGCAGGTGCGCGGCCGATGGGGCGAGCACCAGCTCCGGCGGATCGTGGAGGCCGCCGGCATGCTGGAGCACTGCGACTTCAACGAGCAGGTCACCGCCGCCACGGACCACCAGGGGGTCCGCCCCGACCTGGTGGTCCGGCTGCACGGTGGCCGCACCGTGGTGGTGGACGCCAAGGCGCCGTTCGACGCGTACCTGACCGCCATGGAGGCGCGCGACGAGCGGGGACGGGACGCCCAGCTCGACGCGCACGCCCGGCACCTGCGCGCACACGTGGACGGGCTGGCCGCCAAGTCCTACTGGGCGGCCTTCGACCAGACCCCGGAGTTCGTGGTGCTCTTCGTGCCGGCCGACCCGTTCCTCGACGTGGCCCTCCAGCGCGACCCGACGCTGCTGGAGCACGCCTTCGCCCGCAACGTGGTGCTGGCCACGCCGGCCACCCTGGTGGCGATGCTGCGCACGGTGGCGTACTCGTGGCGGCAGGAGGCCCTGGCCCGCAACGCGGCCACCGTGCACTCGCTGGCCCGCGAGCTGTACGGGCGGCTGTCCACCCTGGGCGAGCACGTCGGCAAGCTCGGCGCCTCGCTCGGCGGGGCGGTCACGGCGTACAACCGGGCGGTGGGTTCGCTGGAGGCGCGGGTGCTGGTGAGCGCCCGCAAGCTCGCCGAGCTGGGCGTCTCCGACCAGGAGCTGGCCGCGCCGGCGCAGGTCGAGCTGACCCCCCGGCAGCCGCAGGCGCCGGAGCTGCTCGACGCGCCGTCCACATCGTCCGAACGGCCAGCCGGCCCCGACGATCCACGTGCTGACTGTGACGACGATGGTCGATCTGCGTTACGGACCGGTCACAAATCCATCCTGGACTAGTGACATCGGGCGGGGTGCCCCAGAGGATCACGGGGACACGTGCCCTGTGCTCCACAGGGCCCTGTTCTCTGGAGGAAGAGAACGTGAGCCAACCCCGCAACCGGAGCCGGCGTACCTCCGCCGCGCTCTTCGCCTCGGTCCTGGCCGCCGGCGCCATGACCGTCGGAGGTGGCGCCGCGACCGCGAGCGCGGCCCCCGCCGCCACCCCCGACGCCTCCCAGCCGACCGCGGTCGAGGCGCTGGGCGCGCACGACGCCAAGCTCCTCGACGAGGCGGAGGCGAAGCACGCGCCGACCGTCACCCTGATCATCGCCGCCCGGCAGGGCGCGGCCGGCACGGTCGCCGCCGGCCTCGAGGACCTCGGCGCCACCGTCAGCCAACGCTACGACCAGGTCGGCTACCTGCTGGCCAAGGTCCCCACCGGGAAGGTGCTGAAGGCCGCCACGCTGCCCGGCGTCTCCGCCGTCGACCTCGACGAGACCATCAAGCGCCCCGACCCGGCCCCCGAGGCCGCCAAGGCCGGCGCGAAGACCGCCCGGCAGGGCGCGACGCTGGCCGGCCCGGGCGCGGGCACCGGCGCGGTCAACCCGTACATGCCGACCGCCGAGACCGGCGCGGAGGCCTTCAAGGCCGCGCACCCGACCTGGGACGGACGCGGCGTGACCATCGGCATCATGGACTCCGGGATCGACCTGGACCAGCCGGCCCTGCAGAAGACCACCACCGGCGAGCGCAAGATCGTCGACTGGGTCACCGCGACCGACCCGCTCGAAGACGCCACCTGGCGGCCGATGACCACCCAGGTCAGCGGCCCGTCCTTCGTCATCGGCACCGGCGCGGGCGCGACCACCTGGACCGCACCGGCGGGCACCTTCACGTTCAACACGTTCCGCGAGTCCATCACCGCGGCCAGCGACCCGGCCGGTGACGTGAACCGCGACGGTGACACCACCAACGCCTGGGGCGTGCTCTACGACCCGGTCAGCCACGACATCCGGGTGGACGTCAACCAGAACCGGGACTTCACCGACGACGAGGTGATGCGGCCGTACCGGGAGAAGTTCCAGGTCGGCCACTTCGGCACAGACAACCCGGCCACCGCGGTCCGGGACCAGATGCCGTTCGTCGTGGAGTACCGCGAGGACGTCGACACCGCGCCGGCCGGCGGCCCCGGCCTCGTCGACTACGTGAACATCGGCATCATCGAGGCCACCCACGGCACCCACGTGGCCGGCATCACCGCCGCCAACGACATGCTGGGCAACAGCGCCTTCGACGGCGCCGCCCCGGGCGCCAAGCTGGTCTCCGCCCGCGCCTGCTCGTGGGGTGGCGGCTGCACCGCCGCGGCGCTCACCACCGGCATGGTCGACCTGGTGGTCAACCGCAAGGTCGACGTGGTCAACATGTCGATCGGCGGCCTGCCGGCGCTGAACGACGGCGCCAACGCCCGCGCCGAGCTCTACAACACCCTGATCACCACGTACGGGGTGCAGCTGTTCCTCTCGGCCGGCAACTCCGGGCCCGGCCTGAACACGGTCGGCGACCCGTCGGTGGCCAGCAACGTGGTCAGCGTCGCCGCGAACGTCAGCAAGGACACCTGGCTGGCCAACTACGGCTCGGTGGTACGCAAGGAGAACGCGCTGTTCAACTTCTCCTCGCGCGGCCCGCGGGAGGACGGCGGCTTCAAGCCGAACATCACCGCCCCCGGCTCGGCGATCTCCACCGCGCCGACCTGGCAGCCCGGTAACCCGGTCCCCGAGGCCGGCTACCAGCTGCCCCCGGGCTACCAGATGCTCAACGGCACCTCGATGGCCTCGCCGCAGGCCACCGGCGGGGCGGCGCTGCTGCTCTCCGCCGCCCGCGCCACCGGCCAGGCGGTCACCCCGGCCGCGCTGCGCCGGGCCCTCTACAGCTCCGCCAAGGCGATCAAGGGCGTGCCGACGTACGGCCAGGGCTACGGCATGCTCAACGTGCCGGGCGCCTGGGGCCTGCTCGCCAGGGGCGTACAGACCCGCGGCTACACGTCGGCGGCGCCGGTCTGCACCGAGCTGTCGGGCAACCTGGCGACGTACAACCCGGACAGCGGCGAGTTCGAGAAGAACCCCAACGTGGGCACCGGCGTCTACAACCGCTGCGCCATCGGCCGGGGCGGCCAGCAGGTCAAGGAGAAGCGCTCCTACGAGGTCAAGCTGACCCGGACCAGCGGGCCGGACCGGACCATCAGGCACGAGATCGCGTTCCGGGGCAACGACGGCACCTTCTCGGCGCCGAAGTCCGTGGCGCTGCCGCTGAACCGGACGGTCACCGTCCAGGTCAAGGCCAAGCCGCTGAGCACCGGCGCGCACGGCGCGATCATGACGGTGGACGACCCGGCCACCTCGGTGATCGACTTCGAGGTCTCCACCGTCGTGGTGGTGCCGACCCAGGTCACCACGCCCGCCTACGCCTTCACCACCGAGGGTTCGGTCGAGCGCAACAGCTTCACCTCGTACTTCGTGACGGTCCCGGAGGGCACGGGCGCGCTCCACGTCAACCTCTCCGGCATCGCCACCGGCTCGCAGACCCGGTTCATCGCCATCAACCCGTACGGCGTGCCGGTCGACAGCACCACGAGCACCGCCTGCTACACCAACTTCTCCGACGCCGCGGCCTGCAAGCCGCAGGAGCGGGACTACCAGAACCCGATCGCCGGGGTCTGGGAGATCGAGGTGGAGGCCCGGCGTACCTCCCCGAGCCTGGACAACCCGTACCAGCTCCAGACGCGGGTGCAGGGTGTCGCGGTCGAGCCGGCCGTCGTCGAGCTGCCGTCGGTGACCGCCGGCACCCCGACCGAGGTGAGCTGGGACCTGACCAACACCTTCGGCCCGGTCCGGGTCAGCGGCGTCGGCGGCCCGCTCGCCAGCGTGCGCAGCGGGCGGCCGACCATCACCGTGGGCACCAGCCAGGAGTACACGGTGGACGTCCCGGCCGGTACGACCTCGTTCAGCGCCCGGATCGGCAACACCTCCGACCTCGGCGCCGACCTGGACCTGTACGTCTTCCGCGGCGCGACCCAGGTGGGCCGGTCCGCCGACGGCGACTCGGAGGAGGCGGTGACCCTGACCAACCCGGTCGCCGGCACCTACCGGGTGGTCGTGCAGGGCTACGCGGTCGCCGCCGGCGGCACCGAGTACGACTACCGGGACTCGTTCTCGTCGCCGGCGCTGGGTGCCCTCGCCGCCCCCAGGACCCCGGTGTTCCTGGCCAACGGCGCCACCGCCACGCTGACCGGCACGGTGACCGCCCTGGCCGCCCCGGCGGCCGGCCGGGAACTCTACGGTGACCTGGCCGTCACCACCGTCGAGGGCGCGGTCGTCGGCCGCGGCTCGGTGGCCGTCGGCGCGGTGAACTGACCGCCGGCCGACCCGTCAGGAGCCCCGTCCCCACCCGTGGGGGCGGGGCTCCGCCCGTCGGGGCGGGACTGCGCCGGTCGGGGCGGGACTGCGCCGGTCGGGGCCGGACTGCGCCCGTCAGAGCGGGGCTCCGCCCGGGGCCGCGCTCAGGCCCGGCGGGCGGACTCGACGACGAACGGGGTGCCCTGCTGGCAGGTGGTCATCAGGCCGGGCTGCGGGTGACCGGTGACGACGACCCGGGTGCCCGGCTTGAGCACGTCGCGCGGGCCGCCGACGAGCAGGTTGCCGCCGATCAGCAGGCAGTTCGGCTCCACCCCGGCCTCCACCACGCCGGTCAGGGTGTCCCGGGCGGGGGGCGGCACCGAGGGGCCACCCTTGCCGGTCGGCGTCGGGCCGCCCTTGCCGGTCGGGGTCGGGTCGCTCGGGACGGCGCTCGGGTCCGGGCTGGGCTGGCTGGTCACCGGGGTGGCTCCCGTCGTCGTGGGGGTGGTGGGCTCGGCGCCCAGGCCCGCGCAGGCGCTCAGCGCCACGCCGGCGACCAGGGCGACCAGCACCGTCCGAGGAGTCTTCATGCCGAGTTCGACGTACCGGCCGACGGTTCCGTTCCGGCCGTCAGCCGCGCGCGGCGGCCTTCATGTCCCGCTTGAGCTCCTGCGGCAACGAGAAGGTCAGCCGCTCGTTGGCGGTGGTGATCTCGTCGACGTCGGTGAAGCCCCGCTCGGCCAGGCGCGCGAGGACCTGCTGGACCAGCTCGTCCGGCACGCTGGCGCCCGAGGTCACCCCGACGGTGCGGGCGTCGGCCAGCCAGGCGTCGTCGATCTCGTGGGCGAAGTCGACCAGGTGCCCGGCGCGGGCGCCGGCGTCGAGGGCCACCTCGACCAGGCGGACCGAGTTGGAGGAGTTACGCGAGCCGACGACGATCACCACGTCGCAGTCCGGCGCGATCTCCTTGACCACGTGCTGCCGGTTGGAGGTGGCGTAGCAGATGTCGTCGCTGGGCGGCGACTGGAGCAGCGGCAGCCGCTGCTTGAGCCGGGCCACCGTCTCCAGCGTCTCGTCGACCGAGAGGGTGGTCTGGGAGAGCCAGACGACCTTGTTCGGGTCGCGGACGGAGATCTTGTCGACGCCGTCCGGGCCGTCCACGAGCTGGATGTGCGCGGGCGCCTCACCGGCGGTGCCGACGACCTCCTCGTGCCCCTCGTGCCCGATCAGCAGGATGTCGTAGTCCTCGGCGGCGAACCGGCGAGCCTCCTGGTGGACCTTGGTGACCAGCGGGCAGGTCGCGTCGATCGCCCTGAGCGAGCGCTCCCGGGCCTGCTCGTATACCTCGGGGGCGACGCCGTGCGCGGAGAAGATCACGGTGGCGCCCTCCGGCACCTCCTCGTTCTCCTCCACGAAGATCGCGCCCTGGGCCTCGAGGGTCTGCACCACGTGCTTGTTGTGCACGATCTGCTTGCGCACGTAGATGGGGGCGCCGTAGAGCTTCAACGCCTCCTCGACGGTCTGCACCGCCCGGTCCACCCCGGCGCAGTAGCCGCGGGGCTTGGCCAGGAGCACGCGCTTGCCGGTCCGGGGAGTGGTCGCAGCCTCAGTCACCCGACCATCGTACGTGGCGGCTCTTCGGCCGGCAGCGGCCGCGAGGCGTCGACCGTCCCCGCACCACCCCGTTGATCACCAGGCGCGGCGCGGTCCCGGAACTCACCGCCGTCCCGTTTCGGACGACACGGGCGGGGCGGAGGTGGTGTCGGGGTGGGCGGTGCGGCGGGAACTAGGGTGGGCGGATGGGCGCGGTGGGGCAGGGCGGCAGCGAGGTCGGACGGAGCACGTCCGAGGAGCCGTGGCCGGTCCGGGTGGTCAGCCAGAAGATCGCCGCGTGGATCGCCCGGCTGGGGTGGGTCTGGGTGGACGGGCAGGTGGCGCAGATCAGCCGCCGGCCGGGCGCCAGCACCGTCTTCCTCACCCTGCGCGACCCGTCCGCCGACCTGAGCCTGACCGTCACCACCAACCGGGACGTGCTCGACGCCGGCGCGCCCGAGCTGCGTGAGGGCGCCCGGGTGGTGCTGCACGCCAAGCCCGAGTTCTACGCCGCCCGGGGCACGCTGAGCCTGCGCGCCGACGAGATCCGCCAGGTCGGGCTGGGTGAGCTGCTGGCCCGGCTGGAGAAGCTCAAGAAGCTGCTCGCCGCGGAAGGACTCTTCGACCGGTCCCGCAAGCGCCGCCCGCCGTTCCTGCCGCAGCGGATCGGGCTGATCACCGGGCGGGCCTCGGCCGCCGAGCGGGACGTGCTCACCAACGCGCGCCGGCGCTGGCCCGCGGTGGAGTTCCGCACGGTCAACGTGGCGGTGCAGGGCCCGAGCGCGGTGCCCGACATCGTGGCGGCGCTCAAGGTGCTCGACGCCGACCCCACCGTCGACGTGATCGTCATCGCCCGGGGCGGCGGCGGCATCGAGGACCTGCTGCCCTTCTCCGACGAGGCGCTCTGCCGGGCGGTCTTCGCCTGCCGTACCCCGGTGGTCAGCGCGATCGGCCACGAGACGGACACGCCGCTGCTGGACTACGTGGCCGACGTCCGCGCGTCCACGCCGACCGACGCGGCCAAGCGCGTCGTCCCCGACCTCACCGAGGAGGTACGCCTCATCGGCCAGGCCCGGTCCCGGCTGGAGCGGGCGGTCCGCAACCTGGTGGACCGGGAGTCGCACCGGCTCGACCTGCTCCGCTCCCGACCCGTGCTGGCCCGCCCGCAGGTGATGGTCGAGCAGCGGGCCGCCGAGGTGGTCGCGCTGCGCGACCGCGCCGGCCGCTGCCTGGACCACCGGCTCGCCGCCGCCGGCGACGACCTGCGGCACACCCTGGCCCGGCTGCGCGCCCTCTCCCCCGCCGCGACCCTCGACCGGGGGTACGCGATCGTCCAACGCGCCGACGGGCACGTGGTCCGCGCGGCGTCCGAGGTGGCCAAGGGCGACCCGCTGCGGGTCCGCCTCGCCGAGGGCGAGCTGGCCGCGACGGTGGACGGCGGGAGCTGACCGGTCCCCGGACGCCCCCTCGACCCGGCGGGTTGACGCCGCCTCGACCCGGCGGGTTCCGGCGACGCGCCGCCCGCAGCCGGCGACCCGTGCCCACGGTCCGCGCCGGGAGTGTGATGGGATGGGCCCGATGAGCGACCAGAGAGACGCCGGGCCGGACGAGCGGCTCAGCTACGAGCAGGCGCGGGCCGAGCTGGCCCAGGTGGTCGAGCGGCTGGAGGCCGGCGGGACCTCGCTGGAGGAGTCGCTGGCGCTCTGGGAGCGGGGCGAGCGCCTCGCCGGCGTCTGCCAGCGCTGGCTGGACGGTGCCCGCGCCCGCATCGACGCCGCCCGGCAACCCGCCGAGGACTGACCGGAACCGCCGCCACAGCGACCGGAAACGCGGGCGCGGCGACCGAGCCGCCGAGGACTGACCAGAGACGCCGGTGGGGCGGCCGTGGCCGCCCCACCGAAGCGTTCGGTCAGCTGAACAGGTTGTAGAACTCGGCCGGTGCCTCGACGACCTGGTCGGCCGGGGGCTTCTGGGCGGCGGTCGCGCTGCCGTAGTCCGAGTACGTGATCTTGATGTCCTGGGCGGCACTCTGCCCGGCGGCGGAGAGCTGGAGCACCAGCTCGCTGAGCCGGCCCTGCCCGTCCACCTTGGCGGTGAACGGCACGGTCTTCGCCTGGGTGCCGAGCGCGGTGATCACCGCGGGGTCGAGCGATCCGGCCTCGGCCGCCTTGGACACGTCGACGGTGCCCGCGTACGCGCCCTCGCCGGTCTGCCGGACCTCGGTGATGCCCTGGGTCAGCACGGCGCTGCCGGCCGGGTCGACCTTGTCGAAGTCGAAGCCGAGCGCCCGGTTGCCCTTGATCCGGGTCTGGTCGAGGTGCTGGTACTTGCCGAGATTGAGCTTCTGCACGCCGGGGACGCTGCTGGCGGCCTTCCCGCCGAGTTCCAGCTTCACCCAGCTGTCGGGCTTGAGGTGGATCAGGTCCAGCTTCATCATCAGGTCGGACGACGGCTCACCGATCGTCATCCGCATCTCCGCGCTCTGGCTCGGCTCGTGCACCTGCCCCTCCGCCGTGGAGCCGGCGCCGGACATGGTGAACCGGAAGTTCCCGTCGCGGATCGCGTTCGTGGAGTCGAGCAGCGCCTGCTTGGCGTCGCCGGTGCCCGCGCTGCCGCTCGGCGCGATGCTGCCGGAGGCGCTCGGGGTGCCGGAGGCCCCCGCGCCGGCGGTCCCGTCGTCGTTGCAGGCGGCCACGCCGGGGATGAGCAGCGCCGCGGCGAAGGCGGCGGCGCTGAACCGTCGAATCTTCATGTTGAACCTCTCCAGGTGGGTCGTCCGGCCCACGAGGTGCCGGAGGCGTTCCGCCGCAGCCCTGACGCCGGCTCCGGCGCACGGCCCCGGCGCGACCTCGGAGGCGGCGACGGGTCCGTGCCTCCTCTGTTCCCTGAAGTGGTGTTCGGCAATCCCTGTCCGGTTGGGCGCGGCCGTCCGCCGTCCACCCGGGCGCCGGCGGCCGGTCCCCAGGCGCCGGCGGCCGGTCCCCGGGCGACGCCGGCCGGGTCAGCGCAGCGCGCTGGCCAGCTGACGCAGCTCGCCCTCCCGGGCGTCACCGATCACGAGCACCGTGCGGTTCGGTTCGAGCAGGACCAGGGCCTGTTCGTTGTCCCGGGCGGTGTACCGCTGCCAGCTCGCGCCGGGCAGCTCGGCCGGCCCCTGCGGCTGACCACCCTTCAGCTCGGTGCGCAGCAACTGCTCGGCCGGCACGTTGCTCTCCACCAGTTGGGCGCCCCGCCCCTCCGGGGTCAGGTAGCCGATCCGCAGCGTGGCGCCCCCGGGTTCGGTCCGGTAGCGGGCGCTGACCGTACGCCAGCCGGAGGCCAGCCCTTCGGGCTCGCTGACCGGGAACGCGCCGGCCGCCCGGGCCTGCTCGATCGCGGGCGCGGCATCGACGGTGGTCGGCTCGTCCCCGCCCAGGAAGCCCCGGTAGAAGGCGAGCAGCAGCACGATGGGGACCAGCAGCACCAGCAGCGACAGGGCCATGTCCCGGGGCGACCGCTCGGAGCGCGACTTCTCCTTGCGGGCCGGCGGGGCGGGCTGGTCGCCGGAGACGGCGGGGTGCGGGCCGGCGTCGCCCGCGGCCGGCCGGTCGACCGGTTCGACGAGGGCCGGCTCGCCGCCCTCGGCCAGCGGTGCGGGACCGGTCGACGACTCGACCAGCGCCGGCTCCCCGGCCTGGGCAGCGGGCCCGGCGGCGGGCCCGACCGGCGGCTGGCCGTCGGGCGGGGTGGCGTCGGTCGGTACGCGGTCGGCAGGCTGTGCGGGTTCCACCCGACCATTCTCGCAGCCCGCCGTGAGGCGTGATCCTGGCCTCCTCCGCCCCGCTCCGACGCGGAACCTGAGATCGTGTGAGGATCAGCGACAAAACCGGCGGCGGCGACGGCCGCATCCCGCCGGTCCACCCCGCAACGTCGCGAGGAGGAAGCCGTCATGACAATCACCAGGACGCGAACCCCCCAGGATCTGGACCGTAACCTCGCCCTCGACCTCGTCCGGGTCACCGAGGCCGCGGCGATGGCCGCCGGCCGCTGGGTCGGTCGGGGCGACAAGGAGGGCGGCGACGGAGCCGCCGTCGACGCCATGCGCAAGCTGATCAACTCGATCCCGATGCGCGGGGTCGTGGTGATCGGCGAGGGCGAGAAGGACAACGCCCCGATGCTCTTCAACGGCGAGGAGGTCGGCGACGGGACCGGTCCCGAGGTGGACGTGGCGGTCGACCCGATCGACGGCACCACGCTGATGAGCAAGGGCATGCCGAACGCCCTCGCGGTGCTCGCGGTGGCCGAGCGCGGCGCGATGTTCGACCCGAGCGCCGTCTTCTACATGGAGAAGCTCGCCGTCGGCCCGATGTACGCCGACGTGGTCGACATCAACGCCGGGGTGGCCGAGAACATCCGCCGGATCGCCAGGGTCAAGGGCACCGACGCCGCCGAGGTGACGGTCTGCGTGCTGGACCGGTCGCGCCACGACGACCTGGTCAAGCAGATCCGGCGGACCGGGGCGGGCATCCGGTTCATCTCCGACGGCGACATCGCCGGCGCGATCGCGGCGGCCCGGGGCGAGTCCGACGTCGACGTGCTGATGGGCATCGGCGGCACGCCGGAGGGCATCACCGCGGCCTGCGCGCTCAAGTGCATGGGCGGGATGATGCAGGCCAAGCTCTGGCCCAAGGACGCCGAGGAGCGGGAGAAGGCGATCGCCGCCGGGCACGACCTGGACCGGGTGCTCTTCACCGACGACCTGGTCACCGGCGACAACTGCTTCTTCGTGGCCACCGGCGTCACCTCGGGCGACCTGCTGCGCGGGGTGCGCTACCGCTCCGGTGGGGCGTACACCCAGTCGATCGTGATGCGTTCCAAGAGCGGCACGATCCGGGTGATCGACTCGTACCACCGGCTGGAGAAGCTGGCCCTCTACTCGGCGGTCGACTTCGACGGCCGTCCCCTGGCCGAGCAGGAGTGACGCTGACCGGGACGGCGGCTCCGCCCACGCTGCCGCCGGCCCGGCGGATCGCCGGCGTCGGGCTGGCCACCGGCGCCGGCGTCGGCGTGGCCGTCCAGTCCCGGATCAACGGCGAGTTGGGGGTACGGCTGGCCGACGGGATCGCCGCGGCGGTGGTCTCGTTCGGCGTGGGCCTGCTGATCCTGTTGGTGCTGGTCCCCGCCACCCCGGCCGGCCGGCGCGGGCTGGCCGCCCTGCGGGTGGCGCTGCGCGCCGGCTCGCTGCGGCCCTGGCAGTGCCTGGGCGGCCTGTGTGGCGCCTTCCTGGTCGCCACCCAGGGGCTCACCATCGGCACGCTCGGCGTCGCCGTGTTCACCGTGGCCGTGGTGGCCGGGCAGTCGGGCAGCAGCCTGCTGGTGGACCGGGCCGGCCTCGGACCGACCGGGCCGCAGCCGATCACCCCGCACCGGCTGGTCGGCGCGGTGCTCACCGTGCTGGCGGTGCTGCTGGCGGTGGGCGACCGGCTGGGCGACCCCGGCGCGCTGGCGCTGGCTCTGCTGCCGATGGCCGCCGGCGTCGGCATCGCCTGGCAGCAGGCGGTGAACGGCCAGGTGCGGGCGGCGGCCGGCAGCGCCACGATCGCCACGCTGGTGAACTTCGCCGTCGGCACGGCGGCGTTGCTCGCCACCTTCGCGGTGGAGGTGGCGGTGCGGGGCCGCCCGGCCGGCGGCTTCCCGGCCGAGCCGTGGCTCTATCTGGGCGGGCCCATCGGCATCGTGTTCATCGCGCTGGCCGCGGCCATCGTCCGCTTTACCGGGGTGCTGCTGCTCGGCCTGGCCACCATCGCCGGGCAGATCGTCGGGGCCGTCCTGCTCGACCTGCTGCTCCCCACCTCGGCCGCGCGCCCCGGTCTGGACACCCTGCTCGGCGCCGCCCTGACCATGGTGGCGGTCCTCATCGCCGCGCTCGGGCCGGCCCCGCGCCGGTGACCGGGCGCAGTCCGGCGACGGTCTCGGCGAGGGCCTGGTCCAGCGGTGTCGGCGTGAGGCCGAGGGCCCGCTCGGCGGCGGTGGCGTCCAGCACGTACGGCCGGCGGAACTGGTAGGCGGTCTCGCGCAGCTCACGGGCCGTCGGGTCGGCCAGCCCGGCGAGCCAGAGCAGCGGGTACGGCATCCGGATCAGGCGCGGCGCCCGGGCACCGACCAGGGCCGCCGCGCGGGTGGCCAGGTCCCGCATCGGCACGGCCGGTGAGCTGGGCACGTGCCAGGCCCGGCCCCAGGCCCGCTCCTCGGCCGCGGCGGCGACCAGGGTGCGGGCGACGTCCGGGATGTACGTCCAGGTGTGCGGGGCGTCCCAGTCCACCGGCAGGAACACCGGTCGCCCGGCGAGCACCCGGGGCAGCACCATCATCGCCAGCGAGGAGCCGCCGGTGCCCAGGTAGTCGGAGCCGCGTACCTCGGTGATCCGGGCCTCTCCGGCCCGGTGCGCGGCGAGCGCGTCCGCCCACATCCGGTTGCGGACCCGCCCCTTGACGCCGGTGGCCGCGAGCGGGGTGGCCTCGGTCATCGGGCCGTCGACCGGCCCGTACCCGTAGAGGTTGCCGACGGTGGCGAGCACCGCGCCGGTCCGCTGCGCGGCGGTGAGCAGCGCGGCGGCCAGCGGCGGCCAGTCGGTGGGCCACCGGTGGTACGCCGGGTTGGCGCAGTTGTAGAGCGCCGCGGCGCCCTCGGTCAGCGCGGTGAGCCGGTCGGTGTCGGCGGCGTCGGCGGCGGTCCGCTCGATCGCCGGGTGGTCGGGTCCGGTGCCGCGCCGGGTCACCACCCGTACCCGCTCGCCGCGGTCGGCGAGGAGGCGGGCGGTGGCGGTGCCGACGGGTCCGGCGCCGACGATCACGTGCAGGGCCATGGAGGGGCCACCCTTCGAAGCGGGGATACCTTCTGAGAGCACCGCTCTCGCATCAGAGCATGCTCCACCGCGCCCCTTCCGTCAAGAGCGGTGCTCTCTCTTTTGATTGCCGCTCTCAGACGTGGCAGAGTGGGGGCATGGTCGCTCCCTCGCTCCGCGCCCGGGTCCGCGCCGGAATGATCGACGAGATCAAGGCGGTGGCCCGCCGCCACCTGGCCACCGACGGCGCGAACCTCTCGCTGCGCGCGGTCGCCCGCGACATGGGCATGGTCTCCTCGGCCATCTACCGCTACTTCCCCAGCCGCGACGACCTGCTCACCGCGCTGATCCTCGACGCGTACCAGGCGCTCGGCGACGCGGTGGAGGCGGCCGACGCCGCGGCCGACCGGGCCGACCTGCGCGGGCGCTGGCACGCGGCCTGCCGGGCCGCCCGGACCTGGGCGCTCGCCCACCCCGCCGAGTACGCCCTGCTCTACGGCAGTCCGGTCCCCGGGTACGCCGCCCCCGACGACACCGTGGCGCCGGCGTCGCGCCCCCCGCTGACCCTGGTCGGCATCCTCCGCGACGGGGTCGCCAGCGGCCGGCTCCACCCGACCGAGGAGGAACTGCCCGAGCCGCTTCGCGACGACCTGGCCGAGGTCGCCGCGGGCACCTCCATGGCGCTGCCCGCCGCGCTGCTGGCCCGGGGCATGGCCGGCTGGACCCAGCTCTTCGGCCTGATCAGCTTCGAACTCTTCGGCCGGTTCAACCGGATGCTGCCGCACCGCGACGAGTACTTCGACCACCAGACCGCCCTGATGGCCGACCTCATCGGCCTGCCCTGAGCGCCGGCGGGCCGACCGCGGGCACCCGGTCGTCGCGCTCCCGGACGGCTCAGGTGCCGTCGGAGGAGTGACCGGGGAACAGGTGCGCGGACGGGTCGATCGCCACGGCCGCGTTGTTCACCGCGGTGGCGGCCTCGCCGAAACCGGTGGCGATCAGCCGGACCTTGCCCGGGTACTCGGTGATGTCGCCGGCCGCGAAGACCCGGGGCAGGTTGGTGGCCATCGCACTGTCCACCACGATGTGCCGGCGGTCCAGGTTCAACCCCCACTCGGCCAGCGGCCCCAGGTCGGCGGTGAAGCCGAGCGCGGCCACGACGGTGTCCACCGGGAGCGTCTCCACCGGCCCGCCGCGTACGGTCAGCTCGGCACCGGTGACCCGGTCCTCCCCGTACAGCTGGGTCACCTCGGCGTTGACCACCACCCGCACGGGCAGCGCGCGGACCCGCGCCACGGTGGAGGCGTGGGCCCGGAACTTCTCCCGCCGGTGCACCAGGGTGACCGACCGGGCGAGCGGCGCCAGGGTGACCGCCCAGTCGAACGCGGAGTCGCCGCCGCCGACGATCAGCACGTCCCGGCCGGCCAACTCGGCCGGCTGCGGCACGAAATAGACGATCCCGGCGCCCAGGAAGCTGTCCGCCACCGGCAGTGGTCGCGGCGCGAAGCTGCCCAGCCCGCCGGTCACCACCACCGCCCCGCAGTGCAACTGGTCCCCGCCGGCCAGCCCGAGCACCGGCCGCCCGTCGAGGTACGCCAGCTTCTCGGCGCGGACCCCGAGCAGGTATTCGGGCTGGAAGGGCGCGGCCTGGGCGACCAGGTTGGCCACCAGCTCCCGGCCCTTGACCGCCGGGAAGCCGGCGACGTCGAGGATGAGCTTCTCCGGGTACATGGCGGTGACCTGCCCGCCCGGCTCGGGCAGCGCGTCGACGACGGCCACGGAGAGCCCGCGGAAGCCGGCGTAGTACGCGGCGAAGAGCCCGGCCGGACCGGCCCCGATCACGGCGACATCGACCTCGCGCATGGCGTACCGTCACTTTCGGTCACGGATCAACGCGTATTGATCCCGACGGTAGGCGGCCGGGGGGCACCGGGCAAGCACGTCCCGGATCCGCGTCGGTGCCCGATCAGGGGAGGGTGACGGTGGACGGCTCGACCGGCGCCGGGTCGGGCAGCTCGTCCCGGCGGCGGCGGAACAGGATCGCCGCGACGATCCCGCCGAGGAACCCGAACAGGTGCCCCTGCCAGGAGATGCGCTCGTCGGTGGGGAGGATGCCGAGCAGCTGCCAACCGTAGAGCAGGCCGACCAGCAGCACCACCGCGAAGTTCCACCAGCTCCGCTCGACCACCCCACGGGTGAGCAGGATGCCGAGATAGCCGAAGATCACCCCGCTCGCGCCGACCACCACCGAGTTGGGCGAGCCGGTGAACCACACCCCCAGGCCGCTGACCAGGATGATCACCATGGTGGACCAGAGGAACCGGCGGGTGCCCGCGGCCAGCACGAAGGTGCCGAGCAGGATCAGCGGGATGCTGTTGCTGTAGAGGTGGTTCCAGCCGGCGTGCAGGAACGGCGAGAAGATCACTCCGTCGAGCCCCTGGATCCGGCGCGGGATGATCCCGGCGGTGACGTCGAGGTCGGACCGGAGGCCGACGTCGAGGGCCTCGATGAGGAAGAGGACCGGCACGACCGCGCACATCGCCACGAAGGCCCGACCCAGCGAGGCGTAGAACGCCTCGGTGCCGAACCGTCGGGGATCGCCGCCCGTGGGGCCACCGCGCCAGGTCACGTACCAACAGCTATCAGCAATCGGGCCCGACCGCCACCCGAGCGCCGCAGCCGACCGGGATGAGACGACGGCGGGCGGCGCGGACATCCGCGCCGCCCGCCGTCGACGGGGCGTCCGATCAGTACCAGCCGCTGTTCTGCGAGTGCTGCCAGGCACCGCACGGGTTGTTGTACCGGCCCTTGATGTAGCCGAGGCCCCACTTGATCTGGGTGGCCGGGTTGGTCTTCCAGTCGTCGGCGACCGAGCCCATCTTGCTGCCCGGGACCGCCTGCGGGATGCCGTACGCGCCGGACCCCGCGTTGTAGGCCTTGTGGTTCCAGCCGCTCTCCTTGGTCCAGAGCTTGTCCAGACAGGGGAACTGGTCGATATCGAAGCCCTGGTCGAGCATGATCGCGCAACCGACCTTCCGGTTGCCGCTGTACTCCTCGCAGGAGGACGGGATCGGTCCCTCGTACGGCTTGGTGACCGCCTTGGCCGCGGCCTCGCGCTCCTTCTTGCGGGACGCGGCGGCCGCCTCGGCCTCCTTGGCCCGCTCGGCGGCCTCCTTGGCCGCCGCGGCGGCCCGCAGCTTCGCCTGGTACTCGGCGGCCCGCTGCTTGGCCGACACCAACCGGTGGTCGGCCTGCCGGTCCCGCTGGTACGCGTACTCCGCCTGATCGACCTCGAGGCCGACCTGCGCGGTCAGGCCCTGCTGCTGGGTCTGACGGTCTTCGCCCAGGTAGAAGCCACCGGCGACGCCCACGGAAAGCAGCGCGACAGCGGCCGTACGGGCGCCGAACCGGCTCCACAGCCGACTCACGAAGTGTCCCTTCGTCGGGGGCAAGGACACGGCGCGGACGCCTGGCCGCCTCAATGGCCGCGCGTCGGCACGCCGCGAGCGCCCCGGCCCCGAACTCGCGGCCGCCGCCCCGCGGTTCGTGGCCCTTCGCCGCGCCGGGGCGAACGATGCTCGACGATCCTGTCGGGGCGTCCGACGACTCCAGATCGGTGCGCGAACCTGGCCGCGCGGACCTGGAGTTGTCGGAGACGCTCGATGGACACCATTGCGCACAGTGAGGCTGATGGGAAACGCTGGGCTCTATTTGTGATCTGCACCACAAGGCGAATGCCCACAAAGGCGGGCAAAAACCCGGATCAGAGCGGTCCGTCCTCCAACAAGTCAGTGACCATTGCGGCGATCGGTGAACGCTCCGAACGGCTGAGGGTGACGTGCGCGAAGAGCGGATGACCCTTCAGCGCCTCGATCACGGCGGTCACCCCGTCGTGCCGCCCCACCCGCAGGTTGTCCCGCTGCGCCACGTCGTGGGTGAGCACCACCCGGGACCCCTGACCGATCCGGGACAGCACGGTGAGCAGCACCCCCCGCTCCAACGACTGCGCCTCGTCCACGATGACGAAGGCGTCGTGCAGGCTGCGGCCCCGGATGTGGGTCAGCGGCAGCACCTCCAGCAGGCCGCGGGCGATGACCTCCTCCAGCACGTTCTCGTGCACCACGGAGCCGAGGGTGTCGAAGACCGCCTGCGCCCAGGGGGACATCTTCTCCGACTCGGAGCCGGGCAGGTAGCCGAGTTCCTGACCGCCGACCGCGTAGAGCGGGCGGAAGACGATGACCTTCTTGTGCCGGCGACGCTCCATCACCGCCTCCAGCCCGGCGCAGAGCGCCAGGGCCGACTTGCCGGTGCCGGCCCGGCCGCCCAGCGACACGATGCCGATCGCCTCGTCCAGCAGCAGGTCCAGCGCGACCCGCTGCTCCGCCGAGCGGCCGTGCACGCCGAACGCCTCCCGGTCGCCCCGGACCAGCCGCACGGTCTTGTCCGGCAGCACCCGGCCCAGCGCCGAGCCCCGGCCGGAGTGCAGCACCAGCCCGGTGTGGCAGGGCAGGCCGGCGGCGGCATCCAGGTCCAGCGCCTCGCCCGCGTAGAGCCGGGCGATCTCCTCCTCGGTCAGCTCCAGCTCGGCCATGCCGGTCCAGGTCGGATCGCTGGCCTGGCCGTGCCGGTACTCGTCGGCGCGCAGGCCCACCGAGGCCGCCTTCACCCGCAGCGGCATGTCCTTGCTGACCAGGGTGACCTCCCGCCCCTCGGCGGCCAGGTTGAGCGCCACCGAGAGGATGCGGGCATCGTTCGACTCGTTGCGGAACCCCGGCGGCAGCACCCCGTCGTCGGTGTGGTTCAACTCGACCCGGAGGGTGCCGCCCTGGTCGTTGGCGGGCACCGGCCGGTCGAGCCGACCGTGCCGCACCCGCAGCTCGTCGAGCATCCGCAGGGACTGGCGGGCGAACCAGCCCAGCTCGGGATGGTGCCGCTTGCCTTCCAACTCCGAGATGACCACCAGCGGCAGCACCACCTCGTGTTCGGCGAAGCGGTAGAACGCCGCGGGATCGGAGAGCAGCACCGAGGTGTCCAGGACAAAGGCCGGGCCGGCTGGTCGGGGCTCCTCGGGGCCGGCCGACGCGGGCGCCGCGGTGCGGCGGCTGCGGGTGGTCCGGCGGGTCACGGCGGTCGCGGCCGGGGTCTGGTCGGCACCGGCGGGGGTACGGCGAGTGGTCACAGGCCTGCTCCGCGGATGGGCACCCGGCCACCCGAGTTCCGCCTCGTCCGGTGCCCGGTGGACACGGGGTCGGATGCGGGCCCCGTGCGCGAGGTCGCAGGTCCGGGCTGTCCGGCTGGCCCGGGAAAGCCCCGTGCCATGTCTAGACGCTAATGCCCGCGCGGCCCGTCGGCTAGTGGTGGCGGCGGGCTGCGGCGCATCGACCGGGTGAACCCAGCCCGCTCAGCGCGGCCCGGTGCGGTGCGGCCCGGCCCGGTGCGGCTCAGGGTCGTTCGGAAGGTCGACCGCGGCGCGAGGCCGGCCGGGATGCATGCCCCCTGCGCGCATCCCGGCCGGCCGGACCACCGTCACCAGTCGGCGGTGGCCCAGACGGTGCGCGTCCGCCGCGAACGCCGCACCGCGCCCGGGCGGCCTCAGCCGTGCCGGCGTACCAGGGTCCCGGTCTGCCGCCCGCCCCCCACGGACGCGCTGAACGAGGAGCCCGTGTACGTGGTGCCCTGCCGGGTGGCGAGTCCGCCGAGCTGCACGGTCGCGGTGGCCCGCGGGGCCGCGCCGGGTGCGGGCTTCGCGGTCACCGCGGCCGGTACGGCGGTGCCGGCGAACGGGACCGCGGCGCGGCTGGGCGGGGCGGACACCGACGCCGGGGTGGACCGGGCCAGCGCCGAGGCGATCGCGGCCTGCGCGTCGCGGCGCCGCCGGTTCCAGGCGCCCCGGTCACCGTCGAAATACCCCTGCCGGTAGCCGAACCGGTAGCCGATCCGGTAGCTGAGCTGCCCGTGCAGCCGGCCCGCCGCGTAGCAGGTCGAGCCGAGCAAGAGGACGAGGAGGACGGCCAGGAAAGGGCTCACCGGGTCACCCCCGCCCGCGTCCCGGCCCGCCGGCTCATCGCTCCTCCGGTTCGGCCACCGGGTCAACGACCAGCAGCCGCTCCAGGTCCTCGGTGCTGACCTCCTCGACCAGCTCGACGCTGATCCGGCAGCCGTCCAGGATCACCTCGGCCACCGAGGTCCGGCGGATGTCGCCGCCGGCGTCGTAGACCCGGACGCTCAGTTCGGGGCAGCCCAGGTGGGTACGCCAGGCGTCCCACTCGTCCCGGTCGCCGACGCTGAGCGACAGATAACGGCAGCCCCGGGCCAGGTAGAGGCGCCACGGTGCGCTCAACCCGGCGGCCACCCCGGCCGCGATCAGGCCGAAGGCCTGGGAACGGGTCGCGAGCTCGGTCACGAGACCCCCTCAGCACTCGCGGAGTGACGCATGTGAGCACTCGTCGTCTCATGCACGTGACACACCGTAAGTTGTCTCATGAGCGTGACAGTATCAGCTTTTCGTCCGTTTACCGCCGTACTGCCGTCCATCTATTCTGCCCGGGTGGCACCCCTCAGGAGCACCTCCCAATCGTTTACCGGCGATCCGGATCCTCCGTCTCGTCGGCGTGACAACAGCGTGCCGGGCCGCGCCGGCGGACCGGCCGGGCCGTACCGTCACGGAGTGACCGAGACGGCCAACGCCCGGAAGATCGCCTTCGCCACCTTCGTTCGCCGCGCGCTGGACGACGCGCGCGCCATGCGGGCGTGGAGCGGCACCGAGGTCTCCCGGCGCACCGGGGTCTCCCGGCAGACCATCAACCGCTGGGTACGCGGCGACTGGGCCAGCGACCCCGAGGTGGAACGGGTGGTCGCCTTCTGCGAAGGGCTCGGCCTCAACCCGGCGGCGGCCTTCGCCGCCCTGGGCTGGGACCGGGCGACCGCGCCGAAGGCCAGCCCCACCCCGCCGCCGATGGACCCGGACGTCGAGGCGCTGCTGCGCCGGCTCGTCGACCCCCGGGTCTCGGACGCGGAGAAGTTCCACATCCGGGAGACCATCCGCTACCTCGCGTACCGCCCGACCCTGCCGACGGATTCCGGAAAACGAGGCAGGCAGGCCGGATAGTCGACACGCCAGGCAGTTCCGCAAATGGCGAAAGAACCCCCGGACAGATCCGATCTATCCCCTCCGGGCCCGGATCGGACGCGCTAGCGTCCCTGTTTGTACTGCTCGGGGCTCGTCGTCGGCGGGGGGACGGGACAAGGCCGAACTCAGCCCTGCGGGACAGAAGGAGGGGTCTGTCCATGACCCTGAAATGGTTGGCAGTCGTGGTCGCGGTGGTGTCGGTGACATCGTGCGTGACCGGCAACGTGGTGGTCGGCGTACTGAACGGCGGGCAGCTTCCCCTGGTCGTCAACCTCTTCGCGCTCATCACTGCCGGCACCTCGGTGGTCCTCGCCGTCGTCGCCGAACTGCACGACCGGCTCAACGACCGGGTCAGCGCGCTCACCGAGTTCCTGGTGGCGCGGCTCAACGAGATCGAGGCACACACCGGCGACCGGAACACCGGCTTCGTGGAGGGCTACCTGCTCAGCCACGGCCAGGACGCGGCCGTGGTGCCGTTCGGGCGCCGGGGACGGGGAGCCGCCGAACGCTGACCACCGCCTGGCCGGCCAACCATCGCGGCCACGAATACCCCGCCCGGCGCGGGGTACGCTGACGCGCGTGCCGCCGTTGAATCTGGGCAACCAGCAGCCGAGGACCCCGTTGGACGCCGAGCACGCGTGGCGCGCTACCGCGGCACGCGCGCGGGACGTGGTCCTCTTCTTCGACTTCGACGGCACCCTCGCGCCGGTCGGCGACGATCCCACCACGGTCCGGCCCGCTCCCCGGGTGCTCACCGCGCTGGCGGCGCTCGCCCCGCGGGTACGCCGGATCGCCATCGTCTCCGCGCGCCCGGTGGAGTTCCTCCGCGACCAGTTCGGCGGCCTCGCCGGCATCGACCTGTACGGGCTCTACGGCCTGGAGCACAGCCACTCCGGCGGCGAGACGGTCACCGAGCCCGCCGCGCTGCCCTGGGTGCCCACCATGGCCGAGCTGGCCGACCAGGCGCGCGCCGAACTGCCGCCCGGCGCCCTGGTCGAGTTCAAGCGGCTCTCCGTCGCGCTGCACTGGCGGACCGCCCCGCAACTCGGCGACCTGGTGCAGGAGTGGGGCCGGACCAACGCCGAGCGGCTCGGCCTGCGCTGCCAGGCCGGGCGGATGGTGCTGGAGCTGAAGCCCCCGGTCGACCGGGACAAGGGCCTGGTCATCGGCGAGGTGATCCGGGACGCCGGCGGTGCCTGGTACTTCGGCGACGACGTCTCCGACATCAAGGCGTTCGCCGCGCTGCGCGCCCGTGCCGCCGCCGACCCGGAGTTCATCGGCGTCTGCGTGGCCGTCGCCAACCCGGAGACCGGCCGCGAGGTCGCCGACGCCGCCGACCTCACCCTCGACTCCCCCGCCGCCCTCGGCACCTTCCTCACCGCCGCCCTCCCCCACCTCCCCTAACCCACCCCCGCCCCGCCCACTCCCACCCCACCCCGGCTCCGCCGATCATGGAGTTGTGGTGGTGGACAAAGGCGGCATCACGGGTGATTCGGGCGCCACAACTCCATGATCGACGGGGCGTTAGGCGGGAGGGCGGGAGGGAGGGTGGGGTTAGTCCTTGTCGCCTCTGGCGAGGTGGCCCGTTCCGGGCTGAAAATCGTGTGGGTCGCTCGCTGACGTCGTCGCTCCTTGGTCCGT
>NZ_JBFAJK010000038.1:0-65062 GCF_040655175.1 Micromonospora sp. NPDC050495 | reverse complement strand
TGAGAAGGGTGTTGATGTCTGTCGTCACAAACGGATCATCAACACCCTTCGCTGCGTCCGCAGCCCCGCCTTGAGTTAGGACTTACTCGTCTAGGGCTGTCGACCGGGGCCCCGGCCGCCCTCGCGGCGGGGCCCCTCCTTGCACCTCAGTAGGCGCGGGCCAGGACGGCGACCAGGTCCGGCTCGTCCTCCGAGTCGGGCACCGAGCCGTCGGCCCGGAGCAGGCACCGGACGGTGACGCCCTGGCCGTTCGCCTCGGCCTCACCGGCGACGCCGACCGCCGACCACGGCACCTTCGCCCAGCCGGTGGCGGCCGCCTCGATCGCCTCGGCCAGCGTCGCCACCTCCACGGTGCGGGACCGGCGGAACTCCAGCGCCTGGTCGTGCAGCGCCCGCTGGTCCGCCTCCAGCGCGGCCAGCACCGCGCCGACCACGTCGGCGACCGGCGTCGGGGCCTTCGAGCCGTCCGTACGCCGCACCACCACCGCGTTGCCGGCGGCCAGGTCACGGGGACCCACCTCGACGCGCACCGGGTAGCCGCGCAGCTCGGCGTCGACCGCGCGACGGCCGAACGCGGTGTCGGTCCGGTCGTCGAGCGCCACCCGCACCCCGGCGTCGCGCAGCGCGTCGCGCAGCTTGGCCGCCGCCTCGCTGACGCCCTCGCCGTCCTTGACGATCATCACGTACGCCTGGATCGGCGCCAGCTTCGGCGGCACCCGCAGGCCGTTGTCGTCGCCGTGGCACATGATCAGACCGCCGAGCATCCGGGTCGAGGTGCCCCAGGAGGTGGTCCAGGCCAGCTCCCGGCCGCCCTCGGCCGAGGAGTAGCTGATGTCGAACGCCTTGGCGAAGTTCTGGCCCAGCTCGTGGCTGGTGCCCAGCTGGAGCGCCTTGCCGTCGCCCATCATGCCTTCGCAGGTGTACGTGGCGGTGGCGCCGGCGAAGCGCTCGCGGGCGGTCTTCAGGCCGACCACCACCGGGATGCCGAGCACGTTGACCATCAGGTCCTCGTACGCCTCGTGCAGGATCCGGCGGGCGTAGGCCCGGGCGTCGGAGCGGGTCGCGTGCGCGGTGTGCCCCTCCTGCCAGAGGAACTCGCTGGTGCGCAGGAAGATCCGGGGGCGCAGCTCCCAGCGGACCACGTTGGCCCACTGGTTGAGCAGCAGCGGCAGGTCCCGGTACGAGTCGATCCACTTGGCCATGAACTCGCCGATCACCGTCTCGCTGGTGGGGCGCACCACCACCGGCTCGGCGAGCTGCTTGCCACCGCCGTGGGTGACCACGGCCAGCTCCGGCGAGAAGCCCTCGACGTGCTCGGCCTCGCGCTTGAGGTAGCTCTCCGGGATGAAGAGCGGGAAGTACGCGTTCTCCGCGCCGGCCGCCTTGATCCGGGTGTCCATCTCGGCCTGCATCCGCTCCCAGATGGCGTAGCCGGCCGGTCGGATGACCATGGTCCCCCGGACCGGGCCGTTGTCGGCCAGCTTCGCCTTGGCGATGAGGTCCTGGTACCAGCGGGGAAAGTCCTCCGCACGGGGAGTGAGCACGCGTGCCATGACCGCACATCCTATGCCGCCGTCTCGGGGCCCATGCGATCGGGCGCGCGTCGATAACATCTGCGCCCATGTCACGCCTCGCTGCCTTCTTCGGCCGGCCCACCCCGACCGCCCCGCTGCCGTGGCCGCCGCACTCGCCGGAGGGTCTGGTGGCCCGCTGGGTCCGCTGGGTGGCGGCGCACGACGACCGGCAGAACCGGGTGAGCGACCCGACCGGCGCGAACGCCGGCCACCACCAGCCGGCGGACGTCTGGTTCCTGGCCGGCAGCTACGGCGAGACGGTGCGCCGGCGCTGCGTTGTCCCGGCCGGGCGCCCGCTGTTCTTCCCCGCGTTCAACATGTGGCAGTGGCCGGCGCGTCCGGGCGAGCTGCCGGTGGTGTCCCGCGCCAGCGGATACGCGCTGGTCGACGGGGTGCCCGTGCCGGTGGCCACGATCGGCACGGCGACGCCGTTCGAGGTGCGCGGGGTGGCTGGCAACGGCGTGACCGACACGTCCCGACCGGAGCAGGTGAGCTGCTGGGGCCTGTGGGCAACGGTGGCGCCGCTGGCCCCGGGGCCGCACACGGTCGCCTTCGGCGGCACCGACGGCCACGGCTTCCGGGTCGACGCCCACTACGAGGTGCAGGTCGGCTGACGCCGACCCGCGGCCGTCGACCGCGGCCCGCATGGTCCGCCGGCCGGTCCGGTGCCGGCGGCGCGGGGCGGGCGGGGTCAGCGGATGACGCGGCCGCGCAGCACGACGCGGGACGGGGTACGGACGACGCGCAGGTCCCGGCGCGGGTCCTCGGGATAGACCACGAGGTCGGCCAGGCCCCCCTCGACCAGGCCGGGGAAGCCCAACCACTGCCGGGCCCGCCAGGAGGCGGCGGCGAGCACGTCCTCGGCGGACATGCCGGCCCGCTCGTGCAGCAGCAGCATCTCCTCGGCGGCCAGCCCGTGGTCGATCCCCCCGCCCGCGTCGGTGCCCACGTAGATCGGCACCCCCGCCTCGTGGGCGGCCCGGACCACCTCGGGGAAGCGGTCCCGCAGGGCGAGCATGTGGTCGGCGTACCCGGGGAACTTGGCGCGGGCCTGCTCGGCGATGCCGCCGAAGGTCTGAATGTTGATCATCGTGGGCACCAGCGCGGTGCCCTGCCGGGCCATCAGGTCGATCAGGTCGAGGCTCAACCCGGTGCCGTGCTCCACCGAGTCCACCCCGGCCCGCACCATGATCTCGACGGCCGCCTCGCTGAAGGTGTGCACCGCGGCGCGTGCCCCGGCGGCGTGCGCGGCGGCCACGGCGGCGGTCATGGTGTCCGCGTCCCAGGCCGGGGCGAGGTCGCCCACCCCCCGGTCGATCCAGTCGCCGACCAGCTTGACCCAGCCGTTGCCGGCGGCGGCCTGCGCCGTCACCGTCGCGGCCACCTCCGCCGGGCCGACCTCGATGCCGATGTCGCGCAGGTAGCGCTTGGGCGGGGCGACGTGCCGGCCGGCGCGGGCCAGGCGCGGCAGTTCCGGGTCGTCGTCGAGTTCCGGGTACGGGTACGGCGAGCCGGCGTCGCGGACGGCCAGCACCCCGGCGTCCCGGTCGATCCGGGCCAGCTCGCGGGCCTGGTCGAGCGAGGTGATCGGGGCGCCGCCACGCGCGATGCCGAGGTGGCAGTGCGCGTCGGTCAGGCCGGGCAGCACGAACCCGCCGTCGGCCACCGTCTCGGCGCCGGGCACCGGTTCGAAGGTGACCCGGTCGCCGACCAGCCAGACATCCCGGACCTCGTCGTCGGGCAGGAGCACACCGCGCACATGCAGAGCCATGTGCACAGTCCTACCCGATCAGTCCTCCTCGCCGGCGAGCAGGTCGTTGCGGCGCGCCGTCAGCGCCGGCAGGTCGACCGGGACCTTCCAGGGCCGCTCGGTGACGAACAGGTCCTCGGTGTGGGCCAGTTGCTCGTACTCGCGGGCGGTGCCGCCGAGCGTGTACTCGGTGAGCGCGATCCGCTCGTGCTGCGGGTCCACCACCCAGTAGGAGCGGACCCCGGCGTGCGCGTAGACCTTCGCCTTGTCGTACAGGTCGCGGAAGTGCGACGTCGGCGACACGACCTCCACCGCGAGCAGCGCGTCCTCGATCGGGACGGGGGACCGGCCGGCGTGCTTGCGCCGGATCACCACCACGTCCGGACGCGGCTCGTTGCGACGGTCGACCCGCATGGACAGGTCGATGCTCACCAGGAACTCCGGCGGGCAGTTGGTGCGCAGCGCGAGCAGCAGCTCGACACACAGTTCCTGGTGCCACCCACCGTCACCGCCACGTCAGCGGGGGCCCTTGTCGCCGCCCTTGCCCAGCTTGTTGAAGTCGATCTTCGGGAGCTTGAAGCCCGGCGGGAGGCCCTGGCCGCCGGCCAGGTCGCCCGGGTCCAGGCCCGGCGGGAGCTGCGGCATGCCACCCGGGAAGCCGCCCGGCATCCCGCCGGCGCCCACCCGGGGCCGGCCGCCGCCCTTGGTGCCCTTGCGCTTGTTCTTCGGCGACTTGGTCGCCTTGCGCCGGCCACCGCCGGGCAGGCCCATCATGCCGCCCATCTGCTTCATCATCTTCTGCGCGTCGGCGAAGCGGTTGAGCAGCTGGTTGACGTCCATCACGGTGACCCCGGAGCCGTTGGCGATGCGGGCCCGGCGGGAGCCGTTGATGATCTTCGGGTTGGTGCGCTCGGTCGGGGTCATCGACCGGATGATCGCGGTCACCCGGTCGAAGTGCTTGTCGTCCAGCTCGGCGAGCTGGTCCTTCATCTGCCCCATGCCCGGCATCATGGCCAGCACGTTGGCGATCGGGCCCATCCGCCGCACGGCGATGAGCTGGTCGAGGAAGTCCTCCAGGGTGAAGGTCTCGCCGCCGACCAGCTTGGCGGTCATCTTCTCCTTCTGATCGGCGTCGAAGGCCGCCTCGGCCTGCTCGATCAGCGTGAGGACGTCGCCCATGCCGAGGATCCGGCTGGCCATCCGGTCGGGGTGGAAGACGTCGAAGTCCTCCAGCTTCTCGCCGGTGGAGGCGAAGAGGATCGGCTGACCGGTGACCTCGCGGACCGACAGCGCGGCACCACCGCGGGCGTCGCCGTCGAGCTTGGCGAGGACCACGCCGGTGATGCCGACGCCGTCGCGGAACGCCTCGGCGGTGCGGACCGCGTCCTGACCGACCATCGCGTCGATGACGAAGATGACCTCGTCGGGCTGGACCGCGTCGCGGATGTTCGCGGCCTGCTGCATCATCTCGGCGTCGATGCCCAGCCGGCCGGCGGTGTCGACGATGACGATGTCCCGGGCGGCCCGCCGGGCGTGCTCGATCGAGTCGCGGGCGACCTGCACCGGGTCGCCGACGCCGTTGCCGGGCTCCGGGGCGTACACCTCGACGCCGGCCCGGCCACCGAGCACCTGGAGCTGCCCGACGGCGTTGGGGCGCTGGAGGTCGGCGGCGACCAGCAGCGGCTGGTGGCCCTGGGCCTTGAGCCAGCGGGCCAGCTTGCCGGCCAGGGTGGTCTTACCGGAACCCTGGAGACCGGCCAGCATGATCACGGTCGGCGGGTTCTTGGCGAACTGGAGCCGCCGCCCCTCGCCACCGAGGACGTTGATCAGCTCCTCGTTGACGATCTTGACGATCTGCTGGGCCGGGTTGAGCGCCTCGGAGACCTCGGCGCTGCGCGCCCGCTCCTTGACGTTCGCGATGAAGCCCTTGACCACCGGCAGGGCGACGTCGGCCTCCAGCAGCGCCAAGCGGATCTCGCGCGCGGTGGCGTCGATGTCGGCGTCGGTCAGCCGGCCCTTGCCGCGGAGCTTGGTGAAGATGCCGGAGAGGCGGTCACTCAAGGTGTCAAACACGCGAACATCCCGTTTGTCGTTTTCGGCGGGCACACGGAGCGGCCGGGCACGAGGTCCAGCCACCGCTAGGGTAGCCCGCCGCCCGCACCCGCGCTCCGGGCCGGCCGGCCCCCGCCCCCAGCCGCTCGGCCGCCGCGGCGGGGTCAGGGGACACGGGTGAGCGAGGCGACGATCTCGGCGGCCACCGCCGCCGGGCCGCGACCGTGGTTGTCGACCTCGACGGTGTCGGACTCCCGGTCGGCGAGACCGCTCAGCTCGGCCAGCGCGCGTGCCACGTGCCGGTGCCGCCAGTCGCGCGCGCCGGCCTCCCGATCGTCCCCGTCGATCCGGGCCCGGAGCACCGGCTCGGGCACCCGCAGCACGACCTGGCGTACCGGCGTACCGCGCCGCCGCAGGCCGCCGAGGATCTCGCTGCGGTAGTCGGCCCGCAGCAGCGTCATCGGCACAACCACCGGCCGGCCGCCCCGGGCCGCCAGCCCGGCGAGCCGGACCGTCCAGCGCCGCCAGGCGGCCAGGTCCTGGTAGTCCCCGCCGGGCACCGGACGGGCACGGCGCAGCGCGTACCCCAGCCACTCCGGGTCGAAGCGGCGGGCGGCGGGCAGCGCCCGGCACAGCTCCCGGGCCACCGTGGTCTTGCCGGCCCCGAACGCGCCGTTCAGCCAGACGATCACGAGGCGACCAGCCCCGACTGGTACGCGAAGACCACCAGTTGCGCCCGGTCCCGGGCGCCCAGCTTGACCATGGCCCGGCTGACGTGGGTACGCGCCGTGGCCGGGCTGACCACCAGCCGCTCGGCGATCTCGACGTTGCTCAGCCCCTCGCCGACCAGCCCGACCACCTCCCGTTCCCGGTCGGTGAGGGCACCGAGCCGGGGGTGCGGCCGGGGTACCCGGGCCGGCCGGTTGGCGAACTCCCGGACCACCCGCCGGGTCACCGACGGGGAGAGCAGCGCCTCCCCCTCGGCGACCAGCCGGACCGCCCGGAGCAGGTCCGCCGGGGCGGTGTCCTTGGTGAGGAAGCCGCTGGCGCCGTGCCGCAGCGCGTCGAAGACGTACTCGTCCAGCTCGAAGGTGGTGAGCACGACCACCCGGGTGCCGGTCAGGTCCGGGTCGGCGACGATCCGCCGGGTCGCCTCGATGCCGTCCACGCCCGGCATCCGGACGTCCATCAGCACCACGTCGGGCCGTTCCCGGCGGGCCAGTTCGACCGCGGCGAGCCCGTCGGCCGCCTCTCCCGCCACCGCGAGGTCGTCCTCGCTCTCCAGCAGGGCGCGCAGCCCGATCCGGACCAGGTCCTGGTCGTCGGCGATCAGCACCCGGATCATCGAACCTCCTCCACGGGCAGGGTGGCGTGCACCCGGAAACCCCCGGCCGGCGCCGGCCCGGCGGTGAACGACCCGCCCAGCGCGGTGACCCGCTCCCGCATGCCGGCCAGGCCGTAGCCGCCCGGCCGGGGCGGACCGGCGGCCGCGCCGCGCCCGGTGTCGGTGACCTCGACGGCCACCTCGGCGGGAGCGTAGCGGAGCCGGACGGCGGCGGTGGCCGGGCCGGCGTGCCGCAGCACGTTGGTCAGCGCCTCCTGCACCACCCGGTACGCGGCCAGGTCCACCGCCACCGGCAGCGGCCGCGGCTCCCCCTCGACCTCGACGCTCACCGGCACCCCGGCGCCGGCCAGCCGCTCCCGCAGCTGTGGCAGCTGGGCCAGGCCCGGCGCCGGGGACCGCTCGTCGGCCGCCTCGTCGCGCCGGACCACGGTCAGGGTGACCCGCAGCTCGTCGAGCGCCTCCTTGCTGGTGCGGCTGATCGCGATCAGCGCCGCCTCGGCCTGCTCGGGCTTGCGGCCCAGCAGGTGCAGCGCGATCTCGGCCTGCAGGTGGATCGCGGCCAGGCCGTGCCCCACCACGTCATGCACCTCCCGGGCGACCCGCAGCCGCTCGGCGTCGGCGAGCCGGCGCGCCTCGTCCACCCGGTCGCGGGCCGTGCTCTCCCGGATCAGCCGCACCGTCGTCCCCACCGCGAACGGCACCGCCACCCACGCCACGGCGGGCATCAGGCCGAGCAGGCCCGGCGGCCGGACACCGACGAAGACGTGCACCAGCAGCACGGCCAGGGCGACGCCGCAGGCCACCGCCGCCGCCCGGGCCGGCCGGTACGCCACGACGGTGTAGACCGCCACGACGAACGAGAGCAGGATCGGGCCGTACGGGTAGCCGAAGATCAGGTACGCCGTGGTCGCCGCGGTGACCGCGGCCAGCGTGACCAGCGGCCAGCGCCGGCGTACGCCCAGCGCCAGCGCGGCCACCACGACCAGCGGATAGGTCGCCCGGCCGGTGTCCACTCCCTCGTTGGCGCCGGCCGGCCCGGTGCCGACCAGCCCGATCGCGAGCAGGGCCAGGGTGAGGGCGGCGTCGAAGGCGACCCCGCGCCACCCGAACCGGTCCCGGTCCACGCCGTCCCTCCTCCCTGGCCTCAGCCGATGTCCCGGCGGCGCAACAGCGCCCCGCCGACCGCCGCGAACGCGATCAGGTACGCCGCGACCACGAGCGCCGCCTGCCCGCCGCCGACGGTCGCCGCGACGCCGGGGGTGTCCCCGGGCGCGCCGAGCGCCGCGGCCAGCGCCCCGGCGTTCGGGCCGGGCAGCCCTTTCTGCGCCTGCGCCACCCAGTCGAGCAGCGGCGCGGCGATCGCGGAGAGCAGATTCTGCACCGCGAGCAGCCACACCAGTCCCAGCCCGACCGGCAGCGCGACCGCGCGCAGCGCGACGGCGAGCACGGCACCGAGCATGGCCCACATGGTCGCGATGAGCCAGCCCGCGCCGAGTCCGGTGAGCAGTTCACCGACCGTGGGCCAGTGCAGCGGTTGCGCCTCGGCGGAGGCGATGGCGAGGCTGGCCCCGGCCCCGACCGCGAACACGGCGAGCACCACGGCGAGCGCCGCGGCGGAGAGCGCGAGCAGCTTGCCGGCGTACACCTCCAGCCGGGTGGGGCCTTGGGACAGCACGGTCTTCCAGGTGCCCCAGCCGTACTCGCCGCCGACGGTGAGCACGCCGAGGATCAGCAGGATCGCGCCGAGGAAGACGGGCAGCCCGCCGAGCGAGTTCCCGACCAGGTGGTCGGGGAGCAGCGCGGGCAGGCTCCGGTCCGTGTTCGGGCCGTCGGTGCCACCGGCGATGCTGGCGTACGGGAACAGGTAGGTGAAGATCAACGAGAGCGCCAGCGTGATGGCCAGCAGCAGCCAGTTGGCCGGCCGGCGGACCAGCTTGACCAGCTCGGCGCGGAAGCTACCCGACATCGGCCGTTCCCTTCTCGATGAGGTCGAAGAAGACCTGCTCCAGATCGCGTTCCCGGGGACGCAGCTCGCGTACCGCCAGCCCGGCGCCGACCAGCTCGGTGTTGAGCCAGGCCGCCCGGTCCGGCTCGACCGACAGCTCCAGCCCGCCGTCCACCACCCGGACCCGGTCGGCCCCGACCAGCGAGCGGAGCCGGGCGGCCGCCTCGTCCAGCGGGTCGGCGAGCACCCGCAGCCCCGCCGCGCCGCGCAGCTCGGCGACGGTGCCCTCGGCGATCAGCCGGCCCTGGGAGATCACCCCGACCCGGTCGCAGACCTGCTCGACCTCGCCGAGCAGGTGGCTGGAGACGAGCACGGTGCATCCGCTCGCCCCGAGCCGGCGGAGCAGCCGGCGCATGTCCGCCATGCCGGCCGGGTCGAGGCCGTTGGTCGGCTCGTCGAGGATCAGCAGGCGCGGATCCTTGAGCAGCGCCGCGGCGACGCCGAGGCGCTGCTTCATGCCCAACGAGTAGCCGGCGTACCGGTCGCCGGCGCGGTCGGTGAGGTCGACCAGGTCGAGCACGAGCGCCACCCGGTCGGCGCCGACCCCGGCGTACCGGGCCAGCACGCCGAGGTTGTCCCGCCCGGAGAGGTACGGGTAGAAGGCCGGCCCCTCGATCAGCGCCCCGACGCCGGTGAGCCGACCGGCGCCGGGCGACCGGCCGAGCAGCCGGACCGTGCCGGCGCTGGGCCGGACCAGTCCGAGCAGCATCCGCAGGGTGGTGGTCTTACCGGCGCCGTTGGGGCCGAGGAAGCCGTACACCTCGCCGGCCCGGACGGTGAGGTCGAGGTCCCGCACGGCGGTCAGGCCGCCGTACCGTTTCGTGAGCCCTTCGGTCTGCACTGGCAGGTTCATGCCCCGAGCCTGCCGCCGCGCGGCCGCCGGCACGTCGCCCCGGCGACGACTCCGCCGCTACGTCACCGGGCGTAGGCCGGCCCGGGGTCGGGCCGCGCCAAGCAGGCGTCGCCGGCCGACCGGAGGCGTCGGCAGGGGCGTCCTCCTCAGACCACGGCCAGCACGGCCGCCTCGATGCGGGCGCGGTCGGCGTCGGCCGGCCAGCCGCCGACCAGGTAGAAGGCGTCCACCACGTCGCCGCCGAGGGTGGAGATCCGGGCCGCCCGGACCTGCGCGCCGGCCTCGTCGAGGGCGCAGGTGACCCGGTAGAGCAGCCCGGCCGCGTCGGCGGCGCGCAGCTCCAGCAGGACGGCGTCGGTGGCCGCCTCGCGGTGCCAGACCACCCGGGGTGCGGCGCCCTGCCCCCGCCCGGCCAGGGCCCGGCCGCGCAGCCGCTGGATGACCGAGACGTCCCCGCTGACCGCCCGGCGCAGGTCGGCGCTGAGCGCGATCGGGTTGGGCGCCAGGCCGTAGCGGGGCTGCACCCGGCACTGCACCAGGGCCCGGCCGCCGACCGTGGCGGCGTCCGCGGAGATCACCTCCAGCCGGTGCAGGGCCAGGCAGCCGGCCACCGTCGCGAGCAGGCCGCGCCGGTCCGCCGCGGCCACCGACACCCGGTCCTCCCCCAGGTGTACGACCGGCAGCGGCCCGGCGACCAGGGCCGGGTCGGGGTCCGGCGGCGCGGGCACCTCCCCGGTGTCCAGGGCGGTACGCACCCGGGCCACCAGTTCGGCGACGAGCCGGCCCTTCCAGTCCGACCAGGCGGCCGGCCCGGTGGCGGCGGCGTCGGCCCGGGTCAGCGCGTGCAGCAGGTCCAGCGTGCTGGAGTCGCCGACCCGCTCGGCGACCCCGGCGACGGTCTTCGGGTCGGACAGGTCCCGCCGGGTGGCCACGTCCGGCAGCAGCAGGTGCAGCCGGACCAGCTTCGCGATCAGCGCCGCCTCGCCGGCCGGGAGCCCGATCCGGGTGGCCACCGCCTCGGCCAGCGGCGCGCCGACGGTGCTGTGGTCGGCGGGGGCCCCGTCGGCCTCCCCGGCCGGCACGCCCTTGCCGATGTCGTGCAGGAACGCGCCGAGCAGCAGCAGGTCCGGCCGGTCCACCTCGCGGGTGTGCCGGCTCGCCTCGTACGCGGTCTGCACCAGGTGCCGGTCCAGGGTGAACCGGTGCACCGGGTTGTGCTGGGGCAGGCTGCGCAGCCGGGTCCACTCGGGCAGCCAGCCGTCGATCAGCCCATACCGGTCGCAGGTCTCCCAGGCGGGCACCAGGCCGGCGCCGGCACCGAGCAGGGTGATCAGCGCGGCGCGGGCGGCCGGCGGCCAGGGCGCGGGCAGCGGCGGGCAGTACGCGGCCAGCCACTCGCAGGTGGCCCGGGCGATGGGCAGCCGGGTGCTGGCCGCCGCGGCGGCGACCCGCAGCGACAGGCTGGGGTCCGGGCGCGCGCCGATGGCGGTGCGGGCGAGCACCAGCTCACCGTCGTGTTCGACGACGTCCCGGGCGACCGGTCGGCGTACCGCCCGGCCCGGGGCGCCGCGGTGGCGGCCGGAGCGGAGCCGGTCGGCGGCCCGCCAGGCGTCGTCGAGCGCGTGGCTGACGGTCCGGGCGTCGCCGGCGACGCGGCGCAGCAGCGCGTCGCCGTCGCCGAGGTCGCCGCTGGCGGCGGAGGCGCGCAGGCCGAGCAGCGCGGCCACCCCGTCGCGTTCCTGGGCGACCAGCCGGTCGACCCGGCGGCCGGCCTGCTGGTGCAGCGCGTCGCGGGTGTCCAGCAGCCGCCGGTGGGCGGCGTGCACGGCGGGGCGCAGCGCGTCGGTGACGCCGGCGGTGGCGATGGCCCGCAGGATCCCGACGTCGCGCAGCCCGCCGGCGGCCTCCTTGAGGTCGCCCTCCAGGAGGAAGGCCAGTTCGCCGTGGCTCTCCCAGCGGACCGCGGTGATCTCCCGCAGCCGTGGCAGTTGCCGTACGGCGGTGCGCCGCCAGTGGTCGGCGGCGGTGTGGATGAGCTGGTCGGCCAGGGCCGGGTCGCCGGCCAGGTGGCGGGCGTCGAGGAGGCCGAGGGCCACCTTGACGTCGTCCTGGGCGACCGACAGCGCCTCGGCGACGGTCCGCACCGAGTGGTCCAGCCGCAGCCCGGCGTCCCAGATCGGATACCAGAGCGAGGCGGCCAGCTCGTCGGTGCCGGGCACCCCGGCGTGCAGCAGCACCAGGTCGAGGTCGCCGTAGGGGGCGCACTGCCGGCGCCCGAGCCCGCCGACGGCGACCAGGGCGATCCCGGGCCGGTCCGGGAAGAACGCGCGCAGCCAGGCGTCCAGGGCGTCGGCCCGCCGGGCCCGGGCGCCGGCGCCGATCCCCCCGGGAACGCCGGCGACCTCGTTGACCACGGGGTCGCCGGCCCCGGTGGGGTCGGTGGCCGTGGTCAACGAGGTCACGTCGGCTGGTCCGGCTCTCAGAGGGCGTCGAGGCCGCGCTCGCCGGTACGCACCCGGACGACCTCCTCGACCCCGGTCACCCAGACCTTGCCGTCGCCGATCTTGCCGGTCCGGGCGGCGCCCACGATGGCGTCGACGATCTTGTCGACGTCCATCTCGTCGGTGAGCACCTCGACCCGGATCTTGGGCAGGAACTCGACCGTGTACTCGGCACCCCGGTAGACCTCGGTGTGCCCCTTCTGTCGGCCGTAGCCCTGGACCTCGCTGACGGTCAGGCCGGCCACGCCGAGGGCGTGCAGGGCCTCCTTCACCGCGTCCAGCTGGTACGGCTTGATGACCGCGGTCACCAGCTTCATGTCCAACCCCTCCATCCCAGGAACGTTAACCGGCGACCTTCTCGCTGACCGGCTCGGCGGGCTCGTCCGCCTCGGTGCTGGCCGGCGCGGCCGGCTTGGTGCCGCCCAGCCCGGCCATCGCGAACGCGCCGCCGGCGCTGCTGCCCGTGGTGGGCGACAGGTCGTACGCGCTCTCCGCGTGCTCGGCCACGTCGATGCCCTCGATCTCCGCCTCGGGGGCGATCCGGAACCCGATCGTCTTGTCGATCACGAAGCCGAGCGCGTACGCGATCACGAAGGAGTAGACCGTCACGATCAGCGCGCCCAACGCCTGCTTGCCGAGGAGCGTGGCGTCGCCGCCGACCAGCAGGCCGTCGCTGGCCACCAGCGAGCTGACCGAGGCGGTGCCGAACAGGCCGATCCAGAGGCAGCCGATCCAGCCGCCGACGAAGTGCACGCCGACCACGTCCAGCGAGTCGTCGTAGCCGAGCCGGTACTTCAGGCCGACCGCCAGGGCGCAGACCGCGCCGGCGACGAGACCCAGCAGCACCGCCGCGGCGGGGGTGATGAACGCGCACGCCGGGGTGATCGCGACCAGCCCGGCCACGGCGCCGGAGGAGGCGCCCACCAGCGTCGGCCGGCCGTCGCGCAGCCACTCCACCACGATCCAGCCGAGCAGCGCGGCGGCGGTGGCGACCTGGGTGTTGACGAAGGCCAGCGCGGTGACCCCGTCGGCGGTCAGCTCGGAGCCGGCGTTGAAGCCGAACCAGCCGAACCAGAGCAGCCCGGCGCCGAGCGCGACCAGCGGGACGTTGTGCGGCTTGGCGCTCTCCCGGGGCCAGCCGACCCGCTTGCCGAGCACCAGCACCAGGGCCAGCGCGGCCGCACCGGCGTTGATGTGCACCGCGGTGCCACCGGCGAAGTCCAGCGCGCCGATGTCGCCGCCGATCAGGCCGCCGCCCCAGACCATGTGCGCGACCGGGAAGTAGACCAGGGTGGCCCAGCCGAACGCGAACAGCAGCCAGCCGGCGAACTTCGTCCGGTCGGAGAGGGCGCCGCTGATCAGGGCCACGGTGATGACCGCGAACATCATCTGGAAGGCGATGAAGACGTAGAGCGGGATACCGGTCTCGCCCCACAGGTCGCTCTCGCCGACGAACGTCTTGGTGCCGAGGTACTGGCCCAGGTCACCGATGAACTTGCCGCCCTCGCCGAAGGCGACGGTGAAGCCGTAGAAAAGCCACAGGATGCTGACGAGCCCGATGGACGAGAAGCTCATCATCATCATGTTCAGGGCGCCCTTGGACCGGTTCAGTCCGCCGTAGAACAGCGCGAGGCCGGGCGTCATGAGCAGTACGAGCGCAGTCGAAACAAGCAGCCAGGCAGTGTTCCCGGTATCGATCTCCACGCTGCCTCCTCTCGGTGTCGGAATTCCTCCCTCCGACTGAGTCCTGGCAGCATCGCCCGTCAGCCGGTTGCGCGGAAGCTTTGTCGGCGGCTGTTTCCTGCACCGACACCGCTCGATTTCCGACGCGTGACGGGTTGTTTCCGGCGTGTGAAGAACGTCGATCATGCCCGGCGCCGACGGACGCGGTGGCCGCCTCCGCCCCGGAGGCGGCCACCGGCGTGACCCGGGGGCGCTCAGCGCAGCGCGTACTCCAGGGCGTTGCGCTCGTAGTCGAGCAGTCGCAGGTCGCGCATCGGCCGGCGCAGGTGGCCCTTGTGCACGATCCGGACGAAGGCCGGCTCACCGGCCGCGGCCATCCGCCGGATCCCCTCGACGTGGTCGACGATGCGCTTGCGGATGGTCCGGATCAGCCGGTGCCGGTCGCGCGGGATCAGCCCGTACGCGTCGGCGAAGAGCCGCAGCCGGCGCGGCCGGTCCGGGTGCTTCCAGCCGAGCGTGATGGAGTCCCGGTCGGAGAAGATCGGCACCCAGGTCCAGGCCGCGTACGCCACGTCGTAGATCCGGGCGCCGGGCGAGGCCAGGTCGAAGTCGATCAGGCCGAGCGTGCCGTCCGGCCGCCAGATCACGTTGTGCGGGGCGGCGTCGTGGTGGCAGATCACCTCGGTGTCCGGCGGGGGCGGGCCGAACGAGCGCCACACCGCGCCGGGCGGCGGGGTGAAGCCGTACTGGGCGTCGTGGAACATCCGCAGCATGGTCGCCACGGTGACCAGGGCCTCGTCGGTGACCCAGTGCGGGGCCAACGGGTACTCCCCGCACTCCCCCTCCAGGTACGACAGGACCTCCCGGTTCCGCTCGTCCATGCCGAGCGCGCGGGGGGCGCCGGTGAAGCCCACGTACTCCAGGTGGCGCAGCAGGGCGTGCACGGAGGGCGTCCAGGGGCCGGCGTTGCGCCGGACCGTGTCGCCCACCCGGACCACGGTGCTCACGTTCCCGCCGTGCAGCGGGATCTCCTGCGAAGTCACGTACGGTCTCCCGAGGCGCGGCGACGGGTGGCTGGGGTCGCGCCACCCCGCGTAGGCGCGATCGTCAGTCGTCACGTCGAGGCTACGCGTCCCGGGCGAGCGGCTCGGTGCCGAGCAGCGCGTCGACGAACTGCGCGGGGTCGAACGGGGCCAGGTCGTCCGGGCCCTCGCCGAGGCCGACCAGCTTGACCGGGATGCCGAGCTTGCGCTGCACGGCGATCACGATGCCGCCCTTGGCGGTCCCGTCGAGCTTGGTCAGCACCACGCCGGTCACGTTGACCACCTCGGTGAAGACCCGGGCCTGTTCCAGGCCGTTCTGGCCGGTGGTGGCGTCGAGCACGAGCAGGGTCTCGTCGATCGGGCCGTGCTTCTCCACCACCCGCTTGACCTTGCCGAGCTCGTCCATCAGGCCGATCTTGTTCTGCAGCCGACCGGCGGTGTCGACGAGCACGGTGTCGACCCCGGTGTCGATGCCCCGCTTGACCGCGTCGAAGGCGACGCTGGCCGGGTCGGCGGCCTCCGGGCCGCGGACGGTCTCCGCGCCGACCCGGCCGCCCCAGGTCTCCAGCTGGTCGGCGGCGGCGGCCCGGAAGGTGTCGGCGGCGCCGAGCAGCACGGTCCGGCCGTCGGCGATGAGCACCCGGGCGATCTTGCCGCAGGTGGTGGTCTTGCCGGCGCCGTTGACCCCGACGACCAGCACGACCGCCGGCACGCCCTCCTTCGGGGCGGTCCGCAGCGACCGGTCCAGGGTGGGGTCGAGGGCGTTGACCAGCTCGGCGGCGAGCAGGGCGCGCAGCTCGCCGCCGGACCGGGTGCCGAGCACCCGGGTCCGCTCGCGGAGCCGGTCGACGATCTCCCGGGTCGAGTCGATGCCGACGTCCGCGGTGATCAGGCTGTCCTCGATCTCCTCCCAGGTGTCCTCGTCCAGGTGGTCGCGGCTGAGCAGGCCGAGCAGGCCCTTGCCGAAGACGCTCTGCGAGCGGGACAGCCGGGAGCGCAGCCGGACCAGCCGGCCGGCGGTGGGCTCGGGGACCTCGATGGTGGGCGGCGGCGCCTCGACCACCGGCGGCGGCTCGACCAGCACTCCGGTGGCGAGGTCCGACTCCGGGGCCGTCACCGGCGGACCGGCCAGGTCCTCCTCGGCCCGGGTGTCGACCTCCGTCCTCGGCAGCGGCGGCTCCGGGCGCCGGCGCAGCCGGGGCACCACGAGGCTGAGGCCACCGACGATCAGCGCCACGAGCAGGGCGAGGGCGACGAGGAGGTATTCCGTCATGCCCGAAATCCTGTCAGATGCCGGCGACGGCGTCCCAATCACCGCCGCCGTACGCGAGGGAGCTGCGGGTACGCTCGCCGCTGGAAGGCGTACCGCAACCGCCGGCCGGGTAGGGAAAGGTTCAAACGATCTTGTCGGAGGTGCGTCGTGCCCAGCTCCCGCCTGCTCATCGGCCCGCTCCTGCGCCGGGTCGTCGGCACGCGGGCGACCGTCTGGGTGGAGACCAGCGGGCCCGCCGTGGTGACGGTCCGCACAGCCGACGGGGCCCGGGGCAGCGCACCGACCTTCACGGCGTACGACCACCACTACGCGCTCGTGGTGGTGGAGGGGCTGACCCCGGAGAGCACCACCAGCTATGAGGTGCTGATCGACGACGAGCTCGCCTGGCCGGTGCCGGAGAGCGGCTTCCCGGCCAGCGTGATCCGGACCCGCGCGGCGGACGACCGGGAGCAGCCGGTCCGGCTGCTGTTCGGTTCGTGCCGGGAGACCACCCAGCACTCGACCGCCCGCCGGCTGCCGCCGGACGCGCTCGACGCGTACGCCCGGCGGATGATGGCCGACCCGGACCCGGCCAGCTGGCCCGACCTGCTGGTGCTCCTCGGCGACCAGGTCTACGCCGACGTCACCTCGCCGACCGTGCGCAAGCTGCTCCGCCGGCGCCGGCGCCGGCCGAAGGACGCCCCGGCGACCCAGGTGGTCAGCTTCGACGAGTACACGAAGCTCTACCTGGAGTCCTGGCGCGACCCGGAGATCCGCTGGCTGCTCTCCACCGTGCCCAGCGTGATGATCTTCGACGACCACGAGGTGATCGACGACTGGAACACCTCGGCCTCGTGGCGGGCGGACATGCGCCGGCAGCCGTGGTGGGCGGAGCGGATCCGCAGCGGCCTCGCCTCCTACTGGGTCTACCAGCACCTGGGCAACCTGTCCCCGGACGAGGTCGCCGCCGACCCGGTCTACGCCAAGGTGACCGCCGCCGAGGACGCCACGGGCGTGCTGCACGAGTTCGGCGAGCGGGTCGACACCGAGGCCGACGTCGCGCACGACACCGAGCGCTGGCGGGCCGTGCAGTACCAGTGGAGCTACGCCGTCGACCTGGGCCGGACCCGGCTGGTGATGCTGGACAACCGGTCCAGCCGGGTGCTGGAGACGGGCAACCGGGCGATGCTGCCGGCGGGCGAGTGGTCCTGGTTCCTGGACCGGGCGCACGGCGTCTACGACCACCTCGTGGTCGGCGCCTCGCTGCCCTGGCTGCTGCCGCCCGGCATCCACCACGTGGAGGCGTGGAACGAGAAGCTGGCCGACTCCGGCCGCCCCTGGGTGGCGCGGGTCGCCGAGCGGCTGCGCCGGGGGTGGGACCTGGAGCACTGGGCGTCGTTCCGGCGTTCCTTCGACGCCCTCGGCGAACTCTTCGCCCGGCTGGGCAGCGGCCGGGCCGCCCGGCCGGGGGCGCGGGTGGGCGCCGGGCCGGCGTACCCGGCGCCGGCGTCGATCAGCGTGCTCTCCGGCGACGTGCACCACTCGTACGTGGCCCGGGCCCGCTTCGCCGACCGGGGCGTACGCACCCCGGTGCACCAGCTCACCTGCTCGCCGATCCACAACCAGGTGCCGGCCGCGATGCGTCCGCTGATGCGGCTGGGCTGGAACCCGGGTCCGGCCGCCGCCACCCGGGCCCTGGCCCGCTCGGCCGGGGTACGCAAGCCGAGCGTGCGCTGGAAGAAGCTGGCCGGCCCGTACTTCGGCAACGCGGTGGCCACGCTGACCCACCGGGGCCGGACGGCCGACGTGCTGATCGAGGGCACCACCAGCGAAGGGGACCTGCGCACGGTGGCGCGGCAGCGACTCGCGGAGGGCTGAGTACGCTCTGCGGCGTGGAGGAGCACCGGCCCGAGACGCTGCGCGCGGTGGAGCACGAGCTGACCGCGCTGTTGCGCCGTGGGCGGGCGCTGTCCTGGGAGATCGCCCGGGAGGTCCACCCGAACCTGGAGCCGAACGCGTACGGCCTGCTGCTCTGGCTGCGCCGGTCGGGTTCGATCCGGCTGACCGACCTGGCCGTCCGGCTCGGCATCGGCAAGGGCACGCTGAGCCGGCAGATCAACGGCCTGGAGTCGCTGGGTCTGGTGCGCCGCGACCCGGACCCGACCGACCGGCGGGCGGCCCAGCTCAGCCTCACCGAGGAGGGCACCCGGCGGTTCGACGCGGCCCGGTCGGCCCGACTCGGACAGATCCGCCGTTCGCTGGAATCCTGGCCGGAACGGGACGTCGAGGACTTCGCCCGGCTGATGCACCGGTTCAACGAGACCTTCTGAGCAGCTCAGCGCCGGAATAAGACGTTCGCCACGCGCGGTTGTTGCTTGAGGCAACCAAGCCATACGGTTGCCCGAGTCAACCTTTCGCCGTCTTTCTCTCCGGAGGCAATCCACGATGACGCAGGCGACAGCGCCCACCCGGGCGACCGCCGTCGGCATGTCCCACCGGCAGATCCTGGAGGCCCTCTCCGGCCTGCTGCTGGGCATGTTCGTCGCGATCCTCTCCTCCACGGTCGTCTCCAACGCGCTGCCGCGGATCATCACCGACCTGCACGGCGGCCAGTCGGCGTACACCTGGGTGGTCACCTCGACGCTGCTGGCGACCACCGCCACCACCCCGATCTGGGGCAAGCTCGCGGACCTGACCAGCAAGAAGATCCTGGTCCAGCTCGCTCTGGTGGTCTTCGTGCTGGGCTCGGTGCTGGCCGGACAGGCCCATTCCACCGGCGAGCTGATCGCCTGCCGCGTGGTGCAGGGCGTCGGCGCGGGCGGCCTCACCGCGCTGGCCCAGGTGATCATGGCGACGATGATCGCCCCGCGCGAGCGCGGCCGGTACAGCGGCTACCTCGGCGCCGTGATGGCCGTGGGCACCATCGGCGGCCCGCTGATCGGTGGCGTCATCGTCGACACCGACTGGCTCGGCTGGCGCTGGTGCTTCTACGTGGGCGTGCCGTTCGCCGTCCTCGCCCTGATCGTGCTCCAGAAGACCCTGCACCTGCCCGTGGTCAAGCGGGCCGTGAAGATCGACTGGTGGGGCGCCACCCTGATCACCGCGGCCGTCTCGATGCTGCTGATCTGGGTCACCCTGGCCGGCGACCGGTACGCCTGGCTGTCCTGGCAGAGCGGCGTCCTGGTGGTCGGCGCGGTGCTGCTCGGCGCGCTCGCCCTCCGGGTGGAGAGCCGGGCCAGCGAGCCGATGATCCCGCCGCGCCTGTTCCGCAACCGCACCATCACCCTCGCCGTGGTCGCCAGCATCGCGGTCGGCGTGGGCATGTTCGGCGCCTCGGTCTTCCTGGGCCAGTACTTCCAGATCAGCCGCGGCGAGAGCCCCACCATGTCCGGCCTGATGACCCTGCCGATGATCGGCGGCCTGCTGGTCGCCTCGACCGTGGTCGGCCGGATCATCAGCAACACCGGCCGCTGGAAGCGCTACCTGGTCGCCGGTTCGGCCCTGCTCACCGTCGGCTTCGCGCTGATGGGCACGATGCGCGCGGACACGCCGTACTGGCGGCTCGCCGTGTTCATGGCGCTGATCGGCCTCGGCCTGGGCATGACCATGCAGAACCTGGTCCTCGCCGTGCAGAACACCGTCGGCCCGCACGAGCTCGGCGCGGCCAGCTCGGTGGTGGCGTTCTTCCGCAGCCTCGGCGGCGCGATCGGCGTCAGCGCGCTCGGCGCGATCCTCGGCCACAAGGTCAAGGACTACCTGGCGGACGGGCTGGCCGGTCTCGGCATCCCGGCGTCCAGCTCGGGCAGCGGCGGTACCCTGCCGAACGTGCACACCCTGCCCGCCCCGATCCGCGCGGTCGTCGAGGCCGCGTACGGGCACGGCGCCGGGGACATCTTCCTGGCCGCCGCCCCGTTCGGGCTGATCGCCCTGATCGCGGTGCTGTTCATCAAGGAGGTGCCGCTGCGCCGGCACAACGGCGACCCGGTCGCCACCGAGGTCGAGCGGGCGTCCACCGACGCCCCGGTGCTCCCCACGGGCGCGCGGGGCTGACCCGATGAACGCACCCGAGCGCGAGAGGTACGGCCCGGAGGCCCGGCTGCTGCCGTTCGAGCGCGGCACGGACGGGCCCCGGGTGGTGCTGGTCGGCGTCGACGGCAGCCGCACCTCGCTGCGCGCCGCCGCGTACGCGGCCGGGCTGGCCCGCCGGCAGGGCGCCGCCCTGGTGGTCGTCTTCGTCAGCTCGCCCCCGCCGTACACCGCGATCATCTCCGGGGTGGTGGCCGGGGCGGTCCAGCAGACCCAGGACGAACTGGCCGCCGAGCTGCGCGAGGAGTGCCGGCGCGGCGCCGAGGAGCTGGGCCTGCCGGTGACCTTCCTGTGCCGGCGCGGCGACGCCTACGCGGAGCTGGCCCGGGCCGCCGACGAGCACCGGGCCGACCTCGTGGTGGTCGGCTCGTCCGAGCAGGCCGGCCACCGGCTGGTCGGCTCGGTGGCCACCCGGCTGGTCCGCACCGGCCGCTGGCCCGTCGTCGTGGTGCCCTGAGCGCGTCGTGCTGCCCTGAGCGCGTCGTGCTGCGCTGAGCGCACGGAGGGCCCCCGGTTAACGCCTCGCGTGACACCGGGGGCTCCTCCTAACATCCCGGGATGACCTGGAGAGCACCCGAGATCGACCGCCGTCACGAGCCGTTCGTCGCCGACGAGCGCACCATGCTGCAAGGCTGGCTCGACAACCACCGCGACACCCTGCTGCTCAAGTGCGCCGGCCTGACCGCCGAGCAACTGCGGACCGCCAGCGTGCCCCCGTCCGGGCTGACCCTGCTCGGCCTGGTCCGGCACATGGCCGACGTCGAGCGGTGGTGGTTCCGGATCCGGTCCGCCGGCGAGGACATCCCCGGCCTGTACGACGACGACGAGGACCCCGACGCCGATCTGAACGCGGTCGCGGACGCCGACCCCGAGGAGACCTTCGCCACCTACCGGGCCGAGGTCGCCGCGGCCGACCGGGCGGCCGCCGGCCTGCCGCTCGAGCACACCTTCCGGCGGCCCCGCCGCGACGGGAGCACCAACGAGATCAGCCTCCGCTGGGTCTACGTCCACATGATCGAGGAGTACGCCCGGCACAACGGCCACGCCGACCTGATCCGCGAGCGGATCGACGGCGTCACCGGCTCCTGAGGGCCCCTGATCCACCCCGGTTGCGGCAGATCATGGTCATCCTCGGACGGGACACCCCGTTCTGCCGCAACCGGCGAGCCCGGCCTCAGGCCGACACCAGCGCCGCCCGCAGATAGCGCAGGTCGCCCGGGCCGCCCCAGCGGTGCGCGGAGAGCCCGGCCACCCGGGCGCCCGCCACGGCGCGGTCCTGGTCGTCGACGAAGAGCACCCGCGCCGGTGGGGTCTCCAGCGCCACGCAGGCCGCCTGGAAGTACTCCTTCGCCGGCTTGTGCACCCCGATGGTCGAGGAGTTGACCACCACGTCCAGCTCGTCGGTGAGGCCCAGCGCGGCCAGGTCGGCGTCGAGCATGTCGGTGGCGTTGGTGCCCAGCCCGACCCGTACGCCGTCCGCCCGCACCTCGCGGATGAACGCCAGCACCTCCGGGTCGACCTCGCCGCGGTAGCGCTGCCACCGCTGGACCGCCGCCCGGGCCCGCTCGGGGTCGCCGAGCGTCGGGGTCAGCGCGTCGGCCACGCTCGCCATCCACTGGTCGTGGCTGACCTTGCCGGTGAGCACCGGCTGGAGCAGCCCCCAGGACATGGCGATCTCACCGAGGATCCCCTCGGTCAGGCCGTACTCCCGCTCGACCCCGGCCGCCACCGTCGGGTCCCAGCGCCGCAGCACGCCATCGAAGTCGATTAGGAGCGCCGTCGCGCGTTCCCGACTCACTCGTCGTTCTCCTGCCCGTCGTTCCCGGCCCGGTTGAGCCGCTGGCTGATCACCTGGGTCACGCCGCTGCGCATGGTCACCCCGTAGAGCGCGTCGGCGATCTCCATGGTCCGCTTCTGGTGCGTGATCACGATGAGCTGGCTCTTCTCCCGTAGCTGTGCCAGCAGCGTGATCAGGCGCCCCAGGTTGACGTCGTCGAGGGCCGCCTCCACCTCGTCCATGATGTAGAACGGGCTGGGCCGGGCGCGGAAGATCGCCACCAACATGGCCACCGCGGTCAGCGACCGCTCGCCGCCGGAGAGCAGCGACAGCCGCTTGATCTTCTTGCCCGGCGGCCGGGCCTCGACCTCGACTCCGGTGGTGAGCAGGTCCTCCGGGTCGGTGAGCACCAGCCGCCCCTCGCCGCCCGGGAAGAGCACCGTGAAGACCTGCTCGAACTCGCGGGCGGTGTCGGCGAACGCGCTGGCGAAGACCTCCAGGATCCGGTCGTCCACGTCCTTGACCACGGTGAGCAGGTCCCGGCGGGTGGCCTTGAGGTCCTCCAGCTGCTCGGAGAGGAACTTGAAGCGCTCCTCCAGCGCGGCGAACTCCTCCAGCGCCAGCGGGTTGACCTTGCCCAGCAGGGCCAGCTCCCGCTCCGCCTTGGCGGCCCGCTTCTCCTGCACCGGCCGCTCGTAGCGGACCGGCTCGGGCACCGGCGCGCCCTCCTTCTCCGCCAGCGCCAGCTCGGCCTGGGTGGGCGGGACGAGCTGGTCCGGGCCGTACTCGGCGACCAGCGTCTCCACGTCCAGGCCGAAGTCCTCGGCGGCCTTGGCCTCCAACTGCTCGATGCGCAGCCGCTGCTCGGCGCGGGCCACCTCGTCCCGGTGCACCTGGCTGGTCAGCCGCTCCAGTTCGGCGCCGAGCCGCTTGGCCGCGCCGCGTACCTCGGAGAGCTCGGCCTCGCGGGCGGCGCGCTCGCGGGCCACGGCGTCCCGGTGCTCCTCAGCCCGGGCCAGGGAGACGGTGAGCCGGGCCAGCGCCTCGCGGGCGCCGCCGACCACCGCCCGGGCGATCTCCGCGCCCCGGGTGCGGGCGGCGCGCCGGGCGGCCGCGCGCTCCCGCGCGGCCCGCTCGGCGTTCGCCTGCCGGGCCAGCGAGTCGGCCCGGCCGGCGATCGAGGAGACCCGCTCCTCGGCGGTACGCACCGCGAGCCGGACCTCCATCTCGTTCTGCCGGGCCTGCGGCACCATGGCGGCGAGCTGGTCGCGTTCCTCGGTGGACGGCTCGGCGTCGAGCGGGGTGGCCTCGGCCAGTCGCAGCCGCTCCTCCAGTTCGGCGAGGGCCTGCAGGTCGCGTTCCCGGGCTGCCTCGGCGCGGGCCCGGGACTCGCCGAGCCGGTCGGTCTCCGCCTTGGCCGACCGGGCGGCCGCGCCCAGCTCGGCGAGCCGGCGGGCGGCGGCGTTGCGGTGGCTCTCCGCCTCCCGTTTGGCGGCGGCGGCGTGCTGCACGGCCTCCTTCGCGACCGCCACCTCGGCGCGCGCCTCGATGAGCTGCTCGCGCAGCTCCGTGCTGCTCCGCTCGGCGGCGGCCCGGTTCGCCCGGGCCTCCTCGACGGCCGCCTGCACCTCGATGAAGCTGGGTGCCTTGGCCGACCCGCCGGCCGCCGCGTACGCGCCGACCACGTCGCCGTCCGGGGTCACCGCGCGCAGCTCCGGGTTGCCGGCGACCAGCTCGGCCGCGGCGGCCAGGTCGGGCACCAGCACCACGTCGCGCAGCGCCCGGTGCACCGCCGGGCGGATCTCCGCGGCGCACTCCACCAGGTCCGGCGCCCACTGTGCGCCGTCGGGCAGCTTCGGGCGCAGCGCGTCGGCCGGACCCGCCATACCGGGCCCGGCAGGGCTGCCGACGAGCAGCCCGGCCCGGCCGGCGTCAGAGATCTTGAGCAGCCGCATCGCCTCGACGGCCTCGTCGACCCCGGTGACCGCGACCGCGTCGGCGAGCCCGCCGAGCGCCGCGGCCAGCGCCGGCTCGTGGCCGGGCGCGACGGTGAGCAGCCCGGCGAGGCTGCCCAGCAGGCCGGGGACCTGGTCGGCCTTCGCCAGCAGGGCCCCGGCGCCGTCCTTGCGGCGCAGGCCGAGCGCGAGTGCCTCCTCGCGGGCCTTCCAGGTGGCCGCGTCCTTCTCGGCGGCCCGCTCGGCGTCAGAGAGGCTGCGGACGGCGGCCTGCGCCTGCTCGTGTACGGCGACGGCCTCGGCGTGCCGGGCGTCCAGGTCGGCGTTGTCCCGGTCCGCCTCGGTGGACTGCTCGGCGACCGCGTCCAGGTCGGCCTGCGCCCGCTCGGCCCGGCCCAGCGCGTCGGTGTGCGCGGCGGCGAGCCGCTCGATCTCCTCACCGGCGCTGGTGGTCCGGGCCCGGGCCGAGTTGACCTGCCCGGTCAGCCGGGCCAGCCCTTCCCGCCGGTCGGCGATGGCCTTGGCGGCGGCGACCAGTTCCCGCTCGGCCGCGGCGAGCTGCCGTTCCAGCTCCTGGCGGTGCTCGACCGCCTCGGCCAGCCGGATCTGGTCCTCGGTGAGCGCCGCGCGCAGCTCCTCCTCCTGCTCGCGGACCCGCTGGGACTCGGCCTCGAGCTGCTCCGGGTCGCGGCCGGGGCGCTCGTCGTCCCCGCTGGCGCTGAGGTGGCGCAGCCGTTCCCGGGCGAGCTGCTCGATCGAGCGGAACCGCTCCTGCACCGCGGAGAGCTTGTACCAGGTGTCCTGCGCGGCGGCGAGCAGCGGCGCGTCCTCGGCGAGGGCGGCCTCCAGCTCGCCGAGGCGGCCCTGCACCTCGCCGTGTTCCGCCTCGATCTGCTCGCGCCGCTCGCGCAGCGCCGTCTCGTCGGCGATCTCCTTGTCCAGGGTGGTACGCAGCGTGTGCAGGTCGTCGGCGAGCAGCCGCAGCCGGGCGTCGCGCAGGTTGGCCTGGATGGCGGCGGCGCGGCGGGCCACCTCGGCCTGCCGGCCCAGCGGCTTGAGCTGCCGGCGCAGCTCCGCGGTGAGGTCGGTGAGCCGGTTGAGGTTGGTCTGCATCGCGTCGAGCTTCCGCAGCGCCTTCTCCTTGCGCTTGCGGTGCTTGAGGACGCCGGCCGCCTCCTCGATGAACGCCCGCCGGTCCTCCGGCTTGGCGTGCAGCATGCCGTCGAGGCGGCCCTGCCCGACGATGATGTGCATCTCCCGGCCGATGCCGGAGTCCGAGAGCAGCTCCTGGATGTCCAGCAGCCGGCAGGAGTCACCGTTGATCTCGTACTCGCTCTCGCCGGAGCGGAACATCCGGCGGGTGATGGAGACCTCGGTGTACTCGATCGGCAGCGCGCCGTCGGTGTTGTCGATGGTGAGGGTGACCTCGGCCCGGCCCAGCGGCGCCCGCCCGGCGGTGCCGGCGAAGATGACGTCCTCCATCTTGCCGCCGCGCAGCGCCTTGGCGCCCTGCTCGCCGAGCACCCAGGCGATCGCGTCGACGACGTTGGACTTGCCGGAGCCGTTCGGGCCCACCACGCAGGTGATCCCGGGCTCCAGCTTCAACGTCGTGGCGGAGGCGAAGGACTTGAAGCCCCTCACCGTCAGGCTCTTGAGATGCACCTTCTCGATCCTCGTCCGGTGGCCGCCGAACCGTCGCCGGCTGCGCGGACCTGGTGAACCCGCAGACTAACCCGTGGTCGGGGACACCTCGTTACGCGACCCACCCCGCGCCGGGAGTGTCCGGATTCCCGCCGGCCGGTGGGGTGGCCGCCGGAAACTGCATGATCATAATTACCGGGGCGCAATTCCAGGGCATCCGTGGGATCGCGGAGGACAGCTCACAAAACAAAAAGCCGGGCACAAAGCTGCGCGCCGGCACTGGGTGTCGGCGCGCGTTTTCGCAGTGGTGCTATTCAGTTTTTCCGACGTTCGGAGATCAGGTCAGCGCCGGCTCGGCCAGTCGGAGGAGGTCATCCGCCTCCGCTGCCGCCGCCGCGAGCCGATCGTTGTCGGCACGCAGACGCGTGATCTCGAACTCCAGTGCCTGAACCCTGGCACGCAGTCGGGTGACCTCGTCGAGCAGGCGCCGGTCGGGCGCTGCACCTACGTGGCCGTAGAGGGCCTTCGCCATGCTGACTCCTTGATATGCGCTGCCGGAATGGCCGGCCAACGCGCGCCCATGGTGTTCGCGGCTGCCATCCCGGCGAAATCCGGGCATGGCTGGGCGCGACTGGCGACACCTATATATTGGGCCGCACCCCCCTCTCTCGTCAAGTTCCCGAACGCCGTAGATCATCTCCACGTCGGCCGGTCCACTCCCGGGGGGCTGCCAGAAGGCGCGGACACGCTCTGTCCGGACGACTTAACTGTACGCCCGGAAATGTGTGAACGCCTCACCCTCGCGGTCCGCATCCCCTTAACTCTCTCTTAGCCAGGTTGCCGCAGCTCATGGCGCGCCCGTAGCGTCAGCCGGGCCCGCAACCGACCCGTGGAGGGGACCGGCGTGTACCGCAGGACCGACCCGACCGAACCGGATGGCGTCGCCCGACGCCCCGAGCCGCCGACCCAGGACGGGCCGGCGTGGCTCACGGACCGGCCCGAGCCGCGGTCGTCCTACCTCTTCGGCGACGAGCCGGAGCAGCCCGGCCCGTACCCGTCCGACGCGCCGACCGGCGGCTGGGCCGCCGGCGGGTGGCACGCGCGGGCCGACCGGCATCCGGCCGAACCGCCCGCCGAGCCGGAGTGGACCGGGTACGCCCCGACCCCCGACCGGACCGGCTACACCTCCCCGGTCACCCGCGGCGGCTTCGACCCGGCCACCGAGCCCACCGCCCACCACCCGACCGCCGAGCCCGGCCACCACCGCACCGCCGAGCCCGCCGGCTACCACCGCACCGCAGAGCCCGCCGGCTACCACCCGACCGTCGAGCCCGCCGGCTACCGCCCGGACGGTTCGCGGACGGGCGACCACCTCGCGGCGCCGTTCGAGCCGGCCTGGCGCGCCGACCAGGAGCCGGCCGCCGGCTGGCGTCCGGTGACGGACGCGCCGCCGGAGGAGAGCGGCCGGCACCGGCAGCGCCGCGGCCTGCCCCGCCCCCTGCTGATCGGTGGGGCCGCCGCCGCGGCCACCCTCGTGGTGAGCCTCGGCGTGAGCGCCCTGCTGCTGCCCGGCGGCGGCGACCGGACCGCCCCGACCGCCCAGGACGTGCCGGCCACCGCGCCGGCCGAGCCGGAGGCCACCGACGCCGCGCCCACCGACGCGGCCTCCCCCACCGCCGCGCCGACCAGCGCGCAGCCGAGTCCGACCCGGGCCGCCACCCCGAAGGCCAGCCGGACCACGGCCGCGTCCCGGCAGCTGGCGCGTACGCCCGCGCCGCGCACCACCGCCCCGCGGGCCGCGGTGGCGCCCGGGATCAGCGCCGAACTGCGGGAGGTCGTCGACCTGGTCAACCAGGAGCGGGCCAAGGCCGGCTGCAAGGCGCTGAGCATCGACGACAAGCTGATGCTGGCCGCCCAGCGGCACAGCCAGGACCAGGCCGACCACCAGACGATGACGCACGACGGCAGCGACGGCAGCACGCTGGGCGTCCGGCTCAACCGGGTCGGCTACGCCTTCAGCCAGGCGGCCGAGAACGTGGCGTGGAACCAGCAGAGTCCCGCCGAGGTGATGACCGCCTGGATGAACAGCTCCGGCCACCGGAAGAACATCCTGAACTGCGCGTACACCGAGATCGGCGTGGGCGTGGCGCGGAGCAACGGGCCGTACTGGACGCAGGACTTCGGCACCCCGCGCTGAGCCGCGCGTCGTGACCGGGTCCGCGCTCGTTGACCGGGTGAGGTACGCCAGGGTCGGCTGACCGTTCCGCCGGGCCCGGCACCACCGGGTCGGCCGGCGTACCGGCAGGGGCGGCGGGGTGCCGCCCGCGACCCGGGAGCTGTCGATGCGGATCCGGCCGGCCTGGCCCACGGCGCACGCCCACGCCCTCCCCCGCGGGCTGCGCCGTGGGCTGACGGTGGCGCTCACCCTGCTGCTGCTCGGCCCGCTGCCCGCCTGCCGCCAGCCGGTGGTGCCGCCCGGCGCGCCCACCCCGTGGCCGGCCGCGCTGGCCCGGACCTGGCAGTGGCAGTGGCAGCTCAGCGGCCCGCTGGACGTCACCGTCGAGGCGGACGTCTTCCTGCTCGACCCGGTCCGTACCACCTCCACCGAGACGGCCGCGCTGCGCGCCCGGGACCGCCGGTTGGTCTGCCAGGTACGGGTCGGCTCGGCCGCGGCCACCGACCCGGACGCCAGCCGCCTCCCGGCCGAGGTGCGCGGCGCCCCGGTGCCGGGCCGGCCGGGCAGCCGCTGGCTGGACGTACGCCGCTGGGACACGGTGAGCCCGGTGCTGGCCGACCGGTTCCGGCTGTGCCGGGGCAAGGGCTTCGGCGCGGTCGCCTTCGACGACGCCGACGGGTACCTGCACCGGAGCGGCTTTCCGCTCGCCTTCGACGACCAGTTGCTGTTCAACCGGCGGCTGGCCCGGCTGGCCCGCTCGCTCGACCTCTCCCCCGGGCTGGTCGACGACGTGCCGCAGGTCGCCGCGCTCGCCCCCGACTTCGACTTCGCCGTCAACCAGGAGTGCGTACGGCGGCGGGAGTGCGCGAAGTTGCTGCCCTTCGCCGACACCCGGAAACCGGTCTTCCACGTCGAGTACACCGGCGACCCGGCGACGTTCTGCGTCACCACGGTCGGCTACGGCTTCGCCTCCATCCGCAAGGACCGCACCCTCGACGCCTGGCGGGACCCCTGCCCGCTCCCCTGAGCCGGCTCGGGTCGCGTACCCCGGGAAAGGGTGACGCCGCCCCGGCCCGGGCGGGTGGGGGCGGCGTCGGGGTGGTGCGGTCAGCCGGCGGCGCCGGTGGTCGGGGCCGGGGTGCCGGCCCCGCCGCCGCGCTGCGCCGGGACGCCGGCGTGTTCGGCGCTGAGCGGGGTGGCCAGGTCCTCCAGCGACTTCCCCTCGGCCCGGACGCCGAGCACCAGCTCGACCAGACCGCCGATGATCATCACCGAGGCGCCGATGGCGAACGCGAGCACCGTGTCGCCGACCTGGCCGCTGCCGACCAGCTTGGCGAAGAGCAGCGGGCCGGTGATGCCACCGGCGGCGGTGCCGATCGCGTAGAAGAACGCGATGGCCATGGCCCGGGTCTCCATCGGGAAGATCTCGCTCACCGTCAGGTACGCGGCGCTCGCGCCGGCCGAGGCGAAGAAGAGCACCGCGCACCAGCAGGCGGTCATGGTCACCGCGTTGAGCACGCCGGCGTGGAACAGCCAGGCGGTGCCGAGCAGCAGCACGCCCGAGCCGAGGTACGAGCCGGCGATCATCGGCACCCGGCCGACCGAGTCGAAGAGCCGGCCCAGCAGCAGCGGGCCGAGCAGGTTACCGACCGCGATCACCGCGAAGTAGTAGCCGGTGTTGCCGGTCGGCACGTCGAAGTAGGTCTGCAGGATCTGGGCGAAGCCGAAGGTGATCGCGTTGTAGAGGAACGCCTGTCCGATGAAGAGCGAGAAGCCGAGCGCGGCACGCTTGGGGTAGCGGGCGAAGAGGGTTCGGGCGATCTCCACGAAGTTGGTGCTCCGGCGCTGGCGGACCTCGATCCAGGTGTCCGCCTCGGTGAGCTCCGCGCCGGTCTCCCGCTTCACCTCGGCCTCCACCGAGTCGACGAGATGGTTCGCCTCGTCGGCGCGCCCGTGGATGAACAACCACCGGGGACTCTCCGGCACGTGCCGCCGGACCAGCAGGATCACCACGCCCAGCACCGCGCCCAGCCCGAAGGCCACCCGCCAGCCCAGGTTGGTCGGCAGGCCGTTGAGCAGCGGTACGGTCAGCAGCGCGCCGAGCGCCGCGCCGAGCCAGAAGGTGCCGTTGATGATGATGTCGATCCGGCCGCGGTGCCGCGCCGGGATCAGCTCGTCGATGGCCGAGTTGATCGCCGCGTACTCGCCGCCGATGCCCATGCCGGTCAGGAACCGGAACAGGAAGAACCACCAGGTGTCGAAGGAGAGCGCGGTGAGCGCGGTGGCGACCAGGTAGAGCCCGAGGGTCAGCAGGAACAGCTTCTTGCGCCCGAACCGGTCGGTCAGCCAGCCGAAGAAGAGCGCACCGGTGCAGGCGCCGGCCACGTAGAGCGCGGCGGCCAGGCCGGTGACCTGGCTCTGGGTGATGTCCAGGCCGCTGCCCGGCTCGGCCAGCTTGCCGGAGAGGTTGCCGACGATGGTCACCTCGAGGCCGTCGAGGATCCACACCGTGCCGAGGCCGATCACGATCATCCAGTGCCAACGGGACCACGGCAGCCGGTCCAGGCGGGCCGGGACGTTGGTCCGTACGGTGCCGGTGCGCACGTCGGTGCTCATGACGCGCTCCCGGGAGCTGCGAAGGCCGGGGCGCGACGAGTGGCCGCCGGCGTGAGCTGTTCGTCCATGGCGGCCCAGATGCCCCGCTGCCGCGCCGGTTAATCCTGCCCGTGACGCCCCGGTCACCGGGCCGGCGGGGCGGCTTGATCGACACCGGTTGCGGAAAACCGTGGCCTCCGGTTCTGCGGACACCACGACCTGCCGCAGACCGGGCCAACGCCCGGTGGGCCGGGCCGCGTTCGCGGCCCGGCCCACCGGCGGCTCAGTGCGCGCCGACCAGTTCCGGCGCCGGAGTCGGCGGGTCGGCCGGCGGGGTGACCGCAGCCCGCCGGCGCAGGAAGCGCGGTGCCCACCAGTTGGCGTCGCCCAGCAGGGTCATCAGCGAGGGCAGCACCACGGCCCGGATGATCGTGGCGTCCAGCAGGATCGCCGCCGCCAGGCCGATGCCGAGCTGCTTGAAGTCGATCATGCTGAGCGTCGCGAAGATCGAGAAGACCCCGACCATCACGACCGCCGCGCTGGTCACCACCCCGGCCGAGGAGGTGATCCCGTACGCGACCGCCTCCCGGGTGGGCATGCCCCGGTCGACCGCCTCACGGATCCGGCTGACCACGAAGACGTGGTAGTCCATCGACAACCCGAACAGCACCACGAACAGGAACAGCGGCAGCCAGGTGACGATCGCGTCCATCGAGGTGAACCCGAGCAGGCCCTCCGCCCAGTCGCCCTGGAAGACCAGCACCAGCAGCCCGTACGCGGCGCCGGCGGAGAGCAGGTTCAGCAGGATCGAGGTGACCGCGACCACCACCGACCGGAACGTCCAGGCCATCACGAGGAACGTCAGCGCCAGCACGAACGCCGCCACGATGGGCAGCTTCGCCCAGATGTGGTCCGCGTAGTCCTCGCTGGCCGCGACGCCGCCGCCGACCGCGTACTCGACGCCCGGGATGCCGCGCAGCGCGGCCGGCACCAGGTCCTGGCGCAGTTCGTGCAACGACCGGGACGCCTGCTCGCTGCGGCTGCCGTACGGGGTGGCCACGTCCAGCACCGACACCCGGCGGTCGGCCGACACCTTGATCTTCGGGCCGTCCCCCTCGGCCGGCGCGAAGAGCGGGTCGGTGGCGGTCCGGCCGGCCAGGCCGGTCAGCGCGGCGTGCACCCGGTCGGCCTGGTCGGCGGGCGCCCGCACGGCCACCGTGTGGCTGGTGCCGTTGCTCGGGTACGCGGCGGTGAGCCGGTCGTACGCCTGCATGGCGGCGGTGGTGCGCGGCACGTCCTCCGCGCCGGGGAACTTGAGCTTCATGCCGAGCGCCGGCGCGGCCAGCGCGAGCAGCAGGGCGACCGAGACCAGCAGGGTGGCCACCGGCGCGCGCAGCGCGGGCCGGAGCACGGCCGGCCAGAAGCGGGGCCCGGCCGGCTGGCCGTGCCGCCCGGTACGCGGGGCGGTGAGCCGCCACAGCAGCGGCACCCGGGGCCGGTCCACCCAGCGGCCCAGCTTGGCCAGCAGCGCCGGCAGCACGGTCAGCGAACCGATCACCGCGACCGCCACCACCAGAATCGACCCGACCGCCAGCGACGAGAAGATGGCGTCCTGGGCGAGCAGCAGGCCGCCCATCGAGATGATCACGGCGGTGCCGGAGACCACCACCGCGTGCCCGGAGGTCTCCGCGGCGATCTCCACCGCGTCCAGGCCGGACCGGCCCTTGGCCCGTTCCTCCCGCTCCCGGCGGACGTAGAACAGCGAGTAGTCCACCCCGACCGCCATGCCGATCAGCAGGATCACGCTGGCCGTGGTGTCGGTGGCGGGCACCAGGTGCGAGGCGAGCGTGGAGAGCCCCATCGCCGCGGCCACCGAGGAGAGCGCCAGCAGGACCGGCACACCGGCCGCGATCAGCGCGCCGAACGCGATGATCAGGATGGCCAGGGTGACCGGCAGGCTGAGCAGCTCGGCCCGCTTGAAGTCCTTGCCGAGGGTGTCGTCGAGCGCCTTGTCGATCGACGGGCCGCCGACCTCCTCGACGCGCAGCGCCGGGTGCGCCTCCTGCACCTCGGCGGTGGCGTCGCGCAGCGGCTGCACCCGGTCGGACGCGGTCTCCGGGTCGCCGGCCATGGTGATCGGCACCAGCAGCGCGCTGCCGTCGTGGGACGGCAGCGGCGCGCCGACCGAGGCGACCCCCGCGACCTGCCGCAGCCGCGCGGTCGCGTCGTCGGCGGCCGCCTTCGCCGCGGCCGGGTCGAGCGCCCCCGAGCGGGGCGTGATGAGGACGTTCTCCACGGCCGGCTCGTGGAAGCCCCCGCTGTCCACGATCAGCTCGGCCCGGCCGAACTCGCCGATGGCCTGGTCAGAGTCGGTCGCCTCGCTCAGCCCCGCGGCGTTGCCGCCGACGAAGCACACCGCCACGAAGACCACCCACAGTGCGATGGCCCGCCACGGGTGCTCCGCGCTCCACCGTGCCAACCGCACGGTCATCGGTCGCCTGCCCATATCCGGGTTCCCCCTCCAGACGTCGGCCCAGTGCCGACGTCTGCTGACGCTAGGCAGCGGGCGGCGCCCGGACATCGGGGAACGGCCCCGGCTCGTCCCCCATCCGGCGCAACCCCGCCCGGTCGGCCGGAACCGACCCGGCCACCCGGACAGAACAGGACTTTCAGGGTACGACCGGGGAACCCGCCGGGCGGCGCCGGGCGCGGCACACCGGCGCAACCCCGAGCCGGCTCGGGGTCATCCCCGGAGGGCACCCCGGGGTCGGGGCTGGCAGCGCGGGCAACTGTAGGACGACCGGTTCATGAACGCCTCGCGGCGGATCGGCGTCCCGCACCGGGGGCACGGCTCCCCCTCCCGGCCGTACGCGTTGAGCGACCGGTCGAAGTAGCCGCTCTCGCCGTTGACGTTGACGTACAGCTCGTCGAAGCTGGTGCCGCCCTGCTTGACCGCCTCGTCGAGCACGTCCCGGATGTGCCCGAGCAGCCGGACGGCCGCCGGGCCGGTGAGCGCGTCGGTCGGCCGGGCGCCGTGCAGCCGGGCCCGCCAGAGCGCCTCGTCGGCGTAGATGTTGCCGACGCCGGAGATCAACGTCTGGTCGAGCAGCGCCCGCTTCACCTCGGTCCGCCGCTTGCGCAGCGCCGCCACGAAACCGGCGTCGGAGAACTCCGGGTCCCTGGGGTCGCGGGCGATGTGCGCGATCTCGGCCGGCAGTTCCGCCCCGCCCTCGGAGACGGACAGCCCACCGAACGTGCGCTGGTCGACGAAGCGGAGCTCCGGGCCGTCGTCGGCGAACCGGAACCGGACCCGCAGGTGCAGCTCGTCGGCCGCGCCGACCGGCCGGAGCAGCAGCTGGCCGGACATGCCCAGGTGCCCGATGATGGCGTCACCGCTGTCCAGCGGCAGCCACAGGTACTTGCCCCGGCGCCGGACGTCGGTGACCGTCCGGCCGGTCAGCACGTCGGCGAAGTGCTGACCGCCCGGCTCGTGCCGGCGGACCGCCCGGGGGTGGCGCACCTCGACGGCGGTGATCCGCCGGCCGACGACCCACTGGACCAGCCCCTGCCGGATGGTCTCGACCTCGGGCAGCTCAGGCACGGCCGGCGCCCGTCTCGGCGGGGTCGCCCGCCGCCGCGACCGGGTCGGCGGCGGCCGCCGCCTCGGCCTGCTCGGTCAGCGTCCGCCAGGCCGACTCGGCGGCCCGCTGCTCGGCCTCCTTCTTGCTGCGCCCGTCGGCGCCGCCGTACCGGTTGCCGGCCACCACCACCCAGGCCGTGAAGGTCTTCAGGTGATCCGGGCCGGTGCCCTCGATCCGGTACTCCGGCACGCCCAGCCCGAGCGCCGCGGTCAGCTCCTGGAGGCTGGTCTTCCAGTCCAGCGCGGCGCCCCGCCCGGCGGACTCGGCCATCAACGGGTCGAAGAGCCGGTGGATCACCAGCGCCGCGGTGTCCAGCCCGTACTGGAGGTAGATCGCGCCCAGCAGCGCCTCCAGGGTGTCCGCCAGGATGCTGGCCTTGTCCCGGCCGCCGGTGGCCTCCTCGCCCTTGCCCAGCAACAGGTACGCGCCCAGCCCGTCCGGGCCGAGGCCGCGGGCCACGTCGGCGAGCGCCCGCATGTTGACCACGCTGGCGCGCAGCTTGGCGAGCTGCCCCTCGGGCAGGTCCGGGTGGTTGTGGAAGAGCGCCGTGGTGATCACCACGCCGAGGACCGAGTCGCCCAGGAACTCCAACCGCTCGTTGGTGGGCAGGCCGCCGTTCTCGTACGCGTAGGAGCGGTGGGTCAGCGCCCGCTCCAGCAGCTCCGGGTCGAGCGACACGCCGAAGGCCGCCTCCAGGTGGCCGACGGGTGCGCGTCGCCGCTTGTCGTTGGTCATGGTGCTACCTCGGTGTCGTTGCGGTCAGGTGCGGGATCGTGCGGAATCGCGTCGAGCAGGCCGGCGACCGTGCCGGCGGCGCCGCGCCGCCACAGGTGGGCGGCGAGGGCGATGCCGGAGGCGACGTCGTCGGGCCGGGCCGCCCCGTGGCAGACGACCACGGTGCCGGCGACCCCGAGCAGGGCGGCCGCGCGCGGGGCGCCACCGCTCGCCGGGGGCCCGCCGGCCATCGCGTACGCGCCCTCGATGGCCTTGAGCAGCACGTTGCCGGTGAAGCCGTCGGTGACCACGACGTCGGCGCGGGTGCCGACGGAGATGTCGTAGCCCTCGACCAGGCCGACGTAGCGGGCGCCGCAGGGCAGCGCGACGGCGGCGAGCGCGTGATCGGCGGAGCGGCGCAGCCGGTCCCCCTTGCCCGCCTCGGTGCCCACGGAGAGCAGCCCGATCCGGGGGGCGGCCACGGCGTGCGCCACGGCGGCGTACGCGGCGCCGAGCACGGCGTGCCGGGCGAGGGTGGCGGGGCCGGGTTCCAGGGTGCCGCCCACGTCCAGCAGCACCACCGGGCCGGCGACGGCGGGCAGGGTGGCGACCAGGGCCGGCCGGCGTACCCCGCTCCAGCGGCCGAGGCCGAGCGCGGCGGCGGTGACGGTGGCGCCGGTCGAGCCGGCGGAGACGAGCGCGTCGGCGACGCCGTCGCGGACGGCGGTGACCGCCGCGCGGACGGTACTCTCCGCGCGCGCGGCGGTGGGATGGTCGGCCATGCCGACCACGGTCCGCACCGGGCGGACGGTGACCCGGGCACGCTGCTCCGGGTCGAGCGCACCGATCAGCCCGTCGGCGACCTCGGTCGGTCCGACGAGCAGCAGATGCAGGTCAGGGTCGGTGCGCACTGCTCGCAGAGCGCCGTCAACCACGACGGCGGGAGCCTCGTCCCCGCCGAGGAGGTCAACGGCGATCCGCGCGGTGCCCGGCTCCACCGGTACGCCGGCCGAGGGCCGACCGGCGGTGGAGGGAGCCGGGACACCGGGCGAGAGCCATGGTGCGCGCGCCACCCGACCAGTGGTCGGGGACGTCACTCCTCGTCAGACCTCGAGGACCTGACGGCCGTTGTAGGTGCCGCAGACCGAGCAGGCGGCGTGCGGGAGCTTCGCCGACTTGCACTGCGGGCAGGCCACGGTCGCGACCGCCGTGGCCTTCCAGTTCGCCCGGCGGGCGCGGGTGTTGCTGCGCGACATCTTGCGCTTGGGGACGGCCACGGTTCTTACTCCTCTGTACGGGTCAGTTGCGACAGGCCCGCCCAACGCGGGTCGATCTGCTGGTGACTGTGGTCGGCCGGCAGATCGTCCCAGTGCACCCCGCACTCGGGGCACAAGCCTGGGCAGTCCTCCCGGCAGAGCGGGTTGGTCGGCAGTGCGAGCACCACCGCGTCCCGCAGCGCCGGCTCCAGGTCGATCAGATCGCCCTGCATCCGGCCCACCTCGTCCTCGTCGGTCGTGTCGTCCGTGGTGCTGTTCTCGTACGCGTACAGCTCCTGAATCGTCACGGCCACCGAGTCGTCGATCTCGCGCAGACAGCGACCGCACTCGCCCTTGACGGGACCGGTCACGGTCCCGGAGACGAGCACGCCCTCGGACACCGACTCCAACCTCAGGTCGAGGTCGAGGTCCGCACCCTCCGGCACGGTGATCAACTCCACGCCGAGGTCCGCCGGTGCCGGCACGACCCGCTTGACCGTACGCAACGCGCCAGGCCGACGCGGCAGGTCCCTCGTGTCGAGGACCAGCGGCGACCTGGGGTCGAGTGAGCTTGGCGAGTGTTTGGGCATAGTCAGACTCCGGCCGGTGAGAGGCCGACAAAGAAGGTTACCTGGACGACCGGCGGACCGTCGAACCGGGGCGTCGTCCCTGGCTCGCGGCTGCCGGCTGTCGGCCACCGGCCCGCGTGCCGTTGGCAAGGTTAGCGCGGCCCGCCGGCGGCCCGGGCGGGGCTCAGAAGGGCAGCGGGCGGTCCGCCTCGTCGCCGGCGAAGGTGCCGATCTCGCGCAGCGCGTGCATCTTGTCCCGGCCCCGCTCTATCGAGGCGAGCGCCCGGGTGAGGAACTGCTCGAAGTTGGCCAGCGCGGTGTCGACGTAGTCGTCCACCTCCTCGCGGAGGCGCTGCGCCTCGGCGCGGGCCTCGGCGATGATCCGGGCGCCCTCGTGCTCGGCGGAGACCGTGATCTCGTTCACCGAGACCAGCCGGGCGTGTTCCGCCTCGCCCTCGCTGATGATCCGGTCGGCCTCACGCTTGCCGGCCTCCATGATCTTGTCGCGCTCCTCGAGCAGCGCGGCGGCCCGACGCAGGTCGGCGGGAAGCTCCACGCGCAGCTCGTCGAGGGCGGCGATCATCTCGCCGCGGTCGACCATGCAGTTGTTGCGCGACATCGGCACGGAGCGGGCCTGTTCCACCATGGCGATGAGTTCGTCGATGCGATCGAGCGGGTCCACCGGTACCTCACTCCTGTCATTCGTCGGCCGACCTACATCATGCGGCCTGCGCCCGGTTTCGGCGCTGCACACATCATGTCGCGCCCGCTCCACCGCGCCCGGCTGCACCCCCGACCGGCGCGTCGCCCCCACACCCGGCCCTCCGGCCCGGGACGGGTCAGCGGCGCAGGCGGGCGACCAGTTCCTCGCGGACCACGTCGGGGACGTGCGCGGAGATGTCGCCGCCCCACTTGGCCACGTCCTTGACCAGGCTGGAGGAGAGGAAGGAGTAGAGCGGGTTGGTGGGCATGAAGAGCGTCTCCACGCCGGCCAGGCCGATGTTCATCTGGGCCATCTGCAGCTCGTAGTCGAAGTCGCTGACCGCCCGCAGGCCCTTGATCAGGACGCTCGCCTGCTGGGCCCGGCAGAAGTCCACCAGCAGGCCGCGGAACGACTCGACCCGGACGTTGTCGTACGAGCCGGTCACCTCGCGGAGCATGTCGATCCGCTCCTCGACGGTGAACAGCCCCTGCTTGGACTGGTTGACCAGCACGCCGACGATCACCTCGTCGAACAGCCGGCTGGCCCGACCGATGATGTCGAGGTGTCCGTTGGTGACCGGGTCGAAGGAGCCCGGGCAGACCGCACGTCTCATGATCGGCGACCGTACCAAAGGGTGGTCTCGCCGTAACGGCGACTGCGCTCCGGCGTGACGCCCTGCACCCACTCGACCGGCCCGGTCCGGCTGGACCGCTCCACCACCACCAGCGCGTCGGCCGCCAGCCAGCCCTCGCCGACCAGCGCGGCCAGCAGCCCGCTGATCTCCTCGTCGGGTACGGCGTAGGGCGGGTCGGCGAAGACCACGTCGTACGGGTCGCCGTCCGGGCCGGCGGCGAGCACCGTGGCCACCTTGCCGGTGACCAGGCGGGCGGCCGGCGCGGCCCGCAGCACGGCGATGTTCTCCCGGATCACCCGGGCCGCCCGGGCGTCGGACTCGACCAGCAGCACGTGCACGGCGCCCCGGGACAGCGCCTCCAGCCCGACCGCCCCGGAGCCGGCGTAGAGATCGGCGAAGCGGGCCCCGTCGAGGTCCAGCTCGGCCTGCACGGCGCTGAACAGCGCCTCGCGCACCCGGTCCGAGGTGGGTCGGGTGCCGGCGCCGGGGGGCGCGGCGATCCGCCGCCCGCCGTACGTGCCGGCCACGATCCGGGTCACCGGGTGCTCCTGCGCATGCCCAGACGCTAACCCACGACAAGACCGGCGAACGCGACACGGTAGGTACCGCGGGACGCATCGATCGGTGACCGACGGTGCATCAATGATCTCAGATTCATAACAGACCCTCGCCGGACCGCCCATCGACGTAACGCATTACGTACAAACCTCGCTAGGGTCTGCCCGGTGTCGGCCGGGGCGCGAGTCTCCGATCCGCCTGCCGCACCCTCCGATCCCCCTCATCAGGAGTAGACGTGAACCGTCTGAACCTCCGGCGCGCCGCGGCCCTCGCCGCCGGCGCGCTGATCGGCCTCGCCGGCGTAGCCACCATCGCCAGCCCGGCCATGGCCCACCATCCCGAGCCCTCCGGCAGCTACTGCGCTGCCGCGGACGGCAAGGTCACCGTCAACTGGTCGGTGATCAGCAGCGAGACCGACATCTCCGGCCACATCACCAAGCTCGAGTCCACGGTGCCCGGTGCCATCACCGGCGACCTGGCCGTCGGCGCGGAGTTGAAGAAGGCGAGCGAGGGCCCCCTGACCGGCACCCAGACCTACACCTTCGACGGTCCCGTCCCCGAGCTGAAGCTCACGGTCGCGGCGCACTGGGAGCGCGGTGACAAGACCTACGACGGGGAGCGCACGGTCGTCGCCACGCCCAGCCGGGAGTGCGGCCCGGCCAATCCGCCGTCGCCGACGCCCACTGTGCCGTCGCCGAGCGCCACTCCGGAGCCGACCAAGTCGCCCGAGGTCACCCCGTCGCCGTCCATGCCCGGCCCGTCCGGGCCCCCGTCGACCCCGGCCGAGCCGGAGGAGCCCGTCTTCCAGCTCGAGCAGACCTGCGACAAGATGACCTTCATCGTGGAGAACCCGGCAAAGGGCATCCCCTTCACCGCGACGATGACCACCGAGAAGGGCGTCACCAAGAAGCTCGTCTCCCAGCCGGGCAAGACCACCTCGGTGAGCTTCGACGCGTACAAGGGCCTGAAGGTCACCGTCAAGTACGACGTGGCCGAGGAGTCCGAGACCATCCCGTACACCCAGCCGAAGGACTGCTCGGGCCAGGGTGGCGGCCTGCCGGTCACCGGTCCGGCCGCCGGTGCGATCGCCGGTAGTGCGGCCGTGCTGCTCGCCGCCGGTGCGGTGCTCTTCGTGATCGCCCGCCGTCGTCGGGTCCGCTTCACCGCCTGATCTACTCCGGATCGCCCCGAGGGCGCGTCGACCACCAGGTCGGCGCGCCCTCGGCGCGTCCACGGCCGGCTCAGCCGGCGGCGAGCGTCGTGTCGACCAGCCGGGCGTCGACCTCGGCCTGGTTGCTGAGCACCACCAGGCGCCGGTCCTGCGCGGGCAGCCAGGCCGCGAACGCCTTGTAGCCGCCGTTGTCCCCGGAGTGGTGCACCGCGGCCCGCCCCGCCAGCGGCCCGAGGAACCAGCCGTAGCCGTATGACTCGCCGTCGCGGATGGTCGGCGTGTGCGGGGTGGTCATCAGCGTGACCGAGGCCGGCGCGAGGAGGCGTCCCCGGCGCGGCACGTCCAACCAGGTCAGCAGGTCCGCACCGGTGCACCAGACGTCGCCCGTGCCCATGCTGACCGTGTCCAGGTCCCAGGTCGGCACGGGACGCCCGCCCTCGTGACCCACCGCCACGTCGTCACGGCCCGCCGCGGCACCGGCGAAGCTGCCCGTCATGCCCAGCGGTGCGAAGACCTCCTCGGTGAGGAAGGTCGCGTACGGCCGTTCAGCGGCCCGCTCGACCGCGCGGGCCAGCAGCACGTAGCCGGGGCTGCTGTAACGCCACCGCTGGCCGACCGGGAAGAGCGGCGGCAGTCCGGCGAAGACGGCCAGCAGTTCGTCCGGGTCGGCCGGCCCGGCCAGGTCGATCATCGGGTAGTCCTCCCAGTGGCCCAGGCCGGAGGTGTGGGAGAGCAGGTGATGCAGGGTGATCCCGGACCAGGCCGACGGCGGGCGCGTCAGCCAGCGACTGATCGGATCGTCCAGGCCCAGCGCGCCCCGTTCGGCGAGGAGCAGCACCGCGGCCGCGGTCATCTGCTTGCTGATCGAGGCGATCTGGAACCGGGTGGCCCGCGTGCAGGGCGTACCGGCGGTCTCGTCGGCGGCGCCGACGACCCGGTCGATCACGAGTTCGTCGTCCTGCGCCAGCAGGAGCACGCCGCGGTCGAGGGTTGGGGTGGACATCGGACGAGCCTAGGCGTCCCCGGCCGTCCGGTGGGGGCTGACCGTCCTGTTCCGGGCGCTTCCTACGCATTCCCGAACTCAGTGCCGGAGACCCGGAGCACGGCGCCCGGAGGGAGCCGGCGCCGGGACCGGCCAGTGTCACCCGGGCCGTCTCCCCGTCAGCCAGGGCACGGAGTTGTACATCCCGCCTGACGATCTGCACGACGTCCAACTCCCCGACACCGCGGCCACCGCGCAGCTGCTGCCCCGCACGTACCGGCCCGTGCACCGCTCGCGCGGTGCAGACAGCGGAGTCGCCGGTCGCGTGCCGGACCTCGAGAATGCTCAGTTCCCGCCGGGCGTCCGCGATCTCGACCACGTGAAGAGCCGGTTCCGCCTCGCCGAAGACCCGTAGTACCTCATCGTGGGAGAGCTGGGGAGGCGTGAAACGAGCCGCGCATGCGCGCCAGAAACGCCGCGGGGACCGCGAGATCATGCCGGTCCACCAACTCGGCGGCGATCCGCGGCCAGGCCCACCCGCCATCCGTCAGGATGCTGCCGCCACCCCAGACGCCGGACGCGCAGCCCTGCGCCGGATCGCGAAGATCGCCGGGCACCACGACCAGCGGCGCGCCCGCACGCAGGTACGCCACGACGGACTCCTTGTCCGGCGAACGGCGGCATTCGAGGTCGCGGAACCTCGTCGCCTGCCCAACGCGGAATCCGAGTTCGTCGTAGAACGCGAAGTAGCGCACTTCAGCAACCACCGGCCCTTCCTCCACGTCAATTCCTGGCGCTGTCCACACCCGACTGGCCACGCAGCCGAGCGGGTGCGGGGAAAGACGGTTCGGGATCGCGGCACAGGCAGGCACGCGCCGGCCTGGCCGGTCACCTCAATCCGGCCAACTGTGCACTCCCACCCGCGCCGCCGCCTCTCGGACAACCTCCAACACGGCCCGAGTTCCCTCCAGCGCATCGCGGATTGCGGAGCCAATGGCACTACCCACCTGGGCATCGATCCCGTGATCGCCGTCCACGACCCGCAGGTATCGCCTGCAGGCCGACTCGTACAGCTCGATGTATTCCCGGTAGGAGTCGGCGTACCGAACCCAGGAAGCCCGGTCAATCCGCGCTTTTGTTCGCCCCAACAGGTGGTCCAACTCGGCCTGCACCGCGACCATCTCACCGACCATCGCGGCAAGCGAACCGCGCGTGCGGCCCTGCAAGAGCATCTCGGCCGAAAGTGCGTAAGGGCGTGGTGATTTCTTCATGACACCCTCTCAAGGACGGTATAGCTCTGGCGGAATAACGCTTTTCAAGAGATCGGTCCCAGCTTTCCCAGGCCCGAATTCAGTCAGTCCGCCAGCTCGTAGAACGTCCGCACAGTACGTGATGCAACTGTTTGAAATCGGCGAGTAGTCGCGTAGATGCATCGTTCCCGCCGCGTTCACCTGCCTATCGATGAAGCCCAGGGCACCCTGTGGATTCGGCAGTTCGAAATCATGCGTGAAAGAGTTCGGACCGGGGCTGCCACCTATTCTCGGAACGTTGAGGTTGGAGGATCCACCGAATGGGTCAGGCATATCCATCGGTACAGCGTGCGTCATCACGGATTCGTCGCCCGACCTAACCTCAAGGTACGCGTGCCCCTTGTCCGGGTCCCAGTGGAACGTTGCGTTGGGACAGTTGTGAACTAGGACAGGGCTGGCCCCTGCCAGCACATAGTACGTGTGGATGTCGGCGACCGTGAGATCACGCATCCATTGCAGGCCGGTCCAGGTCCTGATGCTGGTGACGATCTGGTTGGCACGCCCGCTGTCGTCCCGGAGGTGATCGCCCGGCATGAGGTCTGCGGCCTCGACCCACTGCTGCCGGTCTGCGGCCCAGAATGGGTGGTGCCAGGTGGTGTGCAGGACGGTGGTGGCGCCCGTCTTCGCGTTCTTGATGGTGACGTCGGCCAAGTCGCGGTCGGCGTTGCGGTGCAGGACGGTGACCACCTTGGCGACCCGCCTACCGGTGTGCGGATCGGTCGCTAGCACTCTGTCGCCGACGCGCACGTCCTTGATCGCCTTGGTGCTGCCGTCGGCCATCAGGACCCGCGTCTTCGGACTAAAGCTGTGGCATCCCGAGGCCGCCCTCTCGGCGGCACCTGCAGATGCGTTGCTGGCGGAGCTGCGGAAGGCATTGCGGGTGAGGCCGCTGACGATGGCGCCGGCTTCCTTCTTGGCCGCCGCACCGCCGGCCGCCGCCGCAGCCCGTGCGCCCGCTCCGGACAGCATCGATGTCACGCCGGCCTTGATGGCTTGGCCGGCGACCGAGCCCAGACCGCCCATGACGCCGCCGACGACCGCGCCCACCGCCCCCTGTACCAGCATCCCGCCGAGGCTGAAATTGCCCTTGTGCTCGACTTTCGTCTCGATGGCGTAGGTGACCATGTTGCCGGCGGCTCCGGCGAGCGCGCCGCAGGCGACCGCGCCGACGCCGGTCCAGCCGATCGCCGCACCGCAGCCGACACCGACAACCACGCCGACGGCCGCCCCGGCGATCGCCGCCTTGTGGTCGTCCACCCAGTTGGTGGTTGCGGTGAAGCCCTTGTGCAGCTTGCAGCGCCAGTTGCACTTCTTCGGCTTGGGTGCCGGCGCGGGCGGCTTGTTCGGCTGCGTCTGCGTCGGACTGGTAGCTGCCGGTGGGGTGCTGCTGCAGAAGCCGCACCCGTCCGCGATGATCATTTGACCGGACGGGTCGGAGTGCACCACCGGGCTGTTGTCCGCGTAGGCGTAGCCCTCCATCGACTGCGGGTCGCTGCTGTCCAGCAGCGGGTCAACGGAGATGAACCGGCCCAACGCCGGGTCGTACTCGCGGGCGCCCACGTGGGTCAGCCCGGTCGGGTCGATTGTGCCGCCGACGAAGCCCTTGGTGTTCACCCAGTTGCCCGTCGAGCCGCGTGGAGTGCCGAACGGCGTCTGCCGGCGGATGGTGGCGACCTGGCTCTTCTCGTTGAGGCTCACGTCCTGGGTGCCCTGGTGGTCACTGGCCAGCCAGGTCAGCCCCGTGCCGGTGCGCTGCGCGACCGTGCCGCCGCCGAACGGGTAGTAGCGCGTACACGTCGCGGTCGCGGTGCTGTTGGTGTAGCGCACCTCCTGGTTCGGCAGGTAGAGCGTCCGCCCGGTGGTGTCCCGGCTGACCAGGCGGTTGCCGTCGGCGTCGTAGAGGTAGCTGACGGTGCCCGCGGTGTCGGTGACGCTCTGCAGGTGACCCTCCGCGTCCCAGAGCAGGGTCTGGGTGCCGTTCGGGCCGGGCCGGGTCTTGGTATTGCCGGCCTTGTCGTACGTGTAGGCCGCGGTGCGCGTACCGGTGTTGTCGGTCGTGGTGGTGCCGCGCAGCGCGTGCGGCTGCCCGCCGCTGGGGTCTGTGGGGGTGCTGTCGGTGAACTGGTAGTCGGTGGTGACCTGCCCGGCGGGCGTGACATGGTCGACGAGTTGCTGGCGGGCACCGCCGAGGGTGTACGAGTAGGTCTGCCAGTAGGGTGCGGGGCCGCCGAGCGTGCTCGTGGACGGCGCGGTGGCGCAGTCGTCGGCCACCGGCGTCCAGGCGTCCTTGAGTCGCTGGTAGCGGTCGTAGGTGAAGCACTGGATGTCGGTGTAGCCACCACCGGTCGGCGTGTCAGCGATCTTCGTGACATTGCCGGCGTCGTCGTAGCTGTAGTGCATGTCGGTGACGGTGTTCGGTGCCAGGCCGTCGCGGTGCACGCTGATCTCGTTGAGCCGGCCGGTGGTCTGGTCGGTCTCGAAGTTCAGGTACGCCCGTGACCCCATGCTGGTGAACAGGCCGGTGTAGAGCGTGTACTGGGTGGCGTGCGCGAGCGCGTCGTACCTGCTGTCCGACACGATGCTCGACTCGGCCTGGGTACCGTAGAGGTCGGTCAGGCTGAGCGGCTGGTCGAAGTCCGTGTAGTGGTAGAGCACGCTCTCGGCCTGCAGGTCGCCGGTCGCCGGGTAGCTGAGCCCGCTCGGGCTGCCATCGGGGTTGTAGCCGGAGCCGTACACGTACGTGCCGCCGAGCCCGGTCTCCGCGCTGGGGATCGTCACGCTGCTGACCAGGGGTTGGTAGCGCTTGTCGTACTGCTTGACGGCCTTGACGTAGCGGCGGTTGGAGTCGATCCGGCTGGACTGGTAGAGCTGGCCCTTCACCGGAGTGACGCCGTCGGCGAAGGTCGCCTGGTCGTAGTCCCACTGCGCCAGCTGGCCGCTGGAGGTGGGGCTGGTGCCCTTGTAGAGGGCAGTCTTCCGGTCGAGGGCGTCGTAGGTGTAGAAGAGCGACGCCGTATTGGCGTCGGTGCTGCCGATCAGCCGCCCGGCGGTGTCGAACCGCCTGGTGGATCTGCCGCCGTCCGGGTCGGTGCTGCTGGTCTGCCGGCCGCGCAGGTCGTAGCCGTACGACCAGGTGCTGCCGTCGGGAATGGTGATCGAGTCGAGCAGGCCGCGCCGGTTGTACGTGTAGTCGGTGTGGTCGTAGTCGGTGCCGGTGGCCGAGCGGGTCGGGTACCGACGCAGCTGGACCGTCCGGTCCCGCGCGTCGGTCCAGGTGGACGACGCCGTCGCGCCGTCCGGTGGCACGACGTCCGTGTGGTCGCCGCCGTAGATCGTGGTGGTGCGCCAGCGTTCCACGCCCTTCGGTTGGAACACCGAGGTGAGCGGCCGGCCGGCGCCGTCGTAACGGGTGGCGGTCTGGTTCGGCACGTCCTGCTGGATCAGTGGCTGCACGAGTTCCGTGCCGGGCGCGCCGGTCCGGTCGTAGTAGGCGCCGTAGTCCAGCACCTTGCGGCCGGCTGCGTCGTAGAAGCTGTCGGTCAGGATCCGGCCGCCGGACGGCGAGGCGGTCTGGGTCTGCCGTGGCCGCAGTAGGCCGTCATAGAGGCTGTACGACTTGGTGACGCCGCCCTTGGGGTTCAGGTGGCTGGTCGTCACCGCGTTCACGCCGTCGGTGCGGATGAGGTAGTCGTACGCGACGTCGGGGGTGTCAGCGCCGGGGTCCCGCCCCGGCTGCCACCCCTTGGTGAGCCGGCCCAGCCCGTCGTAGCGCAGGGTGGTGGTGAGCTGGTTGACGTCGCTGGTCGTGGTGGCCAGGCCCCAGGCCGGCTCGACCGTGGTGGTCGTGGTCCAGCCCATCGGGTTGGTGTCCACCGTCTGGGTCACCGGGCCGGTGCGGGCCGGCGTATAGCTGGTCCCCGAGTGGCGGTCAAGCGCGTCCCACGAGTCGACGGCGCGACCGAGGTCGTCGTAGCCGGTCCGGCTCACCTGCGCGTACGTGGGGCTGCCGTTGTTGTACGCGGTCATCTGTTCGGTCTGGGTCACGTCACCCTTGCTCGGCGCTGCCCCGTAGCCGTGCCCGTCGTAGAGCGTGCGCCCATCGCCGATGACGTCCGCCTCGGTGACCGTCCCGGCCGCCTTGGCGCAGTCCAGCGCGTACGTCTGCACCCGGTGGGGCAGTGCCATCAGCCAGGCCGGGGTGTTGCGGGGCTCGAAGGTGGTGACGGTGCACTGCTCGTCGCCGGTGACCGCCTCGTCGCCCCGGTCGTCCTCCTTGACCACCATGCCGTACTGGTCGAAGGTGCTCTTGCTGTAGGTCCTGCGCAGCCCGGGGGCGTGGTCGAGGGCGACTCGCGTGTGGGTGCCCTCGGTGTTGACGAAGCGGGCATTGACCGTGACTCCGGCGATGGTGCGGGTCGCGGTGGGTGCCGACTGCCACGGGTCGTTGATCTCGCCGGAGACCTCCGCACCGCCGGGCCCGAGGAAGGTGCGCGACTCACGGGTCATCCCCGCGTACGCGTCGTCGTCGGGCACCGAGCCGCCCTCGGAGTCGGAGATCGACACCGACCGGCTGCCGGTGGGCAGGTGGTCGCCGTTCATGCCGCGGAAGAAGGTCGTCTCGGTGTACGTCTGCCCACCCGGGTCGCCGGTGGTGACGCCGACCTTGCCGTATCCCCGCCACTGCGACCAGGTCTTGGCCTCGTCCGGGATCAGGCCGTCGTCGTCGGTGTAGTGCCAGGCCGGGCTGCCGAGATAGGTGTAGTGGTGCAGCACCCGGGTGGACCCGCCGGTGCGATCCGTCTCGGTCACCTCGTTGACGACGTACCGGTTGAAGTAGTCGGTCTTCTCACTGAAGCCCGGCGGCGTCCAGCGGACCGGGTAGCACCGCTTGGTGTTGCTCTCCGATGAAGCCGGCATGCTCTGCCCAGCGACGCAGTCGGTGTCCAGGTAGTCGACGTGCACGATCGCGCCGGTCTCGCTGTTGATGTCGGTCAGGCGCATCCAGTTCATCGGGGGCGAGTGGTCGACCGTGTCGACCCGGTTGGGCATCGCCTTGCCGGTGAAGGTCACATCCGGCAGCGACGTGGCGGTGCCGACAAGGCCGGTGTGGCTGATTCGGGCCAGCCACAGGCCGGCCCGGGTGCCGTCCTGGGGATCCGGATACGAGTGCGTGAGGGTCCATTGCTCGACGTTGCGGGACTTCCCGCTCGGCGCGTCGTACGTGCTGGTGGTGACTGTGGTGAGGCGGCGGGTGGTGTAGAACGACGGCATCCGGACGTCACACGACGTGCTGCTCGTGCACGCCAGATCCCACGGGGTGTCCGGCCAGTGGCTGGCGTCGTGGGTGGCACAGCCGCTCAGACAGCGGTCGCCGTAGGCGAAGTCGACCCGCGCAGCGGCGTGCCCGGTGAAGACGGTGTCCTTGCCGGTAGCCAGGTCGGGCTCGACCCGGGTGCCGTAGCTGACGTGGTCGAGGGTGCCGCTGCGCAGGTACGACTCGACCTTGCCGGTGCCGAGCGACTGGTAGTTGTTCGACTCGGTTGTGTACCAGTACGACATGGTGTTGCCGTGCGGGTCCACCACGTAGTCGAGGTTCCATCGCCACGCCTCCATGCAGGACGACGCGCTGAACGCCGTCTGGTGGCAGGGCTCCCCGGTGTGGTTGCCGAAGACCGGCACGGTCCAGGTGGAGGCGGTGGTGGCACCGGAGGTCCAGCCTGGAAGCTTGTTGCGGCCGAACCAGTACTGGGTGCCGTTGACCGTGGTGACGACCCACCACTCGCCGTTACGCGCGCCGTTGTCGGCGCCGGTCCGGCGCTCGATCCGGGAGCCGTCGTCGTGCCGCAGGTGCCACAGGTTGGGATCGGTGGCGTCCTTGATCAGGTCACCACCGGCGCCGTTGAGGCTCAGCGACGCGTTGTCGGTGGCCCAGCACTGGTCGTCGGCGTCCTTGTCGGCGGTCCCGGAGTTGTTGCCGTTCTTGGTGTCGTCTCGGCAGGTCTTGTAGCGGCGCTCGATGAAGCCGCTGGTGGCCAGCTCGAAGCCCTCACCGACCTCGGTGGGCTGGTTGTTCGACGAGACCATCCGGCCGTCGACCGACTGCGACGAGTAGCCGAGTTCCACCGTCGGGATCGGGCCGCCCAGCGCCGGCGGCACCCGCATCGGGTAGGACCAGTTGAAGTTGCCGGACGAGGTACCGGCCGACCAGGTGCCGGAAGAGGACAACTTCGTGGCTCCGTAGCTGCCGGACGACCCGGAGGGCGACGCGGTCAGCGCCATCAACTGCGCGCCGCCGACCGCCACATCGGCCGTGGCCCGCTTGGCGAGGGGGTCGTTGCGGGTGGGCAGCGCCGTGCCCCGGCACTCGGTCCGCGCCGGGGTGGTCAGCGCGCACTCCGGCAGCCGGACCAGTCGAAGCCGGGTCGACCAGTCCGCGCCGTAAGCGGTGGCAAACCGGCCGTAATCGACCGCGACGCCGACCGGGGCCGCGACCGCCGACCCGTCTGCGCGCCGGACTTGAAACAGCAGGCCGGGCAAGCCCGCCCGCGCCGACGCCGCGTGGTCGAGCACGTCGACGTGCAGCCGCGACGGCGGTGGTACCGACCGCGCCGCAGCGGCCGAGGCCGGCTGCCGGAAGGAGACCGGCGAGCCGCTCGGCGCAGACAGAGCGATGTCGACGCTGCCGGCGGACGGCCACACCGGCGCCGGGAGACTCCCCGCCTGCGGCAGATGGTTGACCCGCGACGGAAGCGCCGCCACCTTCCGCACCGGAATGCTCGGCTGCTGTGCCGCCTTCGGCGGCGTGAACGGCTCCGGCTTCGCGGCGAAGACCGGCTGCTCCGACATGGTCACGACCAGGCAGGCCGCGACCAGCATCGCCAGTACCGCCCGAGGGCTGGACGAGCGGAACCTCACCGTTGACCTCCATGGATCAGGGTGCGCAGGCAGGGAGAACATGTCAGGAGCCGGTGGCCGGCGGGTGGATCACGACGGCCTTTCCCGTCGGGAAGCCCTCGCCCTTCTCGTGGTAGGCGATCCCGTCGTGGTCGTACGGGTTCACCCAGACCGCCTCGCCATAGGGAACAGCCGTCGGGTCCGGCGGATCTTTGAAAATCATCTTTACCGATCCGTCTTCGCTGAAGATCATTTCCCAGGTGAGACGCAGGTCTGGTCGCTCATCGAATGCGTAGTTGCGCGCCTCGACAATGAACTGCCGATTCGGGGCGCTCCCTACCACAGCGGTCCACGTGCCGGACTGTTCGTCCTCCGAGGGGTTGGCACCCGGCCAGAACTCGACCTCGCCCCCGGCGGAACCATCCGTCGGATAGTCGTTGTACATGTATCCCGCACCGACCGACGCGGTCGTCCACTGACCGCCGTAGAACGGGAAGGCGAATGGCAAGGCCACCTCGTCGGACCCGTCGGGCAACAGCGTTTCGCCCGGGACCCACTCTGCCTGTTCCCAGGTACAGGAGTAGCCGTAGTCGTCGTTGTAAGTGCTCAGTGAGAGGTCGACAGTGATGTCGCCGTCGACATCCACGTTCGGCTCGTCGGCAGCGTCGCATCCCTGGTTCGCCTCGATGCCGTAGGTACCCCATTCGAGATCGCTGAACGAGTAGTGACCGAAGCCGTCCGACGTCGCTGGTTCCTGGCCGATCCGGAGTTCAGCGTCCTTCACGGGCTTTCCGTTGCGCAGCACGGTGCCGGAGAGCGAGCCGTAGTCGATCGGCCATGGATCATCGGGGTAGACGAACGTAATCGCCGTGGCGGGTGTAAGCACCGGGTCATGGAAGGAGTACTGCAGCCCGTAACCTCCACCGGGGCTGGTGATCCCGACGGCGGCGTTGCCGCCTCTCGTCCTGTCGTCTGTTGCTCCCGTGTAGTTGAAGGTCACGTCCCCGCTCGGGGAGAGCAACACTTCGAAGCTGACGCGTGCACCGGTCAAGGGGTAGAAGGCGATGTTGCGCCATTCCACGATGAACCGTTGGGCCGATCCAGAGCCTGTGGTCCCAATCCAAACGCTGGACTGGGAGTCGCGGTACAGGTCGTCCCAGAAGGGGAATAGCGCACCATGGGGCGCCTTCGACCGATCGGGCAGACTCACCGCCTGGTACGGGATCGAATAGCCCGGATCCTTGAACGTTAGGGCCCCGTCGCTCGACACCCACGCGGTGTCGAATGTCCCGCCGTAGTAAGGCAGCGAGAACGGCAGTGGGACGGCTGCGACTCTCTCCAAGGTCAGCTTCGTCGTGCCCGCCACGAAGGACGTGTTCGGCGTCGTCTTGCAGGTGTAGCCGTAGATGTCGGATTCCGGTGCCAGCATCAGGTCGATCGTCACGACGCGGTCGATGTCGACCTCGGTGGTAGCAATCTCGCCAGCACAACCGTTGCCGCCGGTCGTGGCGGTGACCTCGTAGGCGCCGGCGGCGATGCCGGTGAAGCTGTAGGTCCCTGTTGCGCCGGTTGTTCTGGTCAGGTTGCCGGGGGACAGTTGCACGGTGATGCCGGCCAACGCCGTGCCGGTGACCGCGTCCGTGACCCGGCCGGCGAGCGCAGGCGCTTCCTTGAACGTCAGTAGGGTCGACGCAATCGGGGACTTTCGGCCGGCGGCATCGATGCCCTGCACCATCAGCATCGGCGTGCCGACCGTCGTCGAAGTCAGGTCCGCCGGAGTCTGCCCGCCTGGGGTTGACAGGATTACGGTGTTGACCGAGCCGGATACTCCAACCTGGTACTGGATCTTGGTCACTGCCGGATCACCACCGGCACTCAACGTCGCTGAGATGGTCTGACCCACGTAGGCGGTGGCGCTGTTCGACACCGTCACGATCGGTGGGTTGGGCAGCTGAAGGAGAGTGAACTCCGACTCGGTGTTCAGCACAAGCCGGGCGTAGACGCGCAGGTCGTCGATGGCACCGGGGAAGAAGCTGGAGGCGGCGCCAGCCGTGCGGGCTCGCCCGACCGTTATCGGGCCGGTAGCGTCGAAGGTCGTGGCTGTTGCGGTGGCGGTCTGGAGCGCGCCGTCGACATAAAGTTTGAGCGCGTGGCTGGTGCCCTCGTAGGTGGCGAGCAGGCGGGTCCAGACCCCGGTGGCAGCGGTCGAGTTGGATAGCACGGCTGCGGTCGTCGGGGCGTCCACGTCCGTCGCGGCGACTGCGAACCTCCACTTCTTGTCGGTGACGCTGTAGCTGAGCAAGAACGGTGAGGTGCGGGTGCCGTCTTGGGCGACGATCGCTCGCTGCCCGGTGCCGGCTGTGCTGTCCAGCCGGACCGTGGCGGCCACGCTGAAGCTGCGGTTGGAGTGCACGGTTATCGGCCCGCCGGTCTGTGGGTCCCGGGTGGCGACGGGTCCGCTGGTGGCCGCGTATGCCGCAGTGCCGTTGAGGACAAGGGCCTTGCCGTAGCTGCCCCGTCCGGCGGCCCAACTGCCGCCGCTGACGGTCAACGTGTTGCCGTGCTCGGAGACGTCAGTTCCCGCTTGGTCGTCGAACATCCACCGTGCGTCCGGGCCGGTTCCAGCGCGGACGGTGAAGGTGTAGGTGTAGGGCGACGCCGAGAAGTTGCCGGCCTTGTCGCGCGACCACACGCGAAGGTTGTACGTCTGGTCGACGACGGGAGTGATGGAGCGGCTGGCGGCGTGATCAGTGGCATTGGCCGTCACCTGTGTTGCACTCGCCGCGCTGATGCCCGGGTCGAGAGTGAAGGCGTAGCCGTCGAAGTCTCCAGGGATCGTCGCCGGAGGCTTGAAGACGAAGTCCCCCGCTGTACCGACACCGCCGTGTGCCTGGCCGTCGTTCGGATAGGTCGTCGAGATGACCGCGCTCGGCGCGGCTGGCGCGGTCACGTCGACCTGAAACTCGCAGGTCGCCGAGTACTGCCCGCTGTCAATGCCGTCGTTGGCGACGGCCTGCACGACGTAGATGCCGCCATCGGTCAACCGTCCCGTCGGGATGGTGGCGGTGGCGTACTGGCCGGAGACGATCGAGCCCTGCGCGACCGAGTCCGTGCTGTTGCGGGTGCCACCGCTGAGCTTCCACCAGTAGAAGGTGCCCTTGAGCAGCCGCACGGTCCCGTCCGGGTCGGTGAGCCGCGCCTTCAGCGTGGGGGTCAGCGTCCGGACGTACGGGCGGGAGGCGCCCGTAACGCAGGGACCGGCCGCGACGCTCAACTGGTCCGGCGCGTTGGGGTACGAGTTGTAGATGACGGTCAACAGCGCCGTACCGGCGTCGAACTTCTTCCACTGATTCTTGTCGGATTCGCTGACCGCACGCAGCCCGAAGGTCAGGGTGCCGTTCGTGCCCCCGGACGCCTTCTGCACCGCGCTGGTGACGCCCCACTCGGTGCGCCTGCGCACCCGGTCGTGCGCGTGGCTGTTCGCCGTGGCGACCACCGCGCCCCAACTGCCGGAGTTGTTCGACCAGGCGGTGCCGGAACTGATTCCGCCGGTGACCCGCACCTGGGTGCCGTAGTCGGTGTTGGTGTACGAGTAGACGGTGTCCATCGACAGCTTGGCGTCCTGCACGTGCTTGTGCAGCAGTGTGCCGATGCCGAAGGCGAACAACGACCGGTAGATCATGGCCTGCGGCTCGGTCGTGTAGCCCACCTTGGCGCACTGGATGGAGCCGTACGGGTCGGGGCAGTCCTGCTTGTCGTAGCTCCAGTACGACTGGCTCGGGAACGTACTGTTGATCATCGTCCAGGCCGACTTGCCGAACGCCGGGTCGATGTAGACCGGGAATCGGGTCGCCTTGTCCCGCAGCATGGCGAGGTCCGGGCGAACCAGGAGGTCGTGGCCGGTGAGCTCGATCGGCATCGCGGCTCGCACGGTACCGGGCCGAGCCAGCCGCGAGCCCAGGTTGGGGCCGGCCGCCCGCTCGGTCGGCGTAGACGAGTCCCACATCGCCGGAGTGCCGGAACCGAACAACGGCGTGCCCGCGTCGTCGACCGCGGTCAGATCCCCCGCGCGGCCCTGGCGTAGCCGCAAGCCCTTGGCTGTGGTCCGGAACCGCACCGCGGCCAGCGCGGGGTTGGCGGCAGACTGGGCGTCCTTGACCACCAACAGCTCGGAGTAGCCCTCGACCTCGGCCGTCAGCACCAGGTCCACACCGGGAAGGACATCCGGGTAGGTGGCACGGGCACCGGCAAGCTTCGGCGCCGGCAGGGTGGTCGGCCAGCGCAGAGTCAGCTCGGCAGGGCCCCTGCCGATGGTCACGACAGGGCCGCTGCCTCCGCCGGAGAACGAGATCCGCAGCGAGGTCGCAGCCGGCACGACCCGTCCGTCCACCGTCCGGTGCAAGGAGGGATCAGGCTTGACCCAGCGCCCGGCCGTCTTCCTTACCCGCTGCACAGCCGCCGCGGCCCTGGTGGTGAAGGAGCCGTTCGGGTTGGCGAACACCTGCAGCTTTTCGCCGCGCGCGGCGGCTACCTCAACCTGGCCGTGACAGGCGGCCGCCGCTCGCGCGGCCGCGGTCTCGTCCGTGGCCGTGTCGGGGCATTTCGCAGCTGGCGATGCCGCCGCGGCGACGGCGGGCCCCCGCATCACCACGACGGCTGCGCCCGTTAGCAGCACGGCGAGGAGGACGGCAAGGCACGATCGTCTGGCGGCTGCGCCAAGCCCGTCCACCCTAACGCGCGACACATGGTGTTCACTGCGGTCCACGGCTACCCCCGTATTCAAGTGCCGACTGCCAGATCATGCTCATCGACGTCTGCGCATTCATTGCACGTTCTTACGCATATCTCGCGCACATCGAGATCACTCGATTAACTTGCTGGCTGATACTTGTGAACCGAGGGCGGGACACCTACCGTCATGACCGGGTCACACGGGGGAGTTGGGTTGGAGATCAGATTTGCCCTGCTTGGCACCTTGCAGGCGACTGTCGACGGCGTGGAGCTGAGCCTGGACGTCGCCATGCTCAGGGCGGTGCTGGCCACACTGCTTCTCGCCGGCGGTCAACGCGTCAGCGCCAGCCGGCTGGCTCAGGCGCTTTGGGCCGCCCCGCCCCGGTCGGCGATGTCGAATCTCCGCACTTACCTCGCCCGGGTGCGTGCCATCCTGCGTACTGGCAGCCCGGTGATGGCAACACGACTGGTCACCGTGCCCGAGGGTGGTTACCTCCTCGCGCTCACTCCCGACGAGCTGGACGCGCGCGTCTTCACGGACCTCTTCCGACGCGGCCAGGTGCACCTTTCGGCCGGCGAACACGGCGCCGCGGCGACGCTTCTCCACGACGCGCTCGCGCTCTGGCGTGGTCCCGCGGGTCAGAACATCACCGTCACCGGCACGCTCGCCCAGCAACTCGCCGACCTCGACGAACAGCGTGTCATCGCCACCGAGGACTTCGTTGACGCCCGCCTCGCACTCGGCGCCACAAGTGGTTTGCTGCCCGAGATCCGGGCCCTCCTGCTCGACCAGCCGCTGCGCGACCGCCCCTGGGAACAGCTGATGCGGGCTCTGTATCTCGCTGGTGACCCCGCCGGAGCCCTCGGCGCCTACCAAGAGGCTCGCCGACACTTCCGCGAGGCGCTGGGTATCGAGCCGTCCCGGCGCCTGGAGCAGCTCCAGGGCGCGATCCTGCGACGCGAAGAACTCGCCGTCGCGCATCCTGCGCTGCCCTAGGCCGGCCTGAGCGAGTCAGCCCTTCTCCAGGTATTCGGCGCGTTCCTCGTCGACGAGCGCGGCCACCGAGGCGGCCAGCGCCGGGTGCCGCTCCAACTCCGGATCCTCCTCGACCAGGGCGATCGCCTCGGCGCGGGCGTCCCGGATCAGCTCGGTGTCCCGGAGCAGCGAGAGCAACCGCAGATGGGAACGGCGCCCCGACTGGCTGGCGCCCAGCACGTCACCCTCCCGGCGCTGCTCCAGATCCAGCTCGGCCAGCTTGAAACCGTCCGTGGTGGACGCCACCGCGTCGAGGCGTTCCCGGGCGGACGAGCCCTCCATCGCCTCGGTGACCAGCAGGCAGAGGCCGGCGGCGGAGCCCCGGCCCACCCGGCCGCGCAGCTGGTGCAGCTGGGAGACGCCGAACCGGTCGGCGTCCAACACGATCATCATGGTGGCGTTGGGCACGTTGACGCCCACCTCGACGACCGTGGTGGCCACCAGCACGTCCAGGTCCCCAGCGGCGAAGGCGCGCATCACCGCGTCCTTCTCGTCGGCCGGCAGCCGCCCGTGCAGCACCCCGATCCGCAGCCCGTGCAGCGGCCCCTCGGCGAGCAGCGGTGCCACCTCGGTCACCGCCAGCGGCGGGCGCCGCCCGTTGTCGTCCTCGCGCGGGGGCTCCTCGTCGGAGACCGGCCCTGGTCCGGAGTCCGGCGCCTCCGCGCTGGCCGCTCCGGCCCCGGACCCCGGATCCCCGATCCGCGGGCAGACCACGTACGCCTGGTGGCCCTTGCCGACCTCCTCGCGCAGCCGGCGCCAGGCCCGGTCCAGGAAGGCCGGCTTGTCCGCCGCCGGCACCACGTGCGAGGCGATCGGCGAACGCCCCTGCGGCAGCTGGGACAGCGTGGAGGTCTCCAGGTCGCCGTAGACGGTCATGGCGACCGTGCGCGGGATCGGCGTCGCGGTCATCACCAGCACGTGCGGCGGCTGGTCGGCCTTGGCGCGCAGCGCGTCGCGCTGCTCGACGCCGAAGCGGTGCTGCTCGTCGACCACCACCAGGCCCAGGTCCTGGAAGTCGACGCCCTCGTAGAGCAGGGCGTGGGTGCCGAGCACGATGCCGGCCCGCCCCTCGGCCACCTCGGCGAGCGCCCGCCGCCGGGCCGCCGCGCCGAGCGAGCCGGTGACCAGCTCCACCCGGGTGGCGTCGTCGGCGGCGCCCAGCTCGCCGGCCTGCGCCAGCGGGCCCAGCAGCTCGACGATGCCCCGGTGGTGCTGGGCGGCGAGCACCTCGGTCGGGGCGAGCAGGGCCGCCTGCCCGCCGGCGTCGACCACCTGGAGCATGGCCCGCAGCGCCACCAGGGTCTTGCCGGAGCCGACCTCGCCCTGCAGCAGCCGGTGCATCGGGTGCGCGGTGGCCAGGTCCGCGGCGATCTCCCGGCCGACGACCTGCTGCCCCGAGGTCAGCTCGTACGGCAGCCGGGCGTCGAACGCGTCCAGCAGGCCACCGGGCCGCGCCGGCCGGGCCTTCGCCGGCCAGGCCGCCGCCCGGTGCTTGCGCTGCACCAGGGTGAGCTGCACGGCGAACGCCTCGTCCCACTTGAGCCGCCGCCGGGCCCGGTAGAGCGCCTCCTTGCTGGACGGCCGGTGGATCTCGCGCAGCGCGGTGCCGATGTCGGCCAGGTTGCGGGTGGCCCGGACGGTCGCCGGCAGCGGATCCTCCGGCGGGGTGAAGGTGTCCAGCACCACCCGCACACAGCGGGCGATCACCCAGGTCGGCACGGCCGCCGCGGCCGGGTAGACCGGGATCAGCGCCCCGGCGAACTCCTCGACCTCCTCGTTGGCGGCCGCCTCGCCGTCGCCGCCCTCACCCAGCAGCACGTACTCCGGGCCGTTGAGCTGCCGCTTGCCCCGGAACTCGGTGACCTTGCCGGCGAAGAGCCCCCACCGGCCGGGGCGCAGCTCCCGCTCCCGCCAGGCCTGGTTGCCGAAGAAGGTGAGGGTGAGCACCCCGCCCGAGCCGTCGCCGACGGTCACCTCCAGCAGGTTGCCCCGGCGCTGACGCATCGGCCGCACCGCGGTGCGCTGCACCTGCGCCAGCACGGTCACCTGCTCGCCCACGTCCAGCGAGCGGATGTCGGTGTGCTCGCCGCGCTCGTCGTACCGGCGGGGGAAGTGGTAGATCAGGTCGCCGGCGGTGTGCAGGTCGAGGTGGCTGGCCAGGGCCTTGGCGGTACGCTCCCCGACCAGCTTCTTCAGCGGCGTGTCCACCGTGCTCGGTTCGCTCGTCATTCGACCCCCAGCAGGAGCGGGTAGTGCGGCTGGCCGCCCTCGTACGCCTGCACCTCGACGAACGGCCAGGAGCGCTCGACGTGCTCGCGCACCCGGTCGGCCAGCCCCGCTGGGGCGTCCGCCCCACAGAGCAGGGTGACCAGCTCACCGCCGCCGCCGAGCATCCGGTCGACCACCGCGGTGCAGGTGTCCAGCAGATCCTGCCCGATCAGGTGCACCTCCCCCTCGACCAGGGCCAGCACGTCGCCGGGCCGGCACGGGCCGGCCACGGTGAGGGCCTCCTTGCTGGCGTGGCAGACCTCGGCGTACCGGCAGGCACCGGCCGCCTCGGCCATGGCGATGACGTCGTCCTCGAAGCGCCGCTGCGGATCGCGGACGGCCAGCGCGGCCAGGGCCTGCACGGGCGAGCGGGTCGGCACCACGCTCACCTTCACCCCGAGCCCGTGCGCCTCCCGGGCGGCCGCGCTCGCCACCGACTGGGTGTTCGGGTCGTTGGGCAGCACCACCACCCGGGCCGCCCCGGTGGCCCGTACCGCGTCGAGCAACTCGCCGGTGGACGGGTTGGCCGGCACCACGACGGCCCCCTCCCCGGCGAAGAGCTCGGCGATGCCGGCACCGGTGGCCACCACCACGGCCGCCCGGCCGTCGGGCCGCCACGCCGCCTGGGCGGCGGCCGGGGCCGGCTGGTCGGCGAAACGGGTCACGGTGATCCGGTGCGGCCGGCCGGCCACCACCCCCGCCTCGATCGCCGCGCCGACGTCGTTGACGTGCACGTGCACGTTCCAGGTGCCGCCGCCCGGGCCGCCGTCCCCGACGATCACCAGGGAGTCGCCGAGCGCGTCCAGCTCGGCGCGGAGCCGGCCCACCGCCGCGTCCGTGGCGTCGAGCAGATACTGCACCTCGTAGGCGTACTCCGGGGAGCCGGTCTCGCGCACGGCGGCGGCCGGCGGGCGGACCGCCGGCGACGGCACGGCCGGCGGCCGGGGACTCTCCCCGGTCACCACCTCGACCAGCGCGTCCAGCAGCAGGCAGAGACCCCGCCCGCCGGCGTCCACCACGCCGGCACGGGCCAGCGCCGGCAACTGCTCAGGGGTACGCGCCAGCGCGGTCGCCGCCGCCTCCGCTGCGGCCCGGCACACCGCGCGCAGGTCGTCGCTGTCCGCCTGTTCGGCGGCGCGCGCCGCGGCGGCCACCACGCTGAGCAGGGTGCCCTCGACCGGTTGGGCGACCGCGGCGTACGCGGCGGTGGCCGCGCCGGACAGCGCGGCGGCGAGTTGGCGGCCGCGGACCGCGGGCGCGGCGGCCAGCGTGTCGGCCAGGCCGCGCAGGATCTGCGACAGGATCACCCCGGAGTTGCCACGGGCGCCGAGCAGCGCGCCCCGGGCCATCAGCCGCAGCGCGTGCCCGTGCGGGGTGTGCCCGTCCTCGGGGAGGGTGCCCAGGTCCATGGCGAGGGCCTGCTGGGCGGAGGTGAGGGTGAGCACCAGATTGGTGCCCGTGTCGCCGTCCGGGACCGGGTAGACGTTCAGGTCGTCGATCTCGCCCTGGTGGCGCTGGAGGGCGGCCAGCCCGCTCGCGCACCACCGGCGCACCGCGGCCGCGTCGAGGGTGTCCAGCACGTCGGGAAGCCTACTGGCGCGGACCGACACCCGCCGGGGTCGCCCGGCGTGTCCGGCCGCCGGGTCGGATCAGCGTCGCCGGCCCTCCGCCGGTACGCTTGCCGCCTTCCCGCCCGCCACCCCCCGCTCGACGGGCCCGGCGCCTCATGCACGACGGTCTCGCGGCCTCGCGCTTGGCGGGTCCGGCGCCACATGCACGACGAGTCTCGCGGCCTCGCGCTCGGCGGTCCGGCACCTCGTGCGCGACGGGTCTGGCGGCTCGTTCACAGCGTGTCCGGCGGGTCCCGCTCGGCGGGTCCGGCGACTCGTGCACGCGGGTCTGGCGGGTCCCGCTCGGCGCCGCTGGAGCCTGGGAGCCGGAACCGCCGGCCGCCGGCCGGGCCGGTTGGCCGGACCGGCCGGTCATCGGGTAACCTGACCAGGTTGCCCGGGCTGCGCCTGGCGGCGACCTCATGAACGTATCAATCCCAGGAGTATCCCGTGGCTAGCGTGTGCGACGTCTGTGGCAAGGGGCCGGGCTTCGGCCACAACGTGCCCTGGTCCAAGAAGAAGACCAACCGCCGCTGGAACCCGAACATCCAGTCGGTGCGCACCCCGGCTGGTGGCGGCAACACCAAGAAGTTGCAGGTCTGCACGTCGTGCATCAAGGCCGGCAAGGTCACCCGCGCCTGACGCGGTAGCACCACCCAAACTCGTCGGATGCCGGCGGACCCTCCAGGGCCCGCCGGCTTTCGTCGTGCCCGCCACGCGGCTCAGCCCATCGGATCGCGTCGTGCCACCCGCCGCACGCTTTGCGGCAAAACGGGCCCTGCCCAGACCCGGAAACCACAACCTGCCGCAACCCGCGTAGATCAACCGCCCCATCCGGCCCCCGGGCCGGCCGCTCCCGTCGGGCACACGCACCGATTGCGGCAAGTCGGGGCCTGCGCGGGCCGGGAGACCACAACCTGCCGCAACCCGTGTGAATCACCGCCCCATCCGGCCCGGCCGGCAACCCCTATGGATCACCGTCCCATCCGGCCCCCGGCCGGCCGCTCTCGTCGGGCACACGCACCGATTGCGGCAAGTCGGGGCCTGCGCGGGCCGGGAGACCACAACATGCCGCAACCCGCGTGGATCAACCGCCCCATCCGGCCCCCGGCCGGCAACCCCTGTGGATCACCGCCCCATCCGGCCCCCGGCCGGCCGCTCTCGTCGGGCACCCGCACCGATTGCGGCAAGTCGGGGCCTACGCGGGCCAGGAAACCACAACCCGCCGCAACCCGTGTGAATCAACCGCCCCATCCGGCCCCCGGGCCGGCCGCTCCCGGCGGGCACACGCACGGATCGCGGCAAGTCGGGGCCTGCGCGGGCCAGGAAACCACAACCTGCCGCAACCCGTGTGGATCATCGCCTGCCGAGCGGGACAGCGGATCACGCCCGCCGGGCGGGGCGAGGGGTGTGGTCAGAGGGGGCGGGCGAAGGAGAGGCAGCCGGGTTCGTCGCGGTAGAAGCCGAAGTTCGGGATCGGCTCGTAGCCGGCCGCGGTGTACAGGGCGATGGCCTCGGGCTGCCGGTCGCCGCACTCCAGGATGATCCGCTTGCGGCCCTGCTCCCGCGCCGACCGCTCGACCGCGGCCAGCACCGAGCGCGCCACACCCCGGCCGCGGGCCGCCGGCGCGGTGTACATCCGCTTCAGTTCGGCGGTCTCGCCGTCGTCGCCGTGGCTGCGCCAGCCGCCGCACCCCACCGGCTGCCCGTCGAGGTAGGCCACCAGGAAGGTGCCCGCCGGGGGCTCGAACTCCGCCGCGTCGACCGGCGTCTCGTCGCCGCTGCCGCCGTACCGCTGGCCCAGGTCGGCCAGGGCCGCCCGGATCAACGCCTGCGACTCGGCGGCGTCGAAGCGCCGAACCCGGATCTCGATCTCGCTCACGCCTGAAGGGTACGACCGGGTCCGGCCCGGTCCGGGGCCCGCCAGCCCCAGGTCGGACGCAGATCACTCCGCCCGGCGGAAGTGGTCCCAGCCGCCCGGTCCGGAGTGGGCCGCCCCGTCCACGGTCACCCCGGCGCCCTCGGCCACCCGCCCGATCGGCCGCCAGCCCGCCGGCAGGGTCGCCGTCGCCGGGAAGGTCGCCGCCAGGGCGTGGTCGTCGCCGCCGGCCAGGATCCAGGAGTACGGGTCGACGCCGAGCGCCTGGGCGGCGTCCCGCATCTGCCGGGGTACCTCGAACGCGTCCCGGGTCAGGTCGATCGCCACCCCGCTGGCGGTGGCGACGTGTCCCAGGTCGGCCAGCAGCCCGTCGGAGACGTCGATCATGGCGGTGGCGCCGGCGCGGGCGGCCTCCGGGCCGGCCGGGTAGGGCACCTCGGGGCGGCGGAACGCCTCGACGAGCAGCCGGGGCGTCCGGAACCCCCGGGACAGCACGGTGAAGCCGGCCGCCGCCCAGCCGGTCCGCCCGGCCAGCGCCACCAGGTCGCCCGGGCGGGCTCCGGAGCGGACCACCGGTGGCCGGCCGCCCAGGTCGCCCAGGGCGGTCACCGCGATGGTCAGGGTGGGGCTGGCGGACATGTCGCCGCCGACCACGCTCGCGCCGACCAGGGCCGCCTCGGCGGCGAGCCCGTCGGCCAGTTCCTCCGCCCAGGCGGGGTCCAGCTCGGCCGGCATGCAGAGCGCCACCAGCAGCGCGGTCGGGGTGGCACCCATGGCCGCGATGTCGGCCAGGTTGGCGGCGGCCGCCCGATGCCCGACGTCCCGGGCCCCGGACCAGTCCCGCCGGAAGTGCCGCCCCTCGACCAGCACGTCGGTGGAGGCCGCCACCCGCCCGTCCGGGGTGGCGACCACCGCGGCGTCGTCCCCGGGGCCGAGCAGGCAGCTCTCCCCGTACGTCAGCCGGGCGGTGACCCGGTCGATCAGTCCGAACTCTCCGACACCCGCGACTGTCATGCCGTCCTCTCGTCGCGCTCGCACGATCCGCAGTACCTCCACCACCACTCGGCGTGTGCTCGCTCACCGCGTCCGGACGGCGACCGATAGGGATCACGCCTGTTCCGTACGGTAGTTTCACCCTTCGGGCCGCCCCAGGCGGCGACGGACGGAGGTCGAGTCGTGGTACAGGCGTACATCCTCATCCAAACCGAGGTCGGCCGGGCGCGTGACGTGGCCGGACTGATCGCGGACCTTGCCGGCGTGGTGCGGGTCGACGCCGTCACCGGGCCGTACGACGTGGTCGTGCTCACCGAGGCGAACACCGTCGACGAGCTCGGCAAACTCATCGTCAGCAAGGTGCAGATGGTGCCCGGCATCACCCGCACCCTCACGTGTTCGGTGGTGCGCCTGTAAGTGGACGAGATCGGTAACTCCCCCACCCGCGACGGCTCCCCGGCACAGGAGGAGCCGCGCCGCGACGCGACGCAGGAGGCCCCGCGCCGCGACCGCGCCACCCGCCGTGCCGCCCTCTGGGCCACGCTGGTCGCCGTGCCGGTCACCCTGGCGGTGGCCGGGTTCACCTTCGCCAAGCTCGCCCCGGACGAGCCGGCCGCCCCGACGGCCTCGCCGAGCGCCGTCCGCTCGCAGTCGAGCACCCCGGTCCAACTGCCGGCCCCGGACCTGGCCGAACGGCCCGCGACGGTCTGCCGTGCCCTGGTGTCCCAGCTTCCGCCGACGGTCCGGGACCTGAACCAGCGGCCGGTCGCCGCCGGCGCCGAGCAGAACGTCGCGTACGGCGATCCGGCGCTGACCGTGGCCTGCGGCGGCACCCCGCCGCTCAAGCCCTGCCCGTCCCCCACCGCCGGTGGCGCCCTGCCCGCCGGTTGTTTCCCGAACACCGACGAGGTGTGGGGGGTCAACCGGGTCTGCTGGCACCCGATCGAGCAGGCCGACGGGACCGTGCTGACCACCGTCGACCGGGAGGTCCCGGTCCAGGTCCGGGTCCCGAAGGAGTACGGCCCGGCGCTGCAGTGGCTGGGGGCCATCTCCGACGTGATCGTGGCCACGGTGCCGTCCGCGAAGACCGCGCCCGCCGGCTGTACGGCCTGACGCCCGCCGCCGGCCGCGGCGACAGTCAGCGGCCGGCGCGGCGCAGGGCGGTACGGATCAGGCGGTTCACCAGCTTCGGGTACTCCAGCCCACTCGCCGCCCACATGCGCGGGAACATCGAGGTCGGGGTGAAGCCCGGCATGGTGTTGATCTCGTTGAGGTAGACGTCCAGCTCCGGGGTGACGAAGAAGTCGACCCGGGCCAGGCCGGAGCAGTCCAGCGCGGTGAAGGCCCGGGTGGCGTACTCCTGCACCTGGCGGGTGACCCGCTCCGGCAGGTTCGCCGGCACGTCGTACTCGCAGACCTCGTCGGCGAAGAGGTACTTGGCCTCGAAGTCGTACCAGTCGCGGTCGCCGATCATCCGCACCTCGGCCAGCACCGACGCCTCGGGCGCGCCGCCGGCCTCGCCCTCCAGCACGCCGCACTCGATCTCGCGGCCGACGACCGCGCCCTCGACGAGCACCTTGGTGTCGATCTCGCGGGCCGTGGCCACCGCCGCGTCGAGCTGGGACCAGTCGTCGACCTTGGTGATGCCGAAGGAGGAGCCGGCGCGGGAGGGCTTGACGAAGACCGGCAGGCCGAGGCGCTGCTTGTCGTCCTCGGTCATGGTCATCCCGCTGCGCAGCACCACGTACGGGCCGACCGGGATGCCCTCGGCGGCGCAGAGCTTCTTGGTGAACTCCTTGTCCATGGCGGCGGCCGAAGCGAAGACGTTCGCCCCCACGTACGGGATGTCGGCCATCTCCAGCATTCCCTGGATGGTGCCGTCCTCGCCGTAGGCGCCGTGCAGCACCGGGAAGACGACGTCGACGTCGGCCAGCGCCCGGGGGCCCTGCGCCGGGTCGAGCACCAGCAGCCCACCGACCGCCGGGTCGGCGCGCAGCACCAGTTCGGCGCCGGAGCCGGCGGTGATCTCCGGCAGCTTCCGGTCGGTGATCGCGAGCTGCGTCGGGTCGGCGCTGGCCAGCACCCACTGCCCCTGTCGGGTGATGCCGACCGGCACCACCTCGAACTCGTCCGGGTCGAGGGCACCCAGCACGCTGCCCGCGCTGACGCAGGAGATGCCGTGCTCGGGGCTGCGCCCGCCGAAGACGATCGCCACGCGGGTCTTGCCTGGGGTGGTCACTGAAGGTCACCTCATCGTTCGCGACTGCGGCTGGCCGTGCTCGCCGGTGGCGCTCACCGGGTTGACCCTACTGTGCGTGGCGAGCAAGGGCAGCCGATACCCGGCAGCGGGCGGGCGCGACGCGCAATCGGTCAACCGGCCGAATACGGTGAGTAACGACGCGGAGAGGGCCGTCCGGATCGACCGGTTGGGCGCGCCACCGCTTCGGCCCGCCCAGGGAAGCGGCGGTGGATCCCGGGGCCGGAGGGTGAGCGGGCCGCGCCGGGCGGGCACTACGCTGCTCGTCCTATGAGCGCCGATCCCCTCATCGACAGCCTGCTGGCCGCCCTCGACGCCCGCCCCGACGACCTGCCGCTGCGGCTGCACCTGGCCGGGCTGCTGCTCGACGCCGGCCGGGGCGCGGAGGCGATCGCGCAGGTCGGGCAGGCGCTCGCCCGGGACCCGGGCAACGCCCAGGCGCAGGCGATCATGCAGCGGGCGCTCGGCGTACCCGCCGCCGAGCCGGTGACTCCGCCGGCGCAGCGCGCGGTCCCGGCGGGCGACGACCCGCTGGCGGCGTACGAGCAGGAGCTGGCCGACGTGGTGCCGCCGCGCTTCGCCCGGGCCGGCGACGAGCGGGAGCCGGTCCAGGGTGACGACGACCGGGTGTACGACGTGGAGTCCCCGCCGGTCCGGCTGGCCGACGTGGGCGGCATGGCGGCGGTGAAGGAACGCCTGGAGCTGGCCTTCCTGGGCCCGCTGCGCAACCCGGAGCTGCGCCGGATGTACGGCAAGAGCCTGCGCGGCGGGTTGATGCTCTACGGCCCGCCCGGCTGCGGCAAGACCTTCCTGGCCCGGGCGGTGGCCGGCGAGATGGGGGCAAAGTTCGTCTCGCTGTCGATCGTGGACGTGCTGGACATGTGGATCGGCAACTCGGAGCGGAACCTGCACGAGCTCTTCGAGGCGGCCCGGCGCAGCGCGCCCTGCGTGCTCTTCCTGGACGAGATCGACGCGCTGGGGCACAAGCGCTCGCAGGTCTCGTCGAGTTCGATGCGGACCCTGGGCAACCAGTTGCTGGCCGAGCTGGACGGCATGGAGGGCGACAACGAGGGCGTCTTCGTGCTGGCCGCGACGAACACCCCGTGGGACGTCGACCCGGCGCTGCGCCGGCCGGGGCGGCTCGACCGGGTGGTGCTGGTGCTGCCGCCGGACGCCGAGGCCCGGGCCGCGATCCTGGAGTACCACCTGCGGGAGCGGCCGATCGCCAACATCGACCTGCGCCGGCTGGTCGCCGCGACGGAGGACTACTCCGGCGCCGATCTGGCCCACCTCTGCGAGACGGCGGCCGAGTTCGCGATGGCCGACTCGGTACGCGCCGGCGTGGTCCGGATGATCGAGCAGCGGGACCTGGAGCGGGCGCTGTCGGAGGTCCGCCCGTCGACCCGTCCGTGGCTGTCGACGGCCCGCAACGTGGCCATGTTCGCCAACGAGGGCGGCGTCTACGACGACCTGGTCGCCTACCTGAAGCGGCGCAAGCTGCTGTAGGGCCGGGCGGCCGGTGGCGGGACCTGCCACCGGCACCCGGCGGCGGATCCGGGCGGCCGGTG
>NZ_JBFAJK010000037.1:0-65398 GCF_040655175.1 Micromonospora sp. NPDC050495 | reverse complement strand
TCCCACCGACGAGGAGCGCAGCCGGCTGATCCGGGGCTTCCTCGGCTCGCCGGAGGCCGCCCGGTTCGGCCTGGACTCGGTCGCCGACACGGAGCCGCGGTCGGGCCGGCCGACCCGTATCGAAGTGTTCTATCCAGCCTTGCCGATATTGATGGAGCTTTGTAGCTTTCACGTCTGGGCCGGGACCGGTCCTTGGCACACGGGGGAAAGTTGATGCCAGCACAGACGATTCATGCTGCCCGCTGGCGGCCGCGACCGGTTCGCCGGCCGGCCGCCGGGGGCCCGAAGTGAGCGCCGGCGGTCGGCCGGTCGCCGATCAGCCCACCAGCGTCGACCTGCACCTGCACACGTTGGTGTCCGACGGCGACGAGTCGCCCGCCGACCTGGCCCGTCGCTGCCTGGCGGCCGGCCTGCGGGTCGCCGCCTGCACGGACCACGACTCGGTGGCCGGGGTGGCGGAGTTCGCCGCGGTGGCCGAGCCCGCGGGTCTCCAGGTGATCCCGGGCTGCGAGGTGACGGTCACCTGGCGGGGCCAGGAACTGCACTGCCTCGCCTACTACGTGGATCTCCACGACGCGGTCTTCCGGGACCGGGTCGACAACGTGCGACGGGTCGAGGTCGCCTGGTGGCGGGACTGGTTCGACCAGGCCGCAACGATCGGCGTGCCCGTCGACTGGGCGACGGCGGCGCGCCGGTTCGGCGCCGACCGGGTCGCCTACATCGGTGACTACCTCGACTTCTTCCTCGACGCCGCGGACGGGGATGCCCGGTTCGCCGACTACCCGCGCGGAGACCACGCCCGGCTGATCAAGGAGTGGTGCAAGCCGGGTCAGCCCCTGCACGTGCCCCATCCGTGGCGGCCGGAACTGGCCGAGGTGGTGCGCTGGGTGGCCGAGGCGGGTGGCGTCACGGTGCTGGCCCACCCCGCACGGGCCTTTCCGGCCGACGAGATGCCGGACCGGCTGGCCGACCTGGCGGGCCTGGGCCTGACCGGGATCGAGGTCTGGACCACCTGGCACGACGCCGGTGACATCGACCGGCTCGCCGGCCTGTGCGACCGGCACGGTCTGGTGGCCACCCAGGGGTCGGACTACCACGGCGTCCGGCTCAAGCCGTGGGCGCCGTCCCCGGGGCTGGTGCCGGCCCGGGCGGCGGACCCGTTGGAGATCGTGGCCCGGCTCGAGGCCGCCCGACCCGCCGTCGCCGGCAACCGACCCTGATGGCGGGCTGGCACCTGCTGCCGGTCGTCGTACTCCGCCAGGCGGGCTTCCCGTTCGACCTGCTCGCGGCCTATGCCGACCCGAAGGCCGGGTGGGACGCGGCCGAGATCACCGAACTGGAGGCGGACGCCCGCGACCGGGCCGCGGACCTCAAACAGTGGTTCCGTGCGGTGGGCCTGCCGGACCGGGCGGTCGTCGCCTCCTGGCTGGGGCACCTGCGACCGTTCGGCGAGGACGCGCTCACCGACCTGGCCGCCCGGCTGCCCGCGGACGCGGCCCGCGGCCTGTTCGCCTACCAGGACCGGGCGGTGCGGCTCGGCGAGCACTGGGACCAGTGGGAGATCCGGCACCGGGAGCGCCTCGCGGACGCCGCCATCCGGCTGGTGGGCCACTTCGACGGCGACGACCGGCTGCGGGACGCCCTGTTGATGTCCAACGACGCGCAGTTCACCCTCATCGCCTCGTGGCTGGTCGATCCGGGAGACCCGGGCAGCGGGCGCGGCCGCAAGCTGACCGACCTGCTGGCCCGCTACCTGCAACGGTTCTGTGCCAAGAACGAGACGCACTCGCACTTCGGCCCGATCGCCGTCGGCCGGGCCTCGGCCGACGCCGCCCGGGCCGGCTGGCGGCCCGGCCCGCTGAAACGGCGCACGTTCTTCTCGCACTGGGCGGCCGAACGCGTGGCGGAGGCCCTCTCGGCTCGACCGGACCAGCTCGACCGGGTGCCGGTGCGCCGGCGCCCCTGGGCGTTCCTGGTCGACGGCCGGATCCACCTCTACGCCTTCACCACCGAGCGGGGGCTCGCCGCGGACTGGCGGTTCCGGCCGGTCACGGTGCGGCCGGTCACGGACGCCGAGCGGCTGCTGTTCGAGCTGTGCGACGCCGAGACGAGCGTCGCCCAGCTCCGCGCGGAGTTCGCCCGGCGGGGGGTCGAGGGCTTCGACGAGGCGTTGGCGGCCCTGGCCGACGAGGGCTTCGTCGTCCGCCGGATCGAGGTTCCGGTCGGCCTGCCCGATCCGCTCGCCGGCCTGCGCGAGCAGGTGTCCGGCGACCCGGCGGCCACCGCGCTGATCGGCGCGTTGCAGGACGGGACGCGTGCGGTGGGTACGGTCGGGCTCGTCGAGCGGCCGGCCGCGCTGGCCAGGGTCAAGGAGCTGTTCGAGGCCGGGACGGGGGAGTCGCCGAACCGGGGGAGCGGGCGGCACTACGCCGACCGCAGCGTGCTCTACGAGGAGTGCCACGCCCCGGTCGAGGGGTTCACCCTCGGCCGTTCCGTGACCGAGTTCGTCGAGGGCGAGCTGACGCCCATCTACGACATGGTCCTGGCGGCGCCGCGGCTGCGGATCGTCCGCGAGCGGGTGGTCCTGACCGAGTGGCTGACCGACCGGTTCGGGCCGGGCGCCCGGATCGACCTGGCGGACCTCTACCGGGCCTACTTCGAGGACCAGCCGGCGCTGTCGCGACGCTGCGACGGCGTCGACGCGGAGCTGGACCGGTTGGACCAGGAGTTGACCATGGCGCTGCTCGGCGACGCCGACGGCGACCCTGCCGAGGTCGTGGTGGCCGAGGAACGGCTGCGTGAGATGCTCGCCCGCTGCCCGGACGGGCCGGCCGCGCTCTGCAACCCGGACATCATGCTCGCCGCCGAGGACGTCGACGCGCTGGACCGGGGCGAGTTCCTGGCCGTGGTCGGTGACTGCCACGCCACCCGCGAGCTGCTCACCCACTCCAGCCTCGCGCCGCTGGTGCGGGAGCGCGAGCCGGACGTGGCCGACCAGGTGGCGGCCGCCTACCACCGGTTGCTGGAGCCGGACGAGGTGCTGTGCGACCTGGCCCGCAGCCACCCGGACAAGACCGCGACGCAACTGGCGCTGCCGGTGCCCGACGTGGAGATCTTCGGCCGGTCGCCGCGCCCCCGCCGGGAGGTGATCCAGCCGCGGCGCATGTACGTGACCCTGGGCGAGCGGGCCGAGCTCCGGGCCGAGGGCGTCGACGGGCGGCTGCGCCTGTTGGCCCCGCCCAGCGGCGCCCCGTCGATCAGGCGGGACCCGCTCGCGCCCCTCGCGTTCCCCCGGCGGCTGGGCGGGCTCGGGCTGCGCGCGGAGACGCTCGCCCACGTCCCCCGCATCCGGGCGGGCCGGGTGGTGCTCCAGCGGGAGCTGTGGCGGCTGGCGCCGGGCGAGTTCGCCGGCGTCGGACCGGCCGGCGTGCACCGGCGGGGCGACGCCGCCGAGTTCTACGCGGCGTGCCGGCTGCGCAGCCGGCACCGCCTGCCCCGCTACGTCTTCGCGAAGGTGGCCGGCGAACCGAAGCCCATCTTCGTCGACTTCGATTCGCCGCTGTTCGTCCGGCAACTGTTCCGGCTCGCCCGGGGTGCCACCGCGCCGGTGGAGCTGAGCGAGATGTTGCCGCGCCCCGACCAGCTGTGGTTCCAGCGGGAGGGCGGGCGGTTCACGACCGAGATCAGGTGCGCGGTCTTCTCCGCGCCGGCCGCCGACCGCCGCGGCACAGGAAGGAACGGAACTGTTCATGACGCGTGACGACGAACCCGACTTCAGGGTGGCGGACCTTGCCCTGGCGGCCGCCGGCCGCACGGAGATCCGGCTCGCCGAGCACGAGATGCCGGGCCTGATGGCCATGCGACGCAAGTACGCGGCCAGCAAGCCCTTCGCCGGCCGGCGCATCACCGGCCTGCTGGCGCTCACGGTCCAGACCGCGGTGCTCATCGAGACGCTGATCGACCTCGGCGCGGAGGTGCGCTGGTCCGGCTGCAACGTCCTCGGCACCCAGGACAGCGCTGCCGCCGCCGTGGTGGTGGGCCGGGGCGGCACACCGGACCGGCCGCGCGGCCCGGCCGTGTACGCGTGGCGGGGCCAGACCGTCGACGAGTACTGGTGGTGCATCGAGCGGTCGCTGGTGTGGCCGGACAGCACCGGTCCGGATTCGGTCATCGACGACGGCGCCGACTTCACCGTCGTCGCCCATGTCGGTCTCGCCGCCGAAGCCGAGGGGGTCGCCCCGGATCCCGGCACCGCGCGCAGCGCGGACGAGGCCGCGATGTTGCGGATGATCGCCAGCACCCTGGCCGACCGGCCGCAGCAGTGGACCAAGCTGATCGACGGCCTCACCGGCGCCACCGAGCAGACCACCTGCGGCGCGGTCCGGCTGAACCGGATGCACGAGCGCGAGGAACTGCTCTTCCCGGTCTTCAACATCAACGACGCGGTCACCAAGTCCAAGTACGACAACCACTTCGGGTGCCGCCACTCGCTGATCGACGGGCTCAACCGGGCCACCGACATCCTGATCGGCGGCAAGGTCGCCGTCGTCATCGGCTACGGCAACGTCGGCAAGGGGAGCGCCCAGGCGCTGCGCGGGCAGGGCGCCCGGGTCGTGGTGGTCGAGGTCGACCCGATCTGCGCCCTGCAGGCCGCGATGGACGGCTACCAGGTCACCACGCTCGAGGAGATCCTGCCGGCCGGGGACATCTTCGTCACCGCGACCGGCGCCTGCCAGGTGGTCCGGCCCGAGCACCTGGCCCGGATGAAGCACCTGGCGGTCTGCGCCAACATCGGGCATTTCGACGTCGAGATCGACATGGTCGGGCTGGCGGCCCATCCGGGTGTCCGGCGGGTGCCGATCAAGCCGCAGGTCGACGAGTGGGTCTTCCCCGACGGACACTCGGTCCTCGTGCTCGGCGACGGCCGCGTCGTCAACTTCGCCAACGCCACCGGGCACCCGTCGTACGTCATGTCGGCGTCGTTCACCAACCAGGTGATGGGCCAGCTGGAGCTGTACGCGCGGACCCCGGGCCTGGCGCCCGGCGTCTACCTGCTCTCCCGGCGGATGGACGAGGAGGTCGCCCGCCTGCACCTGGACTCGCTCGGCGTGAAACTGGCCTCGCTCACCGCGGCGCAGGCGGAGTACCTGAACGTCCCGGTCGAGGGCCCGTTCAAGTCCGACAGTTACCGGTACTGACCATGACGACCCTGATCAGCGGCGGAGCCGGCTGGGTGGCCCTGCCGGTCGTCATGGTCCGGCAGGCGGGCTTCCCGCTCGTCCTGCTCGAGCCGCTGGCCGACCCCGACCTGGGGGCCGGGACGGCGCGGCTGCGCGACGCCGAGGCGACCGCCCGCCGCGCCGGCGAGGACCTGCGGGAAGCGCTGCGCGGGCAGGCGGAGTCGGCGACCGTCGCGGCGCGTACCGGCATGCTGGCCGCGGTCCCGGCCGGCGTGCCCGGCGCCGGGGCGTACCGGGCGGCGCTCGCCGGGCTGGGCGACGAGTGGCACCGTTTCGAGACGGCGCACCGGGCCGCGCTCGAGCGGGGGCGGCGGGCCGTGGTCGACGCGTTCCGCGGCGATCCCGCGCTGCGCGAGGTGCTGCTGTTGTCCAACGACGCCCACTATCCGCGCTTCGCGGAGTGGCTGGCCGGCGCGGACCGGGAGCTCTCCTCCCGGACCGACCGGCGGATGGCCGACCTGCTCTGCCGCTACCTCCAGCGGGTCACCGCCAAGAACGAGACGACCGCCCACTTCGGACCGGTCTCCGCGGCCGTGCTGGCCGGGCCGGGCGACGGGCCGCACTGGTCCGACCTCGGCGCCGGTCGGCGGGTGGGCTTCTTCACCCACTGGGCGGCGCAGGCCCTCGGTTCGGCCTTCGCGGCCGAGCCGGACCTGCGCGAGCACCTGCGACCGCGCCGCTTTCCGCTGGCCTTCGTGGACGGCCGGCGGCTGCGGCGGTACGCCCCGCTGACCCGCACCGGACTGCTCGCCGACTGGCGCTTCGACCAGGTCGACGACGAGACGGTCGAGCCCGAGCAGGCCTGGCTGCTGGGCCGCTGTGACGGCGAGCGGACCCTGGCCGAGCTGCGCGGGCAGTGGCCGGGCCCGGACAGCCGGTTGGACGCGCTCCTCGCCGGCCTGGTCGACCGGGGGTGGCTGGTGGTCGACTTCGAGATCCCGGTCGGGGAACCGGACCCGTTGGCCGCGCTGCGCGCGGCGCTGCCCCCGCCCGGCGGGTCACCCGCAGCGGCCCGGGCGCATCAGGTGATCACCGACTTCGAGAAGCGGCTGGCCGACTTCGTGGCCGCCGAGCACCCCGACCGGGCCACGCTGCTGGAGGCCATGAAGGCGGCCTTCACCGAGGTCACCGGCCGCTCCGCCAATCGGGGAGACGGTCGGATCTACGCCGACCGGTCGATCGTCTTCGAGGAGTGCCACAGCCGGGCGGGGGACTTCACGCTCGGTCCCGACCTGGCCCGGCTGATCACCGACGACCTCGCTCCCGGCTACCGGATCGCGTTGGCGGGCGCCCGGCTGCGGATGGCGGCCGAGGGAAAGGTGCTGACGGAGTGGGTGACGGACCGGTTCGGTACGCACCGGGACATCCCGCTGGCCGACTTCTACGCCGGGTACGTGCTGGACCGGTCCCGGCTCGACGAGCGGTGCCGGGCCGTCGACGACGAGGTCGACGCGGTGGAGCGGCACATCGCCGACAGCCTCCTCGCCGACGCCGATCTCGGTCAGCCGGAGGTCGAGGTGACGCCCGAGCGGCTGGACCGGCTCGTCGCCGGGCTGCCGGAGCGGCCGGCGGCCGTGTGCAACCCGGACATCATGCTGGCGGCCACCTCCGCCGACGCCATCCGGGCCGGGGACTACCGGGTGGTGGTGGGGGAGTGCCACGCCCTGCGTGAGCTGCTCTGCCACAGCAGCCTCAGCCCTCTGCTCGCCGAGCGGGTGCCCGAGCTGGCCGAGTTGGCGTACGAGGCGTACCAGGGGCTGCTGGAGCCCGACGAGATCCTCTGCGACCTGGCGCGCTCGCATCCCAACAAGACGGCGGCGCAGCTGCGCTTCCCGTGCCCGGACCTGGAGATCACCGGACGGTCGGGGAAGCCGCGCGCGGCGGTCATCCAGCCCGACCGGCTCTACCTGCGGGTCCGGGACGGGCGGCTCGGCCTGTACGCGCACGGTGTGCCGCAGCGGCTCCGGCTGTTGACCTCGCCGGCCGGCGGGCGCAGCATCCGGCAGGATCCGTTGGCGCCGTTCGCCTTCCCCCGGCACTTCGGCGGGATCAGCATCCCCAGCTCCCTGCCGCACGTGCCGCGGATCCGGTCCGGGCGGCTGGTGCTGCGGCGGCAGACCTGGCGGGTGCCGGCGGAGCGGATCTGGCGGCCGGCAGGCGGAGCTGGCGGTACCGGGGACGCGGCCCAGTTCCGGGTCGTGCAGGAGCTGCGGGAGCGACTGCGGCTGCCCCGCCACGTGTTCGTCAAGCTGCCCGACGAACCGAAGCCGATGTACGTCGATCTCGATTCGGCGCTCCTGGTCCGCCAGCTCTGCCGGTCGGCTCGGCAGGCCACCGAGCCGGCGGAGTTCAGCGAGATGCTGCCGGACCCCGAGCAGCTGTGGCTGCGGGTCGAGGGCCGGCGATACACCACCGAGCTGCGCTGCGCCGTGTTCTCCGGTCCAGCGCGGCTCGCCTGACGACGGGGATGTGCTATGCGTATCTGCTTGCTGGTTGCGGTGCCGGACCGACCGCTGCTGTTCGTGCAGCAGCCGGTGGAGGCCCTTTACACCGCGACGCTGCTACGGCAACGGGGCCACGACGCGTGGATCGTGGACGCCCGGCTGGGCGACGTGGACCGGAGCCTGGCGGAGCGGCCGGATCTGGTCGTTCTCATCACCCAGACCTACGACCTGACGCAGTGCAATTCGATCTCGCTGGAGCGGCCGCGCGAGCTCGTGGCGTCCGTGCGCCGGCACCATCCCGGAGTGCCGGTGGTGGCCGCCGGCTTCCACGCCAGCGTGGAGCCGGAGATGACCCGCCGGGATCTCGCGGTGGACGCCGCCCTGCCCGGTGAGCTGGAGTCGGCGGTGCCCTGGCTGGTCGACCGGATGGCCGAGGATCACACCGTGCTCGACGGTTCGCTCGCCGGCGCGCCCCAACAGGTGGACCCGAGCACCCTGCCGGTGCCCGACTACGACCTGGTGGACGTGACCCGCTACTGGGGCGAGACCGTCGGCGAGGACGGGTCGCTGCGTAACGGCACGACCGGCCTGATCTTCGCCAACCGGGGCTGCCCGTACACCTGCAGCTACTGCATGGTCTGGTTCGGCGCGAAGATCCGCAGGCGCGACCCGCAGCAGGTGGTGGCCGAGATGCGCGCGCAGTACGAGCGGGGGGTCCGGAACTTCTTCTTCCTCGACTACACCTTCACGATCGTGCCGACCTGGGTCGAGGAGCTGTGTTCGCTGCTGCGGGCGGAGCCGTGGGAGGCCTCCTGGATCTGCCAGACCCGGGTCGAGCGGGTCAACGAGCCGCTCCTGCGCAACATGCGGTCGGCGGGGTGCCGGGGCATCTTCTACGGGGTCGAGTCCCCCTGGATCAGCGAGCTGGACATGGACAAGCCGACGTCCCGGGAGGCGATCGAGACCGCGGTGCGGCAGACCAACGAGGCGGGCATCGAGCCGCTCATCTTCATCCTGTTCGGCACCGAGAACGGTGACCCCGGGAAGGCCCGCGAGCTGCACGACTTCCTCCGCGACCTGCCCGCCACCTTCCACCCCAGCGTCCTGCTGCCCCGGCCGTTCACCACGCTGTGGAACCGGCACACCCAGGGCATGGACCGGCCGACCAGCTGGGCGGAGTACGAGCGGGTCGCCGCGCAGCTGCAACGGGAGATCACCGGCCGGGCGGAGGTCGGCGCCGTGCACCAGGAGATCCTTCTGCTGCCCAACTACGTCGAGAACCGCCTGACCGTCGAGGTGTCCGATTGACCTCGCCCAGCGGTGCCCGCCGCCGTCCCCGGGAGCGGCGCGGCGGACTCCGGGCGGCGGCCCGGATCTGCCGGCACCGGCCGCTCGTCGCCGGCGTCGTGCTCGCCTCGCTCGGCATGGCGGTCATCTCCGCCGCCTTTCCGGTGGCCGTCTCCCGCGCCCTCGCGGCGGACGCCCGCGCGGACCGCCGGACCGTGTATCTCCTCGCGGCGTCGGTGCTGGCCATCGGCATCGTCGTCTGGGTGATCAACCGGGTACGCGCCTACCTGGCCCGCCGGCTGGTCGCCCGAACCGTGCTCGACCTGCGGCTGGAGCTGATCCGGGCGGCGCTGCGTGGCCGCCTCGACTTCTACGACCGCTATCCGCGCTCGACCGTGCTGTCCCGCGCGACGGACGACCTGGACGAGTTCGGCGAGGCGGTGTTCGGCCTCCTCGAGCTGGCGCAGCAGCTCCTCGTCATCGCGCTGCTGCTGCCGCTGATGCTGGTTCTGGACTGGCGGCTGACGCTGCTCACCGCGGTCTGCGGCGGGCTCATCATGGTGCTGACCCGAGCGTTCCGGCGGATCACCTCCCCGGCGGCGGGTCGCGCGGCCGCCGACGCGGGGACGCTCGCCTCGGTCGTGCACGAGGTGACCGCCGGCCTGCGGGTGGTCCGCGCGTACGGCGGTCAGGATCTGCTCTCCGGCTGGGCGGACCGGACCAGCCGGGCCGCAGCACGCTCCTGGATGGCCTCGGCCGGCCGGGCCGCCCTGCTGATGCCGGCGGTGTCGGCGCTGGTCGGGCTGGCGCTCGCCGGGGCGGTGTGGGGCGGCGGACTGCTCATCGGCGCCGGCCTGCTCGGCGTCTCCGCCTGGTATCTCTTCGTGCTGGCGGCGGACCGGATCTCCTGGACTCTCGCCTCGGCCGGTGCGGTCGAGACGCAGCTCCGGCAGGCCGCCGCCGCCGCGACGCGGATCTTCGCGATCCTCGACGCCGTCCCGCCACCGGACCCCGACCCGCTCGACGCGCCGGCGTCCGCGCCGGTGCCGGTCCCGCGGTGGGCCGAGCGGCCCGCGCACCCGCCGGTGGCACAGCCCGCGGGCGGTGGGCGGCCGGTCGAGCTGTGCCTGCGCGCGGTGAGCCTGCGCTACCACAACGGGACCGAGGCGCTGCGGAACGTCTCGTTGCAGCTGCCGGCCGGGGCCCGGGTCGGGCTCGTGGGCCGCTCCGGGGCCGGCAAGTCCAGCCTGCTCAAGGCCATCGCCGGCCTGCACCGGCTCGACGGCGGCGAGGTGTCGGTGGGCGGACTCCCGCTCGACCGCTGGCCGGAGCCGAGCCTGCGGCGCACCGTGGGCTACGTGCCGCAACGGCCCCAGCTGTTCGCCGGCACCGTGGCCGACAACCTGCGCCTGAGCCGCCCGGACGTCACCGACCGGGACCTGACGCAGCTGATCGTGCGCTGCCAGCTCGACGGCTGGCTGGCCGGCCTGCCGCAGGGCCTGGAAACCGTGCTGGGCCACGGCGGGAGCGGCCTGTCCGCGGGCCAGCGGCAGGTCGTCACGATCCTGCGGGCACTGGTCAAGCAACCTGGGCTGGTGCTGCTCGACGAGCCGACCGCGCATCTGGACGCCGTCGCCGACGCGCACCTGCGGACCGCGATGTGGTCCCTGCTGCGCGGCGCGACCGTTGTCATGATCGCCCACCGCCTCGACACGGTCCGCGACCTCGATCAGCTGGTCGTCCTCGACCAGGGACGCATCGTGGAGACCGGGACGCCTGGTGAGCTGCTGGACCGGCAGGGCTGGTACGCCGCGATGCACGCCGACCACGTGGAGGGACCCGCACATGTCTCCTGACGGCCCCCGGGCGTGGCGGTGGCTGGTCCGCCGGGTTCGTGGCCGCTGGTCGGCGCTGGCCGGGTCGGTGCTGGGCAGCCTCGCCACGGCCGGTTTCGCCGTGCTGGCGCCGGTGGTCAGCGGTTTCGCCTTCGACGCGGTGCTGGACGACGCCCGGCAGGGTCCGGTGCTGGCGGTCGGCGCGGCCGTGCTGCTCGTCAGCCAGCTGCTCCGGGCCGGGGTGATGTATCTGCGGCAGCGCGCCGCGATCGCCTTCGCCGCCCGGGTCGAGCGGGAGCTGCGCTCCGCCCTGCTGTCCGACACGCTGCGGCACGGGGACCCGGCCCGGTCCGGCTCGTTGGCGGCGGGGATGGTCGGCGACCTGCGCGCGCTCCGGGCCGGGATCTTCCCGGGCTTGGACACCGCGGTGTCGTCGCTGGCGTTCGTGGCGCTGGCGATCGCGGTGGCGCCCTTCTACCACCCCGCGCTGGTGGTCGCCCCCGCGGTGTTCGCCGCCGGCTATCTCTGGGTGGGCGCGGCGCACCTGCGGTCGCTGACCCGGACGGCGTCGGCCATGCGCGAGGGTGGCGACTCCCTCGGTCAGCTGCTCGGCGAGGCGCTGGACAACATCGAGGCGGTGCGGGACGCGGCCCTGCCGGAGCAGCTCTGGCGCCGGTTGCGAGCTGCCGCGCAGGCGCAGCACGACGCGTCCGTGCGGCAGGGCCGAGCCGAGCGGCGCAACCCGATGTTCCTGCTGCTCGGGGTGGTGCAGGGCGTCGGCTTCGGACACGCGCTGGTGCTGGCCCACCTCGGCACGCTCAGTCCCGGGGATCTGGTCGGCTACACGGGCGCGCTGATGCTGTTGGGGGCGCCGGCGTTCAGTGCGGGCTTCGCCTTCACCATGGTGGCCGGTGCGGTGGCCGCGACGGGCCGCCTCGCGGCCGCGTTCCCCGACGAGCCGCCGGCGCCCGCCGGACGCCGCCAGCCGGCCGCCGGGGTGCCCACGATCGCCCTCGAGCGGGTCGTGCTCGACGTCCCCGGCGGCGCGCCGGACGGGGCGATCGACCTGGTCCTGGAACCCCGCTCGCTGGTCGTGGTGTCCGGGGCCTCCGGCGTCGGCAAGACCGTCCTGGCGCGCACCATCGCCGGTCTGCGCCCCCCGCGCGCCGGCCGGGTCCTGGTGGACGGCACCGCCACCGGGGACTGGGACGCGGTCGCCCTGGCCCGGGTGGTGGCGCTGGTCGGCGAGGACGAGTTCCTGTTCTCCCTGAGCGTGGCCGAGAACCTGCGCCTGGTCCGTCCCGACGCCTCGCGGGACGAGATGGTGGCCGCGGCCCGGCGGGCCCGCGTGGACGACGTCATCGACCGGCTGCCCCTGCGGTACGACACCCCCCTCGGCGAGGGTGGCGGGCGGCTCTCCGGCGGCCAGCGCGACCGCGTCGCGCTGGCCAGGGCGCTGTTGTCGCCCGCCCCGGTGCTGGTGCTCGACGACCCGTTCAGCGCTCTCGATCCGGTGACGGCTCGACAGTTGACCGCGGAGTTGCTGGCCGTGGCCCGGGAGCGGACCGTCGTGGTGGTCACCGACCGCCCTGACCTGGCCGACCAGGCACGGCTGATGATTCACCTGTCGGACGGCCCGGTGGCCGTCCGGAGCCGTTCGACCGCGCAGGAGAAGGTATGACCGACCTCGACAGCCCGACACCCGGGACGAACGCGAACCGAAGCTACGACAGCACGGATGTCGTCGCGGTCGAGGACGCCGTCGCGGAGACCGCGGAGCGTCTCGGGCTGGTGGACCCGGCACCCGCCGGTCTCGGTCTGGAGTTCGTCGTCCATCGGGCCCACAGCCCGACCTACGGACCGGTGGCGGTCCGGGTGCCGCGCTACCACATGTACCGGTTTCCCGGCCGCAAGCCCTTCAGCGCGACCCGCTCGCTGCGGCAGGAGTGGCGCATCTGCGCGTACCTGCACCCGCGCCGCTTTCCGGTGGCGGAGCCGCTGGAGATGGTGGAGACCGCGGCGGGTCCGGTCCTGGTGTCCCGCTTCCTGCCCGGTGAGCCGGAGGGGGTGGACAGCGGCCAGGTCGGTGAGCTGCTCGCGCGCCTGCACGGCACGCCGGTGCCGCCGGGGTTGGCGCCACTCGACCACGACGGCTACCCCGTGGCCGAGGCGACCGGGCGACGGTTGAGCCGCCGCTGGGGACAACTGCGGGAGTACCTGCCCGACCTGCCGGAGGCGCCCTCGGTCGAGCGGGCCACCGCCGCGCTGGCCCCCGTCGGACGGGCGGCGGTCCTGCTGCATCTGGACATGCGGGCGTGCAACCTGCTGACGGAGCACGCGCGGATCACCGGATGGGTGGACTGGACCTGCGCCATGGTGGGCCACCCTGGGATGGAGTTGGCCCGGCTGTCGGAGTACGCCCAGCTTCCGGAGAACGGCCTGCGGGAGCGCGACGTCCTCGCGGGCTACCAGGACCAGGCTCCGCTGCCCGTGCTGGAACCGGCGCTGGACGCCCTGGTCCGGCTGGACACCGTACTCATGCTCGGGGTCATCTTCTTCTCCTACGCGCCCGACCCGACGCGGCAGGAGTGGGTCCGGGGACGTATCGAAGAATTGACGGCGCGAAGCCGAGAACTGCTGGCGTAGCCGGGCCGCCCGATCCGATGGTCCGGCTCACCGGCCCGGCCGGGTCTCGTGCGCTGCTGAAGCTATTCACCGAGGTCGAATTTGGTGCCTTTTCCGGTCGCTCGGGGTTACCGCGCGCCACGTGTGGGCCGCGGCGCGGTCGCGGATGCCGTCGAATGGTCGCGCCCTGGCGGCATTTCGTCGGGTGCCGGCCGGGGTCGATTCGATCGGCCGCATGCCGCTATCCGATTCTCGTCGGGTCGTCGCCGGCGTTCGGGTCGGGGCCGGCCCGGTGGCCGGACCGGGCGGAGTGGTGGACCTGGTCGAGAGGGGCGCGGGAGTTGGTCAACATGCCGAGTTCGGCGACCGGGCAAATCCTTGTCGGGCCGTTCGCCCGGCAATCGGCATGCGTCGCGCCGGCCCGGGCCGGTCCTCGCCGTGATTACGGACGGTCATCTGGCCGGTCCCGTTCGGGGGGCTCCATCCGATTTATGGTGGCAAATTGTGATCGGCCTTTACGCCGAGCCCCGCTGGTCCTACAGTTCGACAACTTGTTCAGTCAGTCTGATCAACGGGGGTATCAGTGACTGTCAGCCGATGGAGACTGCCCTTTTCAGCCGCGGATGCCGCTGACGGGCAGCCGAGGCCCTTCACGATCAGGTCCGGGCCGGGCGGCGGGCCGGGGAGTTCCCCGGAATAGCGCCGCTGGCCGCCGACTGACCCGGTGGCGCCGACCCGGCGGCCGAGTTCGCCCTGGTCGGCGCCCCGGAGTGCCCGCATGCCGGCGACCGGGACGTACGCCAGCCGCGGTCCGCGTGCTGGTTCCCGGTGGCGCCCTCCGCACCCGCTGCCCGGCTGGGCTGCGCCTGCGCGTGGGCGATCCGGTATCGCGAGGAATCGACATCCGAAACGATTTTCTCGGAGGATTTGACCGTGAAGGAAAAGGAACTGCGGGCTTTCGTCGCGATCGCCGACACCCGTCGCATGGATCAGGCCGCGAAGGTGCTCAACTACTCGCAGCCGGCGCTCAGCTATCAGATTCAGCGGCTGGAACAGAGCATCGGCGCCAAACTGTTCATCCGCGACTCCACCGGAAGTCGGCTGACCCGCCAGGGGGAAATGATCCTGCCGTCCGTGCGAGCGGTTCTGGGTCTCATGGACAACATGCGGCAGACGGTACGAGAGCATTCCGAGGACGTCGACGCCGCCTGTGGGTCGCCCGTATCGCATTGATCGAGCTGGTGCTGTCGAGCCGGGCCGGAGTCCCGCGCTCCGCTCGTCCGGTCGACCGGCCGGCAAGGGGAGTGTCCGCTACGGGTCAATTAGAAAAATTCGATGGTCCGGGTGTCCGGCCGGCGGGCTTCCGGCCTTTACCATCTTCATGATGTTCGATAGCCTCCGTGCACATGAGAACGGGGGCTGGCATGTCGGTGATAAAGAAGTTCGAAATAGAATTCCGGGACCGATCCCGCGGCGCGGGTGCGGATTGTTCGTGATGGGCTCGACGAGCCGTCGCGAACCGTGAAGACCGAACACGCCTGTCCCGACCTGGTTGGCAGCCAACCGACGGTCCCGCCGCGGGGGCACGCCCGCGGTGACCGGCTGAGCTGACCGTCGGCACCACGTTCCCACCACGGCGGAGCCTCGTCGCCGTCAACCGGCTCGCCCGGACGTCGGCGAGCCGTCCCGCCGTGGACGCCCCAATGCGCCGAGGACGCCGCCGCGGCCACCAGCAGCCTGGTGCCGCGGCGACCTCGTGCGGATCACCCGGCTGGCGAGCACGTCACGCCGGTCCTCCATACGCACGTCCCGCCGGCCGTGCGTGACCCCGTGAAGGTGAGTGGCTCATGCAACCTGCCCGATTCCGGATGGCGAGGGACAGCGGCTCGCCCACCCGAACAGCCGGACCAACCCGCCGCTGGATCGCCGGAGCCGTGGCGGCGGTGCTGTCCGTACCGCTGATGATCGGTGATCCGGCGGCCGCCGCGCCGCGCTGGGATCCGCCCGCGCCGGACAAGGCGGCCGGCATCCGGGTCCAGCCGGTGAAGTCCAAGCCCAAGCCGACCTGGACGGCCGGCGGACGGGAGGTTCGCGGGCCGCTCTCCGTGACCTGGCCGGCGGCGGGTTCGGCCCGGGTGGACCTGACCGGCGGTGCCCATGCGGTCACCGCACGGGCGGCGACCTCGCCGAGCGTCGCGCCGGCCCGCGCCCGGGCCACCGGCCTGCCGGTCTCGGTCGCCGCCGTGGTAGCCGACGACACCGACGCCCGCCGGCTGGGTGCCTCCGGCGCCGTGGGCGCCGTCGACGTCCGGCTCCACGACCAGGCCACCACCCGCCGCGCGGGCGTGGCCGGCCTCATGGTGCAGGTCGGGCGGGCCGACGGGGTCAGGGCGGGGGCGAAGGCCGCCGTCACGGTGGACTACGAGCAGTTCGCGGCGGCGTACGGCGGTGACTGGGCGACCCGGCTGCGCCTGGTGACCCTGCCGGCCTGCGCGCTGACCACGCCGACGGCGCCGGGCTGTACCACCTCGACGCCGTTGGCGTCCCGCAACGACCCGCAGGCGCGCAGCGTCACCGCGGTGGCCCCGCTGGCGGCCACCGGCGCCACGGTCCTGGCGCTCACCGCCGCCGAGTCCGGCGACAACGGCGACTACGGCGCCACCAGCCTGTCACCGGCGTCCACCTGGGAGGTTTCCCCGCAGACCGGTGGGTTTAGCTGGTCCTATCCGCTGCGGACGGTGCCCGGAACCGGCGGCCCCACGCCGTCGCTGGCCCTGTCCTACTCGTCGCAGGCGATCGACGGCCGCACCGGTGGCACCAACACCCAGGGCTCCTGGATCGGCGACGGCTGGGACCTGTGGCCCGGCTACATCGAGCGCAGCTACCGGCAGTGCGGTGAGGACACCGACGCGGTCGGCGGCAAGGACCCCAACAACAAGTCGAAGAAGACCGGGGACCAGTGCTGGTGGCGCGACAACGCCACCATCTCGTCGAACGTCACCTCCGGCGAGCTGGTCGACGCGGGCGGCGGCCGGTGGAAGGGGGTCAAGGACGACGGCTCCAAGATCGAGCTGCTGAAGAACACCAGCTTCGGCAACGGCGACAACGACGGCGAGTACTGGCGGGTGACCAGCACCGACGGGACGCAGTACTACTTCGGACGCAACAGCGGCCCGGGCGGCGCCTCCGGCAGCACCGTGACCAACTCCACCTGGACCACCCAGGTCTACGGCAACCACCTCAACGAGCCCGGCTACACGGAGGGCGACTTCGCCGCCTCGCGCCGCACCCAGGCGTGGCGGTGGAACCTCGACTACGTGGTGGACCCGCACGGCAACACGATGACCTTCTTCTACCGCAAGGAGTCGGGGGCGTACGGCCGGGAGAACGACTCGGCCAAGCGCACCACCTACGACCGGGGCGGCTGGCTCGAGAAGATCGAGTACGGCAACCGCAACGACGCCCCGGCCACCACGTACGCGGCGGCCCGGGTGCTCTTCGACGTGGCCGACCGCTGCACCACCGGCGCCACCTGTTTCGACAGCGGCGGCAAGGCGGTGCAGGCGTCCTGGCCGGACACCCCGTGGGACCAGTACTGCCACGCCACCCCGTGCACCGACAAGTACACGCCCACCTTCTGGACCCAGAAGCGGCTGGCGAAGATCCGCATGCAGGTGCACGCCGGCGGCGGCTCCTACAGCGACGTGGAATCGTGGGCCCTGCGGCAGGAGTTCCTCAACGCCGGCTCGACCATCGGCGAGGGCATCCCGCTCTACCTGCGGGGCATCACCCGTACCGGCCACGTGACCAGCGCCGGCGGCGCGGCGGTCGCCGACCCCGAGGTGGTCTTCGACCCCGGCGCCGACCCGTTCGCCAACCGGGTGGACGGCCCGGACGACGACCGGACCGCGCTCAAGCGGTGGCGGGTGCGCACCATCACGACGGAGACGGGTCAACAGATCGTGGTGACCTTCAAGCCGATCGAGTGCCGCCGCTCGGCGCTGCCGACGCCGCACACCAACACCCAGCGCTGCTTCCCGCAGTACTACGCCCCGGAGGGGGCCATCCCGACGTTGGACTGGTTCCACAAGTACGTCGTCGACTACGTCGACACCAACGACAACACGGGAGCGTCCACCCAGCAGAAGATCTACTACGACTACCTGGACAAGCCCGCCTGGCACTACGACGACAGCGAGCTGATCAAGGAGAAGAAGCGCACCTGGAGCCAATTCCGCGGCTACGGCCGGGTGAAGGTCCGCGCCGGCTTCGACACCGGCGTGCAGATGACCACCGACTACCGGTACCTGCGCGGCATGGACGGCGACAAGTTGCCCTCCGGCACCCGGAACGTCTCGGTGTCGGACTCCTTCCAGGGCACCGTCACCGACCATGACGCCTACGCCGGCCTGGTGCTGGAGCAGACCACGCTCGACGGCGCGAACGGCAACTGGGTGAGCGGCACGATCAACACGCCGACCACCCCCGTGCAGACGGCCGCCGCGAACTCGCTCAAGGCGTGGATGACCAACACCGCCAAGGAGCGGTCGTACAGCCGGACCACGGTGGAGGCCGACGGCGTGCGCTGGACCGAGGCCCAGACCAAGTACAACGCGGACAACCTGCCGTACGAGGTGAACGACCTCGGCGACGTCACGACGGCCGCGGACGACACCTGCGAGCGCACCTGGTACGCCCGCAACGACGGCAACTGGATGCTCGGCAAGGTCAAGCGCACCCAGACCGTGGGGGTCGCCTGCACCGGCACCGCCACCTTCCCGGGCGACCTGATCTCCGAGTCCCGGATCACCTACGACCGCCTCGACAACGACTGGAACACCGACCTGCCCACCCGCGGGCTGCCGGTCAAGACCGAGGAGGTCGACCGGTGGATCGGCAGCACGCCGGTCTGGGAGACCACCTCGACGGCCGGGTACGACGCCAACGGCCGGACCACCTCGACCACCAACGCGCTCGGCCACACGAGCACGACCGCGTACACCCCGGCGTCGGCCGGTCCGGTCACCAGCACCCGGGAGGTCAACCCCAAGGGGCACGCCACCACCACGACGCTCGCGCCGGCGTGGGGCCTGCCGGTGGCCACCGTCGACGCCAACCAGGCGCGGACCGACATGACCTACGACGGGCTCGGCCGGCTCCGGCAGGTCTGGCTGCCCGGGCGGACGAAGGGCACGGACACCGCCAACATGGAGTTCGACTACCGCGTCCGCAACACGAAGCCGAGCGCGGTGACCACCCGTAGCCTGCTCCCCGACGGGACCAGCTACAAGACCATCGTGAGGTTGTACGACGGCTGGCTGCGGGAACGGCAGGTGCAGTCGCAGGCGCCCGGTGGGGGCCGCGTCCTCTCCGACACCTTCTACGACTCCCGTGGTCTGACCTGGTACAAGACCAACCCGTTCGAGGACATCACCGGCGCGGCGGTGAGCACCGAACTGGTCGGGCCGGCCGGCCAGGCGGCGGCACCGTCGGTCCTGGAGTACGCCTACGACGGCGTCGGCCGGGTGACCGCGGAGATCCTGCGCACGCAGGGGATCGGCGGCCAGGAGAAGTGGCGGACCACGACGACCTACAACGGGGACCTGACCACCGTCACCCCGCCGCAGGGCGGCACCCGGATCGCGAACCTGACCGACGGCCTGGGCCGGCTGGTCGAGCGTCGCCAGTACAAGGACGCCACGAACTACGACGTCAGCCGCTACACCTACTACGACAGCGGGCTGCTCGCCACCGCGTCCGACCCGGCCGGCAACGTCTGGAGGTCCTTCTACGACCAGCGCGGCCGCAAGGTCCGCGATGAGGACCCCGACAAGGGCGCCACGACCACCACCTACGACCTGGCTGGGCAGGTCCGGACGGTGAAGGACGCCCGGGGCCGGACCATCGCTGCCACGTACGACGAACTCGGTCGGAAGACCACCGTGCGGGACGGCTCCGACACCGGTCCGATCCTCGCCGCGTGGACCTACGACACGCTGGCCAACGGCATCGGACGGGTGAGCAGTTCGACCCGCTACGACCAGGGTGGCGCGTACGTCAACGCGGTCACCGGCTACGACGCCGCGGGCCGGAGCACCGGTACGACGATCACCCTGCCCTCGTCGGAGGGGGCGCTCTGTGCCTCGACGGCGGAGGACCGGTGTTCCTACACGTTCGGCACCAAGTACAAGGCCGACGGCCAGCCCGCCACCAGCACCCTGCCCGCCGTCTCCGGCGACCTCGCCGCCGAGCAGTTGCTCTTCGGCTACAACGACGTCGGCGCCCCGACCACGATCACCTCCGGCCTGGGCATCTACGTCTACTCGGTGGTCTACGACAAGACCGGCAAGCTGGTCGAGCGCACCCTGGGCGCGTTCGGCAAGCGGGTGCAGACCAACTACACGATCGATGACGCCTCCGGTCGGCTGATGCGCACGAAGGTCTCGCCGGAGACCGGACCGGTCCCGGCGGACTTCACCTACGACTACGACAAGGCCGGCAATCTGCTGCGGATCAACGACACCCCGTACGGGCAGCCGGCGGACACGCAGTGCTACCGCTACGACCACCTGCGGCGGCTCACCGAGGCGTGGACGCCGGGCAACGGCGACTGCGGTCCGAACCCGACGGTGTCCGGGCTCGGCGGGCCGGCGGCCTACTGGCACAGCTACCAGTACGCGGGCAGCGAGGGGCTGAGCGGCAACCGGACGGGCGAGGTCGCCCACACCGCGGCGGGGGAGACCAGCCGCACCTACCGTTACCCGGCCCAGGGCGGCGGGGTCGGCTCGAAGCCGCACGGCCTGGCCAGCGTGCTCACCGACCGGCCGACCGGCACGGACACCACCGACAGCTACGGCTACGACGAGGCCGGCAACACCACCAGCCGCACCGTGGACGGGCGGTCGCAGACCCTCACCTGGAACAACGAGGGTCGGTTGACCTCCGTGGTGGAGAGCGGCCGGACGGTCAGCTACCTCTACGACGCCGACGGCAACCGGCTGATCCGGCGCGACCCGCAGGGCAGCGGCAGCACCCTCTACCTGCCCGCCGGGATGGAGGTGACGGTCGCTCCGGGAGCCAGCACGGCGACCTGTACCCGCTACTACAGCCACGTCGGCCAGTCGATCGGCGTGCGAACCAAGGCGAAGATGACCTGGGTCATCCCGGATCACCACAACACCGGCGAGCTGAACATCGACAGCGTCACCCTGGCCGTGCAGCGCCGCCGCACGCTGCCGTTCGGCGCCGAGCGCACCGCGGCGGCGACCTGGGCGGGGGACAAGGGGTTCCTCGGCGGCACCCGGGACGCCACCGGCCTCACCCACCTGGGGGCGCGGGAGTACGAGCCGACCACCGGCCGGTTCATCTCCGTCGACCCCGTGATGGACGCCAGCGACCCGCAGCAGTGGAACGCGTACGGCTACAGCAACAACAACCCGGGCACCTACAGCGACCCGACCGGCCTGAAGTTCGAGGAGGAGAGCTGGGGGGAGTACAACACCCGGATCATCAAGCACCTCGCCAAGCAGGGCAAGATCGGTGGTGGTGGTGGCGGTGGCAGCCGCGGTGGCGGTGGCGGTGGTGGTGGTGGGCGCAACCCGGCCCGGGCCGCGTACTTCGGTCCGGCGGCGGCCGGCGACGTGCGGCGCATCTTCGCGGGCCCGAAGGCACCGGGGAACGGCCTGATCGTCGCGACCTTCTTCATCCAGGACAAGACCGCCGCAGGAGGCTACCTGACCGGCGACGACCGCGGCTTCAGCACCGACGTCAACGCGCCCTACCGGGTCGCGGTGGCCTGGGACACCGACACGGGCGAGATCAGCTACACCGTGTCGGCCAGTTGCGAGGCCAAGTCGGGGGAGTGCAGCCCGCAGAAGGAGATCGTGGGCGGCGGAGCGAACGACCTGACCATCATCGGCCAGAAGGACGGCGCCACGGACGGCCGCCTCGAGGTCGAGTACTCGGGACTGAACAGCAAGATCAGATGCTGCTCGATCAACGGAAAGCTGTCCATCAACTTCTACCGGGACAGCTTCCCGAGGCCCGTGTTGCAGTCCAATCCTTGGCTGGCGCCGAAAGCCTCGAGTTTCGGGATCAAGGATTCCGGGTCGGTGGCCGCAAGACAGTACCGCGGGGTCGAGGTTGGCCTGCACGGCGACAACTACCCGTCCTTCCAGGTGGTGCAGTACGAGAACAACGGCAACCAGCGGTACCTCGCGCATGACTGGACGCCGACGGGCGGCGCGTGGGGCTATCGGGCGCACCCTATTGGCACGGATCGGCACATGACCTGGAACACGAGCCTGCCCGGAGCCGGAGTGCTGAAGTGACCGACGGTCAGCACCGTGGCGCCGGCTGGTGGTGGGGTCGCACCTGCCTGATGGCGGCCCTGGTCGTGCCGGTCAAGTTCGTGCTGCTGCTGATCATCGCGGGGCCGCAGGCGTACCTCAGCTCCACCCAACCGGGAGGGACGTTCGTCGCTCTCGGCATGGAGGTCTTCCTCGTGCTCGTGCCCACCGCGCTGCTGCTGGCCTTGCTGGCAGGGGTGGGCCGGGCCGCCGGAACCGGGCTCGCGTTCACGGTGCTGACCCTGCTGCTGATCACCGCGGTCGCGGTGCTGCCGTACCTGTTCGTGGGCTGGATCGGCTATCTGGCGATCGAGTTCCTCGGGCAGCTCCTGGTCGCTGTGGTCGCGGTCCGGTACGCGGACGCGCTGCGGCCGGGTCCGCGGCCCTCGGCGTAACCGCCGGTGGCCGGGTGGGGGAGGTCCTCCCGCCCGGCCACCGGCGCCGGGCCGCAGGTCGAGGGCGCGCAGCCGCGCGCCCCGGTGTGCCGGCCCTGTCCAGCTGTTGATCGATTTTTCGCTTCACCGATTCGTTCACCTTGATGACAGGGGTTGTGATGACAGGCGGTTGGTTCAAACTGCCCTCTCCCGGTAGCGGGACAGGACGGACGAGACGCCGGGTCGCGCTGGCGACCGCGTTTTCCGTACTCGGTTCGGTGCTGGCGTCGGGCCAGCCGGCGGCCGCCGCGCCGGCCCGTGTCGACTGCGCCCCGGAGGCGTCCGGAGCGGTCGCGGCGGCGAGCCTGGCGCGCTCGTGCGGCGGCCGGGTGGAGGTGGCCGCGGAGCGGTCGGAGACGAACCAGACGTTCGCGAACGCGGACGGCTCGTTCACGACGGTCGCCTCGCCGGCTCCGGTGCGGGCCCGTACGGGTTCCGGCTGGAAGCCGGTGGACACCACCCTGCGGCGGACCGCGGACGGCGCGGTGGCACCGGCGGTGGTGGTGGAGCCGTTGCGGTTGTCCGGCGGCGGTGACGGCCCGCTGCTGACCTTCGGCCGGGCGGGCGCCCGGATGTCCTTGTCGTGGCCGGGGCGGCTGCCCGCGCCGAGCCTGGCCGGGGACACGGCCACGTACGCCGAGGTCCTGCCCGGCGTGGACCTTCAGGTGGTGGCCGGGGCCACCGGCTACCGGCAGGTGCTGGTGGTGAAGTCGCGGGCGGCGGCGCAGAACCCGGCGCTGCGGGCGGTCCGGTTCGGGGTCTCCGGCGATGTGCGGCTGCGCCAGGGGACCAGGGCCGGGCTCGAGGCGGTCGACGACAAGGGGCGGCTGGTCTTCGCCTCGTCGGGGGCGAGCATGTGGGACTCCCCGGCGCCGGTCGCGGGGCCGGCGGGTGCCGACGCCGCCCGCCGGGCCGAGGCGCGGGCCGCCTCCGACGGTGGTGAGGCGACGCCGCACCGGCTGGTGGAGATGCCCGTGACGGTGGCGGCGGGCAGTCTGACCGTCACGCCGGACCGGGCGATGTTGATCGCGGCAGACACCGTGTATCCGGTCTTCATCGACCCGCCGTTCAGCAAGCCGTCCCCGACGCACTGGACGAACGTCATGAAGAGCAACCCGAACCACGCCTACTACGGCGAGTACTCCGACATGCGGGTCGGGCGGCAGTGGCAGACCTCGGACGTGTGGCGTTCGCACATGCAGTTCACCATCTCGGAGATGGCCTCGTCGCAGATCCTCTCGGCGTCGATGCACATCACCGCGGACCACACGGCGGACTGCGCCGGCACCAGCATCGAGCTGTGGCAGACCGCCCGGATGGACTGGCCGTCGAAGTACACCTGGTACGACGACTCCGACGGTGACTGGATGTCGCGGGTCGACACCGAGACCTTCTCCGCCAACGAGGACAGTTGCCCGAAGGCCGACGACCCGGGGGAGTTCACCGGCTCGCTGAAGACCAAGTTGCAGACCCAGGCCACCGCGAAGGCGGCGACCATGACCTTCGGCCTGCGCGCCACCAGCGAGTCGAACCACTACGAGTGGACCCGGTTCCACGCCTCCTCGGTGAGCTTCCAGGCCACCTACAACCGGACCCCGAACACACCCACCGACATGGCCATCAGCGACTGCGCCAGCCGGTGCACCACCACCCCGGTGGTCGGTCGCAAGGACCCGGAGTTGTCCGTCTTCGCCACCGACCCGGATTCGGGGACGGTCCTGACGGTCTACTTCGAGGTGCAGACCTCCACCGGCGGGCTGGTCGCCTCCGGCGTCAAGACCGGTTACGCGTCCGGGCCGAGCAAGCCGTCCCAACCAGCGAAGTGGCGGGTCACGCCGCTGTTGGGCAACGGCTACTACAAGTGGCGGGCCCGGTCGAAGGACGAGCAGGGCGCGTACTCGCTGTGGACGGGGTGGCGGAACTTCCTCACCGACACGACGGCGCCACTCGCGCCGGTGATCGAGTCCACCACCAACGGCGTGTACCAGGAGGACGACGGCTCGGGGGTCTCGTACGGGGGGATCGGTATTCCGGGCCGGGCGCAGGTCCGGGTCTCCTCCGAGACGTCGTACTTCATGTGGTCCCTGGACGGTGGCCCCTACACGACGGTGAACATCGTCAGCACGGACCCGCCGACCTGCCGGCTCCCGTGCGTCCCGGAGGAGGTCTACACCGGCGGCCTCACCTTCACCTTCGTGCCGAAGAAGGACCTGCTCCGTACCTTGACCGTCAAGTCGGTCAAGCCCAACGGGATGTCCAGCACCTCGACCTGGCAGTTCCGGGTCGCGCCGCCCGAGCCGGAGGCCGGGCACTGGAAACTGGACGGCAGTGGTGCCGACGACAGCGACCTGATCACCCAGCCGCACCACCTGGACGCGAGCGCCGCCAGCTGGGTCCAGACCCGGTACGCGCCCGAACCGACCCAGTCCGAGTACACCAGGAGCACCGGCGCCCGCACCTTCGTCCCGGCCGACACGACCGTCCTCGCCCTGACCGGTGACGACGCGGTGCAACAGGTGGATCTGCCGTTCCCGGTGCCGTACTACGGCGACTCGTACCAGCAGCTCTGGGTGGACACGAACGGGCGGGCCTCGTTCGCCGAGCTCGCGTCCTCCGGCGCCAACACGGCGGTGCCGAACATCGCGGCCGGCGGCCCGACGCTCTACCCGTTCTGGGACAACCTCCTGCTGGACAGCCAGTCCAGCGTCCGTACGGCGGTGACCGGCGCGGCGCCCAACCGCAGCTTCGTGCTGGAGTGGCGCAACGCGCGGCTCTACAGCGACAGCACCAAGCGGGTCACCTTCGAGGCACAAGTCGGGGAGAACGGCACCATCGTCTTCGCCTACGCGGACATCGCGGCCGGCGACGCGGTGGAGACCGGTGGCAGCGCCACGGTCGGGATCCAGAACCGTGCCGGCCTGCGCGGAGTCCAGCACTCCTACGCGCAGCAGGTGCTCTCCTCCGGCAACGGGGTGTCCTTCACGCCGACCGGATACCTGCCGCCCGGATATCCCGAGGGCTACGCCGAGGCCCGGTTCGCCGGCGGCAACGGGATCAGCACGGTGGGCCCGGTGCTGGCCACCGGCGTCAACTCGGAGACGTCCCTGCGCCGCAGCTTCGCCGTCGCGGCCTGGGTGCGGGTGACCGACGTCAGCACCCACCGCACGGCCGTGGCCCAGCACGGCGCCAACCGGAGCATGTTCGAACTCGGCTACCAGGCCGGCACCGTCAAGAGGTACTGCTTCAGCATCTTCCTCAGCGACACGGCCGGTTCGGCCGCCACCAAGGCCTGCGCCGCCGCCCCGGTCACCGTCGGCGAGTGGGCGCACCTGGCCGGGGTCTACGACGGCCTGGCCGGCACGATGACGCTCTACGTGCACTACAAGGACGCCGACGGCTTCATCGATCCGGCCCGGGCCGAGGTGGTGACGTTGCCCTACACCAGCACCTGGGACGCCACCGGCACGTTCACCATCGGCCGGGCGCTCACCGCCGCGCCGTTCGTGGGTGACATCGACGAGGTCTGGGCCTGGCAGCGGGCCCCGGAGCAGTCCGAGATCGAATTCCTGGCCGCCGACTGACCGGGTTCGTCGCGGACCTTCCGTCCCGCCCGGGTGGTGCTGGCCACCCGGGCGGGGCGACGGGCCGGGTGGCGGGCCGGGTGGCGGGAAAACTGGCTTGCCTCAGCGCCGGATCGAACGTTTGACTGCTCGCCATGCCATCCCCCTCACCGGTCTTCGTCGCGGGTACGGGTCGGTCCGGGACGTCACGGATCGCCGACATCATCGGCGAGCATCCGCTGATCCACCGGATCCCCATGGAGACCAGGTTCCTCGTCGACCCGGGTGGCCTGCGGGATCTGGCCGACGCGCTCACGCATCGGTACGACCCCACCGTCGGTGAGGACGCCCTGCACCGGCTCAGCGACTTCCTCACCGTACGGGTGCCCGGTCGGCGCGACGATCGCGGCAAGACCGTCCCCGAGCTGGTCGGCGAGCGGCGCTACCGGGACGCGGTGCAGCAGCTCTGGCCCCGGTTGATCGCGTACACCTTCGACGAGCCCGCGCCCGCGGAGGGCTTCGGGAACGCCGACCGGCCGGCCGGTCCGTTCGCGCCGCCGAGCCGCCGGCGGGTGGTGCCCAGGTACTTCAGCGACCGGGGCGACCTGCTCGCCGTCCTGCGGGGCCTGGTCGAGACCCTGTTCGGCGGCGCGGCGGCCGACGCGGGCAAGTCGACCTGGTGCGAGAAGACCCCGTTCAACCTGCTGTGCATGGAGTTCCTCTGGGAGCTGGTCCCGGAGGCGACCATCGTGCACATCACGCGTCACCCGGTCGCGGTGCTCGCCTCCCACCTGGCGCAGCCCTGGGCGCCGCCCACCGTCGACGGTGCGCTCGCCTACCTCATCCCGATCTACCACCGGTGGCTCACCTGGCAGGGCACGGTCGACCTGACCGGCCGGCGGTACGTCGAGGTGAGGGCGGAAGACCTGGCCGCCGACTGGCCCGCGCAGCGCCGGGCCCTGTTCGCACGGCTCGGCGTCGAGGACTTCGCCACCGTCGGCACGTTCCAGGCGCAGAGGCTGAGCAACCGCGACAACCAGTTCGACGACGACACCCGCAGGTCCGTCCAGGCGGCGCTCGGCGAGATCATCCCGGCCATGGGGTACGAGTGACGGCTCGCGCTCTCCACCCCGACCACGCCGTGCCCATCGAGGGATCGGCAACCGCCGCGCCGGTCGCTCGACCGCGCCCGGGTCAGGCAGTGGGGGCCGCGGCGTACCCGGGTCCGCGGCTCTCGCTCGTCGCCGTGGCGGTGTCACGGTCCACGGTGGACCGCCGGACCACCAGCGTCAGCCCGGCGAGGACGATGGCGGCCGCGGCCAGCTCCGTGGCGCCGACTCGCTCGTCGAGCAGCAGCCACGCCGCACTGATCCCGAAGACCGGCACCAGCAGGCTGAACGGTGCCACCCGGGCGACCGAGTACCGGGCGATCAGCCGGTTCCAGATCCCGAACCCGACGAGGGTCGACACGTACGCGACGTAGGCCACGGCGAGCAGCGCCCGCCAGGACAGGCCGGTGATCGCCGCCAGCACCGACTGCGGGCCGTCGACCACGCCGGCCAGGCCGAGCAGCGGCAGCGGCGGTACCAGGCTGGACCAGACCAGCAGGGAGAGCGGCCGGGTCTCGCCGCTGGCGCGCATGACCAGGTTGGCCACGGCCCAGCTGGCCGCCGCGAAGAGGGTCAGCGCGAACCCGATCACCGTGGCGTGGCCGCCGCTGTCCACCGCCAGCACGCCGATCCCGACCGATCCGACCAGTACGCCGACCACCTGCGCCCGCGCCGGCCGCTCGCCCAGCACCGCCGCCGCCAGCAGCACCGACATCAGCGCCTGCGCCTGCAGCACCAGCGAGGCGAGGCCGGCCGACATGCCGGCGGCGAGCGCGGTGAACAGCGCGCCGAACTTCAGGACGCCGAGCACCAGCCCGTAGCCGAGCACGTAGCGCAGCCGGGCGCTGGGGCGCGGCACCAGGAAGACCAGCGGCACCGCCGCCGCGACGAAGCGCAGCGCGGTCAGCACGAGCGGCGGCAGGTCGCGCAGCCCCACCTCGATGACGACGAAGTTGACGCCCCAGATGGCGGCGACGAGCACGGCGAGCAGCCGGTGTGATGCCTTCATACCGGTTACGGTGCCGGACCGTACGCTTAAGGACCAGTTCAATGTTCTTCATTGCCGATGTAGCATGGCTACATGGATCTTGACGTTCGCCGGCTGCGGGTGCTGCACGAGGTCGCCCTGCGCGGCAGCGTCACCGCCGCCGCCGCGGCGCTGCACGTGACCCCGTCGGCGGTCTCCCAGCAACTCGTCCAGCTGTCCCGGGAGGCCGGGCACGAGCTGGTCGAGCGGGCCGGGCGGGGCATCGTGCTCACCCCGGCCGGCGAGGTGCTGGCCAGCCACGCGAGGACCGTGCTGGGCGCGGTGGAGCAGGCGGTGGCCGGGCTCGCGGCCATCCGCCATGGGGTCAGCGGCACGGTGCGGATCGGCGCGTTCGCGTCCGCGGCCGGGGCACTGGTGGCCCCCGCCGCCGCCCGCGCGCGGGCGAAGCACCCGGAGCTGGACGTGCGGGTGATCGAGGCCGAAGACCAGCAGAGCCGCCTCGACCTGCGCTCCGGCACCCTCGACGTGGTGGTGCTCCAGGAGTACGACCACGTGCCCGCGCCGCTGGTCGACGACCTGGACCGGCACCCGATCACCGCTGACCCGATGCACCTGATCACCCCGGTCGGCTGCTGCCGGCGCACCGGCCGGCTGAGCGAGCTGCGTGACGTGCCCTGGATCGCCAGCGCCGAGCAGACGCCCTGCCTGCGGTCCACTCTGCACGCCTGCCGGCTCGCCGGCTTCGAGCCGGACATCCGGCACCGTTCCGTCGACTTCGCGCTCACCCTGGACCTGGTCGCGGCCGGGCTGGGCGCCGCGCTGGTGCCGGCGCTGGCGCTGCGTCACGTGCCGCCCGGGGTGCACGTGGAGCCGCTGGTCGAGCCGGTCACCGAGCGACGCATCTTCGCGGTCACCCGCGCCCTCGGCGGCCGGCCGCAACGGCCCGCGGTGGACGCCCTGCTGGCCGAACTGAGCGCTCCCGCCGACGTCCGGACCTGAGCCCGCCGGCGACCACTGTGTCCGTCGAGGCCGACGAGGTTCGAGCCGCCGTCGAGCGGGGGCCGCGGACCGGTCGGTGGCGTCGATGCGTACGGGGGGGTGCGTGGTCGTGTCGGCCGTGGCCGAGAATCACGCCCATGAGCGACTTCTACACCTCGCTGATCCCGACCGACGTCACCTGGCAGCCGGCGAGCGCGGCGGCGGCCGAGGCGGCGGCGTACGTCCGGCGGGTGTTCCCGGACCCGGACGGCGTCCAGCAGTCCGTCACGGTGGGGTTCCATGACCGGATCACCGCGGTGGACGCGGGGGAGAACGTCCAGCAGATCACCTGCCCGCGCTGCGACCGGGACATCGCGCTGGACTGGTACCAGGACCTTCTCGAGGAGACCGGGGGCGAGTTCGACAGCGTGCTCGTGACGGTTCCGTGCTGCGAGACGGCCGTCGCGCTGGACACCCTGACCTTCGACTGGCCCAGCGGCTTTGCCCGCTTCGAGATCGCCGTCGCCAACCCGGCCCGCCCGGAGTTCGCGTTCACCCCCGACGAGATCCGCGCGGTCGAGGCCATCCTCGGCCACCCACTCCGGCAGGTCGTCGCGCACATCTGACCGCCGGGCCGCCCCGGGTCCGCGCCTCGTCTCGCCGGGCCGGGCGTCGACCGCATCCCCGTAGCGATTCGCCAGTCTGTCAACGTAGCGTTGACAGATGACCTCGGAGTTGGTTCGGCTGGCCGAGCTCGGCGACGCCCGCATCCGCCTTGACGAGCAGGAACTGGAGCTCATCGACCGCGCGCGGTATGCCGGCGCCACCTGGGCGGAGATAGCCGCCGTGCTGGGCCTGGGCAGCCGGCAGGCCGCTGAGCAACGCCGCCAACGGCTGGCCGCCGCCCAGCGGTCCCGGCGACAAGAGCTCGATTTCCGCTACTCCTCGCGCATCGCGGCGCTGCGGGCAGCCGTATCCGATCTGCAGCGATGGATCGACGCGGACCGGGCGTGGGACACCCGGTTTCCACGAGCGGCGCTGGTGCGCAGGACGGCAGAACACGCCCGCGATGCCGCGCCGGGCTCGCTGTATGCCCTGGCGCGGCATCTCGTCGACGACCTGGCCGGCGCCGGGGATGCCCAGTTGCCCGCGCCGGTGCGGGCGGCGGTCAGGACGATGGAAACCGTGATGTCAACACAAGATTGACGCCCGGCACCGGCCTTGCTCCCCGCGGGCTCAAGAATCCAGGATGTGAGTCGTATCGGCTCAATCGTGGAGGGCGCATGCGCCGCAACGCCGGCCTGTTCGTGGCGATCTCGCTGCTGTCCGGCCTCGGCAGCAGCGCCATGTCGCTGGCATCCGGAATCTGGATTCTCGACCTCACCGACTCCAGCAGCCTCGCCGCGCTCGCGCAGCTCTGCGTGTACGCCCCGGTCCTCGCCGGGCCGTGGCTGGGCGGCGTGCTCGACCGGGCGCCGAGGCGACCGCTGATCATCGCCGTGAACCTCGCGCTGGCCGCCGTCCTGCTGTCCCTGCTCGCGGTCCGGGGACCCGGTCAGGCTTGGTTGATCTTCACGGTCTCGTTCGCGTACGGCGTCAGCTACGTGTTGATCGACGCGGGCGAGACCGCGCTGCTGCCGTCCGCGTTCTCCCCCGCGGAACTCGGCGCGGTCAACGGCTGGCGGTCCAGCGCCCAGGAGGGCATGAAGCTGGTGGCTCCGTTGGCCGGCGCGGGCCTCTACGCCTGGCAGGGCGGGCACGCGGTAGCGGTGCTCAGCGCGGTCATGCCGGTGCTGGTCGCCGTCCTGTACGCGGCGCTGCGGCTGACCCGCATCCCGCCGGAACCGCCGACGCGGCGGCAGCGCGGCCTGCGCGCCGGGCTCGCCGTCCTGTTCGGGCAGCCGGCGATTCGGGTCCCGGTCATCCTCGCCGCCGTCTCGATCGCGATGTCCGGCTTCACGACCGCGGGCTTCTACGCGATGGTCACGTCCGAGCTGAACCTGCCGGCAACGTTCCTCGGGGTGCTGGTCAGCGGGCAGGGCGCCGGTTCCATCGCCGGCGGGCTGGTGGTCGGCCGACTCGTCACCCGATGGGGCGCGGCCGCGATCGGCATGGCCGGCACGGTCCTGTTCGCCGTCGGCTGCCTCGGTCGGTGCCTGCCGTGGTGGCCGGCCGTCCTCGTCGCCTCGGTGGTAGCGGGCGTCGGCCTGCCCTGGACCCTGGTCGCAGCGGTCACCGCGATGCAGACGCACACCCCGACGGAGCTGCTCGGGCGGGTCTCCGGGACGGCCAACACGGCGATGTTCGGGCCTATCGCGCTCGCCATCCCGCTCGGCGCCGGGGCGGTCCACCTCGGCAGCCGGACGCCGCTCGTCGCGGCGGCCGGGGTCTGCCTCGCCGCCGCGGCCATCGTCCTCCGCGGGCCCAGGGTGCCGCGCAAGAGCGCCGCAACGATGGTGCGGACGTCCTGACCCAGGCTCGCGGGCAGGGCGGCGGTCGAGCGACCCCGCTTCAGGGACGGACGGCGCCCACCTGCGCCGAGCGGTACGCGCGGGCGACCGTGGACGACGTGGCGGCCAACTGCGGACGGGCCGGCAGCCAGACGGTCTGGACCCCGAGGTGCGCGTTCATCCCCGCGAGCTGATGCTCCTGCCGAAGGTCCGCCGCGCTGCGCAAGCCGCGGACGATGACCGTGGCACCCCGTCGCACGCAGTAGGCGGCGGTCAGGCCGGCCCAGGTGTCGACCTCGACATTGCCCCAGGCTGCCGGCAGTTCGGCGCGTACCCGGGCGGCCCGGGCCGTGGCCTCGGTGGTCGGTCGCTTGTCGGCGTTCACCGCCAGCAGCACGACGACCCGGTCGAACATCACCCGGGCGCGGGCCACCAGGTCCCGGTGCCCGGGGGTGAACGGATCGAACGTGCCGGGGTAGACAGCCAACGAACCGGAACCGGGCACCACCGCGGAAGCTGACGTAGCGGTCACCGCGTCTCCAACCACATGACCGCCATCATGCCAGCCGTACCGTCAGGTCTCCGTCGCCGCCGGTCCGGCCGGGCCGGGCCCCGGAAACCCGGTTGGCGGAGCACCGGGGCCGCTGCTAACGTCCGCGCAGGCCGTGCGAGAGACCGAGGAGGTGGTACCCGTGAACATTTCGACGTGGGTGCTCCCCTCGGGGGTCACGGTCGGGCGATAGGTCGTCCGGGAGCGCCGTTCACGAGCCCTCCCGAAAGGTACGAGCATGCACTTCACCGCTGAACAGCGCCTCGACGACGGCGTACTCGAACGCGAATTCACGCTCGGCGAGATCCCCGGCATCCTGTGGACGCCCGGACCCGCACCGGCACCGCTGATCCTGCTCGGCCACCCCGGGGGACTGCGCCGGATGTACCCCCGGCTGGTGGCCCGGGCCCGGCACGGCGTGGCGGCGGGCTTCGCCGCGGCCACCATCGAACTCCCCGGAAGCGGCGACCGGCCCCGCTCCGCCGCCGCCGAGGAGGCCCGCGCCGACCTGCACCGGGCGCTGGCCGCCGGCCAGCCGGTCGACGACGAGATCGTCAACCGGCTCGTCCTCCCGCTGGTCGACCAGGCGGTCCCGGAATGGCGGACCGCCCTGGACGCCCTCCTCGCACTGCCCGAGATCCGCGGCCCGATCGGGTACGCGGGCGGTGTCATCGCCATCGGGGTGCGGCTCGCGGTGGTCGAGCCGCGCATCGCGGCCGCCCTGCTGTTCGCCGGGAGCTATGTGCCCCGCGCCATGTTCGAGGAGGCCCGGCAGGTCACCATCCCGTTGCAGGTGCTGTTGCAGTGGGACGACGAGGGAAACGACCGACAGCTGGCGCTGGACCTGTTCGACGCCTTCGGCTCCAGGGAGAAGACGCTGCACGCCAACATGGGCGGGCACACCGGCGTCCCCGAGTTCGAGGGGGACGCCGGGAACCGGTTCTTCGCCCGGCACCTCAGGTGAGGCCGGGCGGCAGCACAGGGTAGGAGCGGGCCACCCCGACCGTGGCGGCGCCGATCATCGGCGTACCGCGGTCGGGGTGCGGCTCCGCGCCTGGCGGCGGCGGCCGGGCGGGTCACCGCCCGGCGGCCTCGCGCAGCATCGCGTCCGTCTCGGGGTCGTCCATCAGCTCGCGGACCTCCTGCGCGCAGCGGCAACCAGCGGCGATCTTGGCCGCCCAGGCCAGCGCCTCCTCGCGGGTGGGCACGTCGACGACCACGAACCCGCCGACGACCTCCTTGGTCTCCGGGTAGGGGCCGTCGGTGACCGTGCCGTCCGTGGCCACGACGCTCGCCTGCTGCCGCTCCAGCCCGCCGCCGAACACCCACACGCCGGCGTTCACGGCCTCCTGGACCACCGCGTGCGAGGCCTTGCCCACGTCGGGCATCTCCTCGGCGGGGATGTGGTCCATCGCGCCGTCATTGAACGAGATCAAGTACCGCGTCATGCCATGACTCCCTTGTCCCGGCGGCCTGCTCCGGCCGTCGCTCACCCGTGCTACGAACCAGTCGCCTCGGATCCGACGCTATGCCAGAAGAACTTTTCCCGGGACCTCTGCCGCCCGGCCGCCGGACGCCGTGTCGCACTGGCCGCGTACCCCCGCACGCTCCTGGGAGGTTGGTGCGGCAACCGGGCGACCTCGATACTGGCCCGATGGCGGAGTTGACCCGGTGGACGATCCACCGCGAGCGGGTGGTGGACGACACGCGGCGGGCCAGGTTGAGCATCGCCTCGGTGGAGCTGCCCGACGGAGTCCGGTTCGAGCAGTACGTGATTCGCGCCCCCCGTTCGGCCATGGTCGCCGTGCTCGACGACCAGCGGCGCTTGCTGCTGATGCGACGACACCGCTTCGTGATCGACCGCTGGGTCTGGGAGCTACCCGGTGGCTACGTCGACGACCAGGAAGAACCGGTTGCGTGCGCGGCCAGGGAGGTCGAAGAGGAGACCGGCTGGCGCCCGGGCGACCTCGAACCGTTGTTGACATTCCAGCCGTGGGTCGGCACGGCCGACGCGGAAAACCTGCTGTTCCTCTCCCGGAGCGCGGAGCACATCGGGCCGCCCACAGACATCAACGAGGCGGAGCAGGTTGCCTGGATCCCGCTCGGCGAGGCGCGTGCGCTGGTGAGCGGCGGTCAGATCGTCGGCGCGGGCACCGTGATGGCGGTGCTGGAGTTGGTGGCCCGGGAAGCACGCGGCGAGTTGTAGCGGTCACCGGCGGCTGCCCAGGACGGCGTTCACTCGCGTGCTGAACTGTCGTACGGCGGCCCGGGTTCGGTGTGGCGCGAGCTGGAACTGCAGGTCGCGTACGTAGCGGACGGCTCGCGCCGAGCGAAGGTGCGCGGTGAGCGTCAGTGCTTCCGTGCCGATGACGCAGGCGCGTTCCGGCTCTCCTCGCCTGACCTGCACGGAAGCGAGCAGCGCCAGGTTGAACGCCTTCCCGCGGACGTAACGTTCGTCCATCTTGAGTGACCGGCTGGCGAAGCGTTCAGCGGGCAACGCCCTCCCGAGGGTCAGGAAGCAGTGCGCGAACTTCGCGGACAGGTAAGCCTCGTCGAAGTAGCCAAGCCATTGCGGGTTGCCGCTGCGATCAGCCTTGTCGAGGGTCTGTTCGGCCTGGTGCAGGGCGGCGGCACAGGCCTTCTCGTCCCGGGCTGTCGCGTGCGCATGGGCTTCCATCACGTGCGCTTCGGCAAGCAGGACGGCCAGCCCGGCGCGTCTGGCGGTCTGCCCGGCAGCCCGGGCGAGGTCGATTCCGGTCGCGGCTTGACCGAGGTAGGTGGCCTGGTGGCTCATCGCGGCCAGGATCTCCGCGCCCAGACCGGCATCGTCAGCGGCGCGGGCGAGGTCCAGGGCCAGGCCAGGTAACGCTGAGCGACGCCGTGCTGCGCAACGTCGTACGCCTGCCATCCGGCGAGCTGGGTCAGCTCGGCGGTTGCGCTGAGCAGGCTGCGGCCCGTCGCCGTGTCATACCGGCCGTCGGTCAACAGTGGGGTGACCTCCTCGTGGAGATAGCGTGCCACCGCATCACGGGCATGCCCCCCGCCGTACTGGTTGTCGAGTTGGCGGAAGGTCTTGGACATCTCCCGGACGGTCGCGATGTCGGGCTGACCGACGGTGCGCGGGCCGGAGGCGTTCAGCGGCGGCCCGGAGGGCGCGGTGAACCAGCGCAGCGCCGGAAGGGTGTAATTCGCCGAGGCGAATGCCGTCTGGCGGATCAGGTCTCTGCGGTTCACGTCGCCTTCCCAGAGCCGTACGGCGGCGCGCAGGTCGTCGCGCCAGCATCGGCCGGCCGCCGTGTCACCCTGCCGCTGCTCCGCGGCACCGGCCATGTCGTGCTGACATGGCCCTCGCAGGGGAGCGAGGCCCAGCGCCGTTCGGGACTCGTCGGGCATGCCGAGCCCGGTCGCCACCCGCTCCAGAACCTCGATCGAGCTGATCTTCCGGCCGGCCACGACGCGACTGACGTAGCCCTGCTCCAGGCCGACGGCAGCGCCGATCCGGGTCTGGCTTGCGCCGGTCAGCCGGCCGATCCTGCGGAACAACGTCCCGATGTCCCGGCTGCGCAGCGCCTCGCAGACGACGCGGTCGGACCAGGCATCGGCAGGAATTCGAAGCGGGTCAACTAGCACGTCCAGCTCCCCAGCGTCGCCGCATGACTACGGAAGGTGTCTGTCGGAAGCCTAGGACGTGATCAGGAACGGGTCGAGGAGGGCCATGTCACCGTGACATGACGTGCCGACATGGCCGCCGAAGCGGGTTCAGCGGCACGGTGCTGGCATGGCAGTCAACTGCGGAGTTCGAAGCTCTCGGCGGGGGTCGGAGCGAGCTGAACGGGTCGACCGGATGAAGCCGACGCCGCCCGCCACGGGTCGGGTCTCCTACCCCGAATACCTGGGCACAGCGGCGACGGCCCTTGCGCGGCTGACGCCGTACCCCTGCGGGCGGGTGGCACGGGCGACCGGCCGGCAGGCGCGGTCGCGGCCGGCGGCGCTGTTCGGGGAGCGCGGGTGAGCACGCACGACCCGGTGCTGCCGATCTGGAGCTGCGGCGGCTGCGGCGCGCCGTGGCCCTGCCGCACCCGGCGGCGCGAGCTGCGCGCGGAGTTCGACGGCGCTCCGCTGTCCCTGGCGCTCTACCTGAGCGCCCAGCTGGTACGCGCCGCCGAAGACCTGACCTGGCTACCGGCGGGGGCGCTGCATCGACGCTTCCTCGGCTGGCTGCGATGAGCATGCTGCGGTCCGGCGACGAGAAGTTCCACTACAGCGATGGCTCCCACCGGTGGATCCCTCCCGACCCGGACTACGACCAGGAGGTCTGGGACGAGCAGGTCCGCCAGCACAAGCAGGGCCACCTGCGCAACGAGTGCCCCAAGGTCCGCATCCGGCGGCTCGTCTGACGGGCGCGCCTCAGCCGTCGCGCCGCGCCGCCAGGCCGGTGCAGCGCTGTGCGGTGGCGAGCTTGTCGAGGATGCGCTGCCGGCCGGCCCCGGTGGCCGGCACCGGCTGGCCACTGCCGGAGACCGTGGCCGGGACGAACTGGCTGTCCACGACGGTCCGGCCGCGGACCACCAGGTTCAACACGCCGGAGTCGGTGCTGTGCGAGGTGCCGTACCAGAGGAAGTTGCCCAGCCCGTAGTGCACGTAGGTGGGGCCCAGCCAGCCGTCGGCGAGCAGCGTGTGCGCGTGCGTGCCGACCACGATGTCGGCGCCGGAGCCGGACAGTGTCCCGGCGAACGTCTTCATCTCCGCGCTCGGGCACGAGTTGCCCTCGATGCCCCAGTGCATGAAGACGATGACCAGGTCGGCCTGCTTCCGGGCCGCGCGCACCGCGGCGGTGGCCCGGGCCGGATCGAACGCCATGGCCACCCCCGACCGGGTGTCCGTCGCCCGCCACGACCCGGCCAGGTCGTGCACCTGCGACATGCCGAGCACCGCGATCCGCAGCCCGCGCACGGTGGTCAGCCAGGGCGCGTACGCCGCGTCGGCGTCGCGGCCCGCGCCGAACACCGGGTAGTCGGCTTCCGCGGCGGCGTCCAGGGTGTCCGAGAGTCCCTGCCGGCCGTAGTCGAGGATGTGGTTGTTGGCGATCGACACCGCGTCGACCCCGGCCGCGCGCAGCGCCGCGAAGGCGGTCTTCGGCGCCCGGAAGTGGTACGTCTTCGGTTCGGGGGTACCCCGGTCGGTCACCGCCGTCTCCAGGTTGACCAGCGTGAGGTCGGCGTCCCGCAGCGCCGAGGCGATCGACCCGAACGCCGTCTGCGGATCGTCGAGCAGGCGCCGGGTGCGGCCGGTGAAGTGGACGTCGCCCGCGAAGGTCAGCCGTACCTCGGCCGCCGCGCCCGGCGTCGCCGTCGCGGCGCCGGCGGGCGCCGGCGTTCCCCCGTGCCAGACCGGCCCCGGGCCGGCCGCATCGGTGCCGCACCCGGTCAGCCCGACGCCGGCCACCACCGCCGTCAGCGCCGCCAGCGCCTTGCGCACCCTCGTGCCGATCACGCGGCGAGGGTACGCGCTCCCGGCACCGCCGCACGACCCCGCGGCCACCCCGCCGTCGAGCCGCCGTCGCCAGCGGAAACAGCCGGCCGGGCGGCGACCGTCAGTCGTGCGGGCCGCCGCCGCCGGGAAGTTGTTAGGCTGGTACCGGAGATCGCGCTGAGCCTGACGAGGGAGCGGATCATGGTGACGGGGGACGACGACATCTCGGGGTGAGCCGCCCCGGCCGCACGCCGGCCTGCGCCGACGGCGGCCCGTCCGGTTCTGGACCTGTCTGCCTCACCGGGGCGTCTTCCGCGTACCCCGGTTCTCCTGTCGAGGGTGTCTCCCGATGTCTGATGTCTGCATCGTCTGTACGAACCTGTCCTTTTCCTGGCCGGACGACACGCCGGTCTTCCAGGAGCTGTCCTTCACGGTGCCGCCCGGCCGCACCGGCCTCGTCGCGCCCAACGGCGCGGGCAAGACGACCCTGCTCCGGCTGATCGCGGGCGAACTCGCCCCCACCGGGGGCGGCGTGACCGTCGAGGGCGTCCTCGGCTACCTGCCGCAGAACCTGCCCCTCGCCGGTGAGCTGACCGTCGCGGAGGTGCTCGGGATCGATGCCGCCCTCGCGGCGCTGCGCGCCATCGAGGCGGGCGACGCGGCGGAGGAACACTTCACCGCCGTCGGGGACGACTGGGACGTGGAGGAACGCAGCCGCGCCGAGCTTGACCGGCTCGGCCTCGGTGACGTGGCGTTGGAGCGGCGCCTGCACACGCTCAGCGGTGGGCAGGTGGTCTCCCTCGGCCTGGCGGCGCAACTGCTCCGGCGCCCGGACGTGCTGCTGCTCGACGAGCCGACCAACAACCTCGACCTCGACGCGCGGCACCGGCTGTACGAGGTGCTGGAGAACTGGTCGGGATGCCTGCTGGTGGTCAGCCACGACCGGGTCCTGCTGGACCGGATGGACCGCATCGCCGAACTCTCCCGCGGTGAGCTGCGCCTGTTCGGCGGGAACTTCACCGCCTACGAGGAGGCGGCGCGGGTGGCCCGCGAGGCGGCGGAGCGCGGCGTGCGCAGCGCCGAGCAGGAGGTGAAGCGGGAGAAGCGGGAGATGCAGCAGGCCCGGGAGCGGGCCGAGCGCCGCGCCGGCAACGCCGCCCGCAACCTCGGCAACGCCGGCCTGGCCCGCATCGTCGCCGGTGGGCTCAAGCGCAGCGCCCAGGAGTCGGCCGGCCGGGCGCAGCAGGCACATGCCAACCGGGTCAGCGAGGCCCAGAGCCGGCTCGACGAGGCCAGCCGTACGCTCCGCGACGACCAGACCCTGACCCTGGACCTGCCGGACACCGCGGTGCCCGCCGGCCGCACCGTGGTCGCCGCCGAGCACCTGCGGGTGCGGCACGGCGACCGGGCGGTCTTCGCCGGCGACGGCGTCGACCTGAGCATCCGGGGACCCGAGCGGATCGCGCTGACCGGCCCCAACGGCGCCGGCAAGTCCACGCTGCTGCGCCTGTTGCAGGGCGAACTCGAACCGGACACCGGGCAGGTGCACCGCGCCGACGGCCGGGTCGCCTACCTGTCGCAACGCCTGGACGTGCTGGACCTCGACCGGAGCGTCGCGGACAACTTCGCCGCGTACGCCCCCGACCGGCCGCAGGCCGAACGGATGAACCTGCTCGCCCGGTTCCTGTTCCGCGGCGCCCGGGCCCAGCTTCCGGCCGGGGTGCTCTCCGGCGGCGAACGGCTGCGCGCCACCCTCGCCTGCGTCCTCTACGCCCAGCCGGCGCCGCACCTGCTGCTGCTCGACGAGCCCACCAACAACCTCGACCTGGTCAGCGTGGGCCAACTGGCCAGCGCCCTCACCGCGTACCGGGGCGCGTTCGTGGTGGTCAGCCACGACGAGCGGTTCCTTACCGAGATCGGTGTGCGGCGGTGGCTGCGCCTCGACGGCGGCCACCTGCGGGAGATCCCGGCGCCCGATGGTGCCTGAGCACCGGCCTCCCCGCCGGGCCCCGGACCCCGACCAGCCGGGGTGAGCCGCGGGTGACCCGGCCGCGGCGCCCCGTCCGGCCGGGGCGCCGCGGCCGTTATCCGGCCTGTCCCGCGGACCATTCGAAACGCAGGTCGTTGGGGCTGTGCTCGGTGATCGGCAGGTTGTCGATCACCACCATGCCGTAGTCGTTCACGGGTGCCGTACGGGTCACCCCGGCCGCGGTGCGTACCGACAGCACGAGCGGCCGGGCCCGGTCGTCGATCGGCTCCACGACCACGGTGACGACGGCCGTCGCGGCCTCCGGGTCGATGTCCGCGTCGATCTCGATGTCGGGCTGGTAGCCGTAGGCGACCAGGCCGGGCTCGTGCCGGTCCAGGGTGGGCGCGGTGACCGCGCCGCGGACCGTGGCCGCCTCGAGCGCGGACTCGGACAGCCACGTCTCGATCTCGGTGAACATCATCGAGACCGGCGCTGGCCCGCCGTCGCCCCGGAACAGCCGCGCGGCCGTGGCCCGCGCCTCGGCCAGGCCGCCCTCCGGCAGCGGGGCCGACTCCTCCGACACGCTGTCGAGGTCGGCGAGGATCTCCAGCAGAGACACGACGCCGCCCAGGTCGTGCTCACGATCGTCGCGATCGGTTGACTCTCGCATGGCGAGATCCTTCCTTCAGTCTGCGGCGGGACGCAACACGTCCCGCAGGTGTCGAACGGCGGCGCGCAGGCGCGTCTTCGAGGTGTTCTCCGGGATGCCCAGGATCTCGGCGATCTCCCGGTGGGTGTGCCCGTCGAGGGTGAGGTTGACGACGTCCCGCTCGGTCTGTTGCAGGCCGTCGACGGCGGTCCACAGGCGCGCTCGCAGGTCCCGGTCGGCGGCGATCTCCTCCGGACCCGGCATCGGTGACGGGGGATCGAGCCCCTGCTCCCGTTGGCGGTCGAGCGATGCGGTCCACCGGTCACCACCGCGCTTGATCCGCTTCTCGGCCCGGTACTGCTGGATGTACTGGTTCGTGACCAGCGTCCGTAGCCAGGGGCGCGGTTCGACGACCGGCGCGAGCTTTCCCACCCGCAGGTCGTGCACGATCTTGGCCAGGACGTCCTGGGTGAGGTCCTGGGCGAGTTGCGGTTTGCCCTCCGCCAGCCGAAGCGCCCGCCGGTAGATGACCTCCACGGCCGTGTCGAGGTCGACGCCGACCTGACGGTGGAACGCCTCGGTCAGATCCGCCTGGCCGGCTGAATCCTCACCCCGTGAACCAACCGTGGGAAGTTCCATGACGGTGCTCCTAGCCGGAATCGATGTGGGCAAGACCGCGCTCCCCTGACAGGACGCGATCCGGTGCGGCAGGGTTTTCCCCGGCGGCCAACTTTTTTCAGCGCGACCGCCGGTGCCGGCCGTGGGCCCGTCGCCGGCGGCTGCCCGCCGCGGCCCCGGCCGCCACGCGCGGCCGGGCGGGGAGCCGCGGCGCGAGCGTCACCGGCACTCCGGTGTGGACGTACGGCGCCCACACCGAGGGCGGCTCCGCGCGCGCGATGGCGTCGAGACAGGTCGCGTGGTACGCGCCGAGGCTGTCCTGGCCCGTCCAGTGCCGGTAGAACGACCGCGCGAACGGACCGGCGGTGACGCTGTCCACCGGGCACAGCGCGGACACCTCGGCCACATTGCCCCGGATGCGCAGGGCCAGCGGGAAGCCGTTCACGTCACCGGCGTGCGGCACGTTGCGCCCGACGTTGCAGGCGTTGACGAAGACGAACGAGGCCCGGCAGCCCTGCCGGAGCCAGTCGCCGGCCGTCAGCCCGACGGTACGGGACAGCCGCAGCTCGGACGCCATCGAGCGGGGCCACGGGTGGTAGTCGCCGTGCGCGGCGACGTGGACGACGTCCCACTGCGCCTCCGGATCGAGGTAGTGCCGGCGGCCGAGCGTGGCGTTCTTCGGCCGGACCACCCGGAAGCCCAGCGCGGTCAGCTCCGCTTCCAGCTCGCGGGCCTCCTCCGGCGCGCCGATGGCGGGATCCCACCCACCGACCAGAGCGGAGCCGGACGCCGTCGCCGGCCGGACCGGGTCGGTCAGACCGCCGAGGTACGTCACCCGGCGGCGCTCGATCAGGAAGCCGTCGCCGCCACGCGCCGCGTGCAGCGGCAGGCCGGCGAACGCCTGGTGCGGCACGACCACGACGTCCCGGGCGTCGCCCAGCTCGCGCTCGAAGGGGCCGACGATCTCGGCGTGCAGGCGCTTGAGGGCGGCGGTGCGGCGGGGCGGGCCGCCGCGTTTCGGCCGGAGCGACTGCCAGACGGCCTCGCGCAGGGCACCGAGCGACTCGACGGTGACGTCGAGGCGGACCGTCCACCACCGGCGCGTGTCGCCGTCGACGACGCAGCCCACCGCCCAGAAGCCGCCGTGGCGCTCACCGAGGAGCTGCACGTAGGCGGCCGGCCCGGGCATGCAGCGGAGCAGGGCCGCCGGCTGGTACGCGTCCGGTTCGGTCTTGATCGGCTGCGGCGCGGTCGAGTTCAGCCGTCGGTGCATCGCGGCGAACAGCTCGTCGGCTGCGCCCGTGACCCGCCGGTGGAACTGCTCCGCGAGTTCGAACTCCTCGATGAGCTCCGCGTTCTCGGCACAGATCCGGTTGATCGCGCCGAGCCCGGCGTGCGCCGCGTGGAACGCCAGCTCGGCGTGGCCGACGGAGGCGAGGAAGGTGGCCAACCGGGTGGAGATCGACGTCATCTGGCGGGCCAGGTCGATGAGGTCCGCGGTGCCCCGCGACTGGGTCACCGCGTGCTGGACGATCCCGCACAGGGCGTGCACGGCGTACCTGGTCGCGCCGCTGTCGCCGGCCTCGACGGCGATCGCGAGGATGACCCGGAGGGCGGCGGCCGCTTCGCCCCACTGCGCCGCCTCGAGCGACGCGGCCAGCGCCTCCTGGGCCACCTCGAGCCGTTCGCCCGGGGCCAGCGCCTCCTGCCTGGCCAGCAGGTTCAGCAGTTCAGGCCGCAGATAGCCGGCGTAGCCGGCGGCGATCTCCTCGGCGGCCTCGAGCAGCGTGCGCCGGAACTCGGCGGCCGTCCGGCAGCTCGCCGGGGCGAGGCGCCGACGTCGGGCGCGGCGCCGCGGCGGGTGCCAGCCGTCGACAAGCACGGTGGCCTGCCGCAACTCCGGCTCGTCCGCGCCGTTGCGAACCATCGCCATGACGGTCAGGGCCAGCCCGGGGGCCTGCTCGGTGAGGATGTTGTGGCCGAGGCGACTGATCCCGGGACTGGTCACCCCGCCGTTGGTCGCCTCCGCACCGACCCCCTCGTCCTCGACGATCCGGTCGATCTCGGCGAGCGGCGCCCGGGTCCCCGCCCACCCCCGGCGCCGGTTCACCCGCCGGGCTCGGCCGCGCCCGCTCGACCGGTCCGACCAGGCCTTGCCCTCGCGTCGCCAGAACCAGGCGGCCGTCGTCCTGCCGGCGACCTCCAGCTTCGCGGCGAGGTCCCAGCACGCGGCCGTGAGCCGGGACCGCATCGTCTCCCGCTGCCAGGCGCTCGCCCGGTCGTAGAGCCCGGCACGGGTCTCGCGGAGCAGCCCTTCCAGGTGCGCCACACGCCGAGCGAGGTTGCGTTCGCCGCGCGCGATGCCGATGAGGGCCGCGAAGCGGTGGTGCGGCAGGGTGCCGAGGCGCAGGGCCACCTCCGCCGCGTCCGGTGACCGGTCCTGGCTCACCACGGCCGCGGCGCCGATCTTCTCCGTCTGCAGCCGGACGGCCGTGTCCTTGAGCGAATCCGGCAGGTCGGCCACGTTCCGGCTCCAGTACGCCGGCGCGCTCGACGGCAGGTACTCCCACATGGTCGCTTCCGCCTGATCGAGCAGCTCCAGCCGGCGCGCCTCCCCGGTGATCCACCCGACCCGGCCGTTGACCGTCCGCACGTACCACAGTTGCGCCTGGGAGATCCCGATGCGCAACGCCAGCGCGGCGACGGAGATGGACGGAGCGCGGCCCTTGAGCCAGGCGGTGGCCACCGCCAGGCGGTCCGCCGCGGTGTCCAGGAGGAGATCCCACTCCGCGTGGCGCGGCGGCAGGTGACCGACCGAGCTGGCGTAGTTGGTCGCGAGGAAGCCGACCGCCTTCACCGAGAACTCGTTGCCGCGGGGCAGCTCGTCGATGAGCTGCCACGCCTCGTCCAGGAGCGCCACCGAGCCCGGCACGTCGTGGGCCCGGAAGGCGGCCTGGGCGGCGTCGCCCAGCAGGTACAGCCAGCCCATGCGGTGCAGGCCGGCGCCCGCCTCGCCGCCGAACACCGGTCGCAGGCGGGCGACCACCGCCCGGTAGGCCTCATCCAGCACCCGCGGATCGCTGGTGTCCAGGCCCGCCGCGAGGTGCCGGGAGAACCCGTCCGGGAGGCGGGGCGGGCGGCCCCAGCGGGCGACGAACTCGACGACGTCGAGCGACTCCTCGCCGGCCGTCAGGGCGTCGGTCATCGCCACGTACAGGGCGGCACGGACGGCCGGCCGGAGGTGGAGCCGGTCGGCGAGCGCCCGGTCGTGGGTCGACACCCACCGGCAGGTCGAGAGCACCGCGCCGGGGTTCGCGCGCAGCCAGCTGTCGACGGCGCCGGCGGACGAGACGGCCGCCCGGAGGACCGGGACCACCTCGGGCTCCGGCGCACCACAGTGGTCGCAGACGGTGAGACATGTGTCCATGAGCCTCCCTCACCCGCCGCAAACCCCGGCTCGCCCTTCGACGTCCTTCATATCGCAACCCGGCCAGGCGGCAACACGGCCACCGAGCCGATCACGTGAGGAGCAAGTGCGGTGAACACTGTTTTCAAGCCACTTCGGACGCTGGGGCCGGAGCCCGGCCACGTCTTCTTCGCCATGCCGTACGGGACGAAGTCGATCTCCCCAGGTGTCGAGCCGTTCGACTTCGACGCGTTCTACGCCGACGTCTGCGTGCCGACCGTCGCGGAGGACTGCGGGATGGTCCCGCTGCGGGTCGACGGCATCTACGGACCGCAGGGCGTGCTGGACGCGGTCTGGCGCACCCTGCAGCGGGCGGAGTTCGTGGTCGTGGACTTCAGCGGGCAGTCGGCCAACGTCGTCTTCGAGTTCGGCTGGGCGCTGCTGCTGGGCAAGCGCATCGTCATCCTGACCCAGCGCCCGGAGGACATCCCGACCGACGTGCGCGGGCTCTACCGCTACATCACCTACAGCCCGAACTACGCGGACATCATGCGCATGCGCAAGGAGTTGACGCTCCAGCTCCAGGCGCTCGCGCAGGAGCCGGCCGAGGAGATGGCGCCGATGCCGATGCCCGGCGGCGGCCGGAACTCGGTGCCGGCCCGCGTCATCTCGGTCGACCGCGAGTACGTCGTCGTCCAGGACGACCGCGGCCGGCGGGGCGTCATGGGCGGCGCGGACGTCGACTACACCCGGATGGTCACCAACATGAGCAGCCGGTTCAAGGTCGGCGACCGGCTCGACGGCGCGTTCGTGGTCGACCCGATGCGCAGCGAGATGCGCTACACCCTGGTCGGTGGCGAGACGAACCCGTGGCCGATCCTGGTCAGCCGCTACCCGGTCGGCACGACGCTCCGCACCAAGGTGCACAACGTGGTGCCCAACGTGGGGGTCTTCGCCCGGGTCGAGTTCGACGTCAACGGCATGATCCCGATCGAGCAGTTCCAGGGCACCCCGCCGGCCCCGGGCACCGAGCTGGAGGTGACCGTCACCCGGATGGACGGGGAGCAGCGCCGGATCGCCCTGCGGCTCAACCGGGTGCTGGACGGCTCGGCGCAGCCCGGGCCGACGCCGATCCTGGTGTCGCCGGGCTGGACCGGCGTCGGACGGGTGGTCAAGGCCGTACCGGAGGTGGCCGGTCGGGGTGGCTACATCCTGGTCCGGCTCGCGGCCGGCACCAGGCCGGCCATGCTGCTGGCCCGGGACATGACCGAAGACCTCCGGCTGGACCTGAACGACGGGCACATCGAGGTCGGTGAGGAGATCGACGTGGCGGTCCTCAGCGTCGACCACGCCCGCAGCCGGGTCCTGGTGCGCGAGGTGCCCGAGAGCGCGGACGAGCCGGTCGAGGTGCCGGCGGCGGCGTGACCCTCAGGCGGCGGGGCGGACCGAGCGTGGTCCGCCCCGCTCCGCGTCGGGGCACCGTCCGGCGCTTCCCGGCCGGCGTCGGCGCTTCCCCGGCCGGCCCCGGCAGGCGCTACTGCCCGGCCAGCACGAAGGGCGCCCAGTAGTACGGGTGCGCGAACGGCCGCGGGGCGCTCTCGTCATCGGCGCGCGGCTGGCTCGCCCCGGTGAAGTACGCCGCCAGTTCCGCCTCGGTCAACCCGGCCAGCCACAGTTGCGCCGCGCGCAACGCCGGCGCCGGTGCCATCGGGGCCGGGTCCGCGAGGTCCGGATCGCCGGCCAGGTGACACTGGTAGAAGCGGCGCATGAGCAGCGCCGTCGGCAGATCGGCGACCGGCCACAGCGTGCCGACCACCGCCGCCGCGCCTGCCCGCAGGAAGCCCGCCGGCAGGCCGATCGCCTCGTCGGGCAGGCGCACCACGTCGGTGACCGCGGTCTGGCAGGCCGAGGCGACGGCCAGCCGGACCCCGCGCAGCACGTTCCCGGCGAGCAGTTCACCCAGCGTCAGCCGGTCGCCGCCGGCCAGCAGCAGGTGCGACTCGTCCGGCTTCGCCGGGTCGTAGTACCCGTGACAGCTCAGGTGCAGGTGCGTCGCGCCGGGTATCCGGGCCAGCACCGCCGCACGGGTCGCCGCCGGGCCGTACAGCAGCCGGCCCGGGTCACCGCCGGGGAAGAGGTCGGCGATGTCGGCGAGTTCGGTGCCGGCGAAGCGCAGGTCGCCCGTCGGGTCGCCCACCCCGGCCAGCATCGGTTGGTCGACGGACCCGGCCGGATGCGCGACGACCCAGGCGGAGGGTGCGAAGGCCACGGCGAACTCCTCGAGCAGGCTGCCTGATCCGCCGGCCGTGCGGTAACCGGCGGCGTGCACCGGCAGGACGCCGAGCCGGCCGCACGGCACGAGCGTCACCGACTCGCAACCCACCTCGCGCAGCGCGTCGGCGGCACCGGCGAGCATCATGCCCAGCCGGTCCAGCAGCGGGTCGAGCAACCCGCGCAGCTCGGCGCCGCCGCCGGAGAACTGGGCAGCGAGGTAGCCGTCGTCGCGCAGGAGCCGGTCCACGTTCCGGTTGGTCAGGGCGGGTAACAGCCGGGCCGACACCATCAGGTCGCTCCCCGCGGCACGGTGCGCGATCAGCGCCAGGCCTTCCTGCTCACCGGGCAGCAGGTACGCGATCGCCGAGCCGCGCCGGACGGCACGGGCGATGTCAGCCAGGTCGGGCAGGTCGAGGAAGCGCTCGTAGCCGGGCAGCCGGCGAATCCGGGTGATCCGCTCGGCGAGCGCGGCCCGGGCCTGCCGGGCCTGCTCGCGCAGCGCGGCACCCCGCGCGTCACCGGTGCCGTCGCGTTCGGCGGCCTCGGCGTCGGTCACCTGGGCGGCGGCCCGGCGGAACTGGTCCGCGAGCCCGGGGTGGTCGTCGGCGAGCCGGCTCAGGTCGGCGCGGTCGCGGTCCATGCTCTCGCCGAGCCACCGCGCCCGGCCCCGTTCCAGCACCACCAGGGCTTCCGCGGTCCGGCCGAGGTGGACCAACGCGCGCACACCGGCCTGCACCAGGCGGCGGCCGTCGCGCAGTTCGGCGGCGCGGGAGGAGAGCAGCAGGGACTCCGCGTACTGGCGTTCGGCGGCGGCGACGCCCCGTTCGTACACCTCGGCCGCGCGATCGTGGCGGCCCATCCACGAGTACGTCTCGACCAGCCCGGCGGCGACGTTGCGGGCCGCCGGGAGCAGGCCGTGCTGTTCGAAGATCTGCAGTGCCTCGCCGAGGGCCCGCGCCGCCGCGTCGAGGTGGGCCGGGCGCTCCTCGGGCACGGCTTCGGCCAGTTCGAGCCGGGCGGCGCCGAGGTTGGCCAGCCGCCGGGCGCGGGTGACCGCCGGCAGGCCGGACACCGACAGCGCCAGCTCGGCGTGTTCGATGGCCCGCCGGTCGTGCGCCGTCTGCCCCTCACCGGCCAGGATCAGCTCGGCGACCGTCAGGAACTCGTGGATGCGGGCCCACTCGACCGGGTCGCGCTCGCGGTCGTAGACCTCCAGTGCCGCGCCGAGATGCTCCAGCGCGGCCCGGGCGTCGACGTCGCGGTCGCCCACCCGGTCGGCGTCCAACGCCAGCAGGCCCTGGCTGGCCCGGATCCGGGCCCACTGCTGGGGAAACGCCTGCCGGGTGAAGACGGTCAGGGCGGCCTCGAACGACTCGGCGGCCTGCGCGGCGGTGCGCCGCGGGTCCGCCCCGCGTGCCTGGCTCAGCGCGTTGCCGCGACTGACCATCGCGTACGCCCAGTCGGCCGGGTGCCGCTGCCGGGTGAAGACGGTCAGCTCCTGGTCGAAGTGCTCGAGCGCGACCGCCAGGTTCTCCTGGTGGCCGGCGTGCAACCGGTTGGTGTACATCAGGCCGAGCTGGTGGTGGCTGTTGGCCCAGTCGACGTCGCCGTCGGGCTGGTCGCGCAGGGCCACCCCGTACGCCTCGATGGCCTCCTCGATGCTGGCCGCGAGACTGCCGTCGTCGCTGTCGGCGAGCACGCCACCGAGCAGGTAGTGGACCCGGGCCCGGATCGCCGGGTCGGTCTCGGCGGTCAGGGCGGCGACCGCCGCGCGGCACTCCCGCACCGCCCGCGCCGGGTCGCCGGGAGCCGGCCGCCCACCCGTGACGCGCTGGCTCAACGCGTAGCCCAGCTCGGCGCGGCTCACCGCCCATTCGGCTGTGCCCTCGGCCCGCAGCGCCAGGTCGCGTTCCGCGCAGACGACGGCGCGGTCGAGGTTGTCGGCCCGGATGCCGTGGCTGCGCTCCCGGTAGACGTCCCGTTGCAGCCGTACGGCCATGCCCTGGCTCTCGTGGTCGTCCGCGGCGGCGGCGTTGCGTTCCAGCGCGGCCGCGACCTCGAGCAACTCGTCCTGCTGGTCGGCGCGGTCGGCGGTGGCGCGGTGCAGCACCACGGCGAACCCCATGGCGACGTACCGCCAGGTGGAGTAGTCGTCCGGGTCGGTGCGCTGGTAGAGGAGCCGCATCCGGTCCAGGCGCAGGCGCGCCTCGTCGGGATCGTCGGTCCCCGCCACGAGCTCCGCCAGGGTGACCTCGACCGGTTCGGCGTCGGCGTCGGCCGCGACGGCGTCGAGCGCGGCGCGGGCACTGTGGGCGACCCGCTCGAAGACCTCCGACTGGCCGTCGCCGGCCGCGCGGGACGCGGCGGCCCCGTCGGTGGCGATGCGGAGCGACCGGGTCAGCGCGTCGACCCGCTGGTCCGGGTCGACGCCCACGCTGCGGTAGGCGTCCAGGAGCAGCAGGCGGATGGCCACCCAGCTCGGTCCGGCACCGGCCGGGCCGACCTCGCCGACCAGCGCGTCGAGCTGGTCGAGACGGCTGCGGCGGCCCACCGGGTACGGCTCGCGCCGCGGATACCGCTGCAGGCAGCCGGCCAGGTAGCGCACGCCGCGCCGCCAGGTTTCGCTGCCGGACGGCAGCACCGTGACGGCCGCGCGCACGAGGTCGTACCCACGATCGAGGTCGGTCTCGTCGCCGGACGTGGCGTACCGCAGCAGCCACGCCCGGCAGAGGTCGTAGGAGATCTCCGCCCGCCGCGTGCCGTCCTCGGCGAGGGACAGCATCAGCTCGTACGCGCCGATCAGGCGGTCCGTCGCGGTGATCGATTCGTCGTGCCCGGACATCAGGTACGCGGCCTGCGCCGCGCGCAGCGCGATCACCTGCTTCGCCGGCCGGGGCAGGTCGGCGAAGGCCGGGTGCCGGACCGTGGCGCGCCACATGTCCGCCGCCTCGTCCAGGTCCGCCTGCTCCCCGGCGTCGAGGAAGCGGTCGACGGCGTTCGTCGCCCGCTGCGCGAAGGCGGCCACGGACTCCGGAACGGTGACCTCGACCGGATCGGCGAGCAACGACCGTGGCGTCGCGTCGTCCTCGGTGCCGTCGGGGTCGACAGGTGGCGGAACCGGCTCCTCGGTCTCCGGCGGAACCGCCGCCCGCTCGGGCGGGCCGGTCACGGACGCCAGCGCCGAGGGCACCTCGCCCGTCTCGCGGATCCGCCGCGTCACCTCACGGTGGGTGAGCGCCATCCACCGGTACAGGTCGTCGAGGGGCTCCTCGCGTCGGGTGCGCTCCCGGTCCTGGACCGCGATGAGCACCAGCAGGTAGTTGCTCAGCAACGGTTCCAGGTTGGGGGCGGTCGCGGGCGTCGCCTCCACCGCGGCGCGCAGCAGCCGCGCCGCCTCCGTGACGTCCGCGGCGGTCCCGTCGGCGAGGTACCGGTCGCGGAGGCAGAGCGCCAGCGTGGACATCGCGATCGTCCGGTTGGGCCGATCGGCCGGCGCCTCGCCGAGTAGCTCGCTGACCAGCGCGATGGCCCGGTCCAGCTCGGCCCGGTCGCCGCGGTGCAGGTAGCGCTGCCGCAACGCGGCCGCGAGGCCGCTCACCCGGTTCAACCGCAGCGGGTCGGCCGCTGCGGTGCCCTCGACCAACCTGGTGCTCACCGTGATCGCGTCGTCCAGGTCGGCGGCCTGCCGGCCCTGCTGGTACCGATCGAGCAGTGCGCCGCTGAGATTCTGGTACGCCGCGGGGACGGCCGGCGGCCCGTCCAGCCGTTCCTGGAGGTCGACGGCCTGCCGCAGGCTCGTCACCGCCTCGTCCAGGTCGGTGATGTCGCCGGTCGCCGAGAACCGGAGGCGCAGCGCCATGCCCAGGCCGGTGCGGGCGCGGATCTCCTCGGTGCTGCCCGGCCGGGACCCGCCCAGTGCCTGCGTCGCGGCGTCGAGGGCGCCGTGCAGATCGGCGCTGGCACCGCTCGACTCGTACCGGTTGAACAGGGCCTGCATCCGGTGCAGCAACGCCTCGGCCGGGGCCGCGGCCGAGGCGCCGTCGGTGGCCAGCGCCGAGAGGTCGGCCGCGGCCTCGCTGAGCCGGTCATCACGGCGGGTCGTCAGGGTGTGCAGGATCAGCTGGCTCAGCTCCTGGGCCACCTCGTCCCGCTGGGGCGTGTCGGGCGGCACCTGCCGGATCGCCTGCAGAGCGGTGTCCAGGGCCCGCCGGGCCGGTGTCGGGTCGCCGGTCCGCTCGAAGCGGACCAGGCCGGACGTGGCCAGGTGGGCCAGGCCGATGAGTCGTTCGCGCTCGTCCACCCCGGCCAGTGCCGGAACGGCCTCGGCCAGCAGCGCCTCCGCCTCGTCGAGCGGGTCGAACCCGCGGCCCTCCCGGCGTCCCTCGGCCACCAGCAGCCCGGCGAGTGCGATCATGCTGGGCAGGCGCAGCGCATCCTCGGGCACCGCGATCGCCAGGTACCGGCGGTACAGCGCGATCGCCTCGTCCCGGTAGGTCAGCTCGCCGGTCGCGCGCTCCCAGGTCACCATCGCGCCGGCCAGGTTCGTCAGCCCGTACGCGGCCAGTGCGCGCTGCGGTGCGTGGCCCAGGCTGTCGTGGACGGCCTGGTAGGCGAGCAGCGTGAACGCCAGGTCGGCCCGCTCGCCGGTGTGGTGGTGGCGCCGCATCAGGGTGGCGCCGATGTCGTTGAGCACTGCGACCGGGACGGTGCCCGCCGGAGCTTCCCGCAGCGGGCCGAGGAACCAGGCGAGCATGCGGAGCAACGTCTGCTCCTCGTCACCGGCGCGGCGGGCGCGCAGCACGGCGTCGTGCAGCCGCTCGGACCGCTGCGTCGCGTCGCCGGCCGGCGTCACGACCGCCAGCGTCGCGGCGCTCCCGTCCCGGCGGAAGGCCCGCAGCAGGAGGCGCCGGAACTCGCCGTCGAGGGCGGAGAGCAATTCGGACTCCTCGACAAACCGGTCCACCGTCGCCCGGATGATCCGGTCGGTGGCATCCGACAGCAGCCACGGATGCCGTTCGGTCAGCGCGGTGAGCTCGGCCGGCTCGGTGGCGGACACGCCGGCCAATACCTGGATGTAGGCGGACCGGTCCTTGGGCTCACTCGGGTCGATGCGCTCGGCCGCGACGCGCAGGGCCGCGTCGGCGCCGCTCTCCTGTAGCGCGCGTAGCACCGCGGCGTGCCGGCGCAGCGCGAACGCCACCGCGTCCTGGCCGGTGTGATCGGCGTTGGCGGCACCCTGGACGAGCCGGTCGACCCACTCTGGATCGCGCAGCTCCCGCTCGGCACCACGCACCGCCGCGGGCCAGTCGGCGGCTTCGAGGAACCGCCACAGCGGGTCGTCCGACATTCAGCTCCTTCCAGTGCGCCACAACCAGTGGCCGATCCCGAGACCCGCGAGGGCGGTTCCGGCGGCCCCGGCCAGCGAGGCCCACGGCGGCGCGGGATGGCCGCCGCCGTACCGCACGACGGCCGCCGTGCCGAGCCAGCCGGCGGCCGAGCAGGTCAACACCAGGAAGATCCGGTCCAGGTGACGCCAGCCGCGCGGCACCCGGGCGCCGGGAATCCAGTGCAGGACCGCCGACGGCAGCCAGAGCACCAGGGCGCCCACCAGCGTGATCAGCGGAGCGTTCAGCGAGCGCGCGACGGCGACCCGGTAGTCGAGGCTCTGGACGGCGGCCAGCACGGCGAGGAGCGCGCCGATCAGTGAGGTCTGCACCAGCATCCGCCCGTCGACGCGATCCCGGATGCGTTCGTCCAGGCTGGCTCGCGCGGTCACGAGCAGTGGCCCCGCCCGGTCCAGCTCGGCCTGCAGATAGGTTTCCGCGGCGTGCAGTTGCTCGGTTGCCGACTCGGCGACCTGACGGTCGGTGTCCAGCAGGCCGCCGGGCGCGGCGAAACGGGGCGATTCGAGGGCCGCGGCGAGGTTGCGCTCGGCAACCCGGACCGTCCTGGACATCGTGCGGGTACGGGCCAGCGTGTCGATCAGTCCGGCGTGCCGGTTGCGCACCTCGGTGAGGCGATCCGCCTGCCGGAGCAGCTCCGAGGTGCTCGCATCGGTGTCCGGACGGTCGCGCAGACCTGCCGCCAGCGCGTCACTCGACGCGGCCACGTCGTCGAGCAGCCGGTCCAGGTCCGGCAGGTCGCGGTGCAGCACCAGCTGCTGATACCGGATCCGCGCCGCGTGCGCGAGATACCTGGTCAGTGGGGGCAGCACCGGACCGTCGGCGCTCCACAACCACCGGTCGAGAGCGTCCTCCCGGGATTCGGGCGCCAGGACGAGCAGCCGTCGGCGGGTGCGGCCGCCCGGCAGCTCCCAGACCGTGATGCCGTCGCGGAAGCCGCACGCGGTGCGCTGCCAATCGAGATCCACCGGCGGCGGAGGGGCCGGCCGCAGGGCACGCGCCAGGGCCGCGGCGGCATCCGCGCCGGCCGGCGCCGACCCGGGCAGCAGGCCGAGGTACACCGTCACGTCTCCGATTCGCTGGTCACCGTCGGCCGGTGCGGTCTCCGGCAGGTCGCGCCAGCCCACCTCGTCGCGGTTCGGCGCGCGGAGCACGGCCAGGGCGATGAGGTCGCGGGTCCGGTAAGCCAGCGCCTGGTGCAGCGCCCTTCCGCCGGTCTCGGCGCTGAGCGCACCGAGGATCACCAACCGGTCGGGGCGGGCATCCCGGCGCGGCTCCGCCAACTCGGCCGGTAGCCCGTCGATCCGGCCGTCGATGCCCGACGCCTTGATGGCTTCCCACGCCTCGGAAAGCCCGCCGGCTGCGCCGAACGCCCAAAAGGCATGCGTGAGCAACGCCGGTCGCCGGACCTCGATGGTCATCGCCCCTCGTGCTCCGCCGCCGGGGCGGCGGCCTGGTCGACGAGGCGGTGCACCAGGCGGCCGGCCAGGGTGGTGATGCGCGGCTCGGGACCGCTCTCGGCCTGGCCCAGGCTGGACTGGAGGGGTCGGCTCGGCCGGGCGCGGTCGCTGATCAGGGCGAGACCGGCCAACGCGGCACCGGCGGCCCGGTCGTCGTCGCGGTCGAGCGCCTCGTCGAGCGCCCCGAGGGCGGCCGTGACCTGGGACCACTCCGCCGGGGTGAGGCGCCAGGACCGGATGGAGGCGAGCAGGGGCTGAGCGTGCCGGATGGACAGTGGCAAACCGACCTCCGAGTGGCCAACCAGTGACTGCGACGTTACTCCAGGAACGCTCGTGGTGCGCGGCGGTGGACGGTCGCCCGGTGACCGTTCGGGACGGGCCGTCGGCCGCGCGAGGCCGGCGGGCGTACCGGTGGCACCGGCCGGCCTTAGGGTGTGCCGATGACGAGTCAGGCGGGGGCGCAGGCCGGCGTCGCCCGGGCCGGCAACCTGCTGGAGGTCGGCCGGATCGAGGCCGCCCGGCGGGAGATCACGGCGGTGCTGGCCGGCGATCCGGACAACGTCGAGGCGCTGTGCGTGCTGGCCCGCGCGTACCAGGCGGAGGACGAGTTCGCCGCGATGCGGGAGGCGGCGGCGCGGGCCGTGGCGGTCGCGCCGGCACAGCCCGAGGGTCACCTGCTGCTCGCGTTCGCCCAGCTCGGGGTGGAAGACCCGACGGCGGCCCGGGCCAGCGCGGCGGAGACCGTCCGCCTCGCCCCCGACGACTGGCGCGGCTACGCGGCGTTGGCGCTCGCCTCGTTCAATCTCGGGCAGCCCCGCCACGCCTTCCGGCTGATCAAGCAGGCGGTGGCGCTGGCCCCGGACTCGGCCGGCCCGCACCACATCCGGGGGTTGATGTTCCAGACGATCGGCTGGCACCGGTCCGCCAACCGGTCGTTCCGCCGGGCGCTGGCGCTCGACCCGGCGCACACAGCGGCGCTCACCGGGCTCGGTCGGGTCGCGGCGACCCGGGGGCGGCTGGCGTCCGCCGCCGGGCATCTCAGCGCGGTGCTGGCCGCCGAGCCGACCAACCCGGCCGCCCGCGCCGAACTGGACCGGCTGGTCATCGGCGGCCTCGGTGGTTGGGCGCTGATGTCGGTCTGGGTCGGCGGCTTCATCGGCATGTTCGCCATGCTGCCGTGGGTGTGGGCGCTGGCCGCGTTGCCGCCCCTGCTGTGGTCGGGGTGGGCCGCCCGGACCTGGCGGGCCCTCTCCCCGGGCGCGCGGGTGTACGCCGGGCACCTGCTCCGCACGGACGTCCGGGCCCGCGCCCGGCTGTTCGGGCTCGCGCTGTGCGCGCTCACCGCGGCCGGGCTGTTCGGCGCCGCGCTGGGTCAGGATCCGGACCGGCCGCCGTCGGCCGTCATGCTGGTCATGATGGCGGCGCACCTCCTGGCGCTGCTGGTCGGCGGGGCGGCGGCGTTCATCGTGGACCGCCGGGTCGCCGGCCCGCCGCCGCCCGCACCCGATCCCGCTGCCGGCCCCGGCGGCTCCCCGCCGGCCGCCGCGACGGCGGGCGCCGCGTTCGCCCAACCGCCGGCCAGCGACCTGCTCGCCGAGCAGCGCGCGGCGTCGTACGCGGGCCGATGGGCGATGCGGCTGGCCCGGTCAGGGGCGGTGTTCACGGTGCTGCCGCTGGTGCTGAGCCTCGATCCGCCGGCGTCGTGGCCGGCCCGGGCGGCCGTCGGCGCGGTGGCGCTGGCCGGGTTCCTCGGCTTCGGGGCCTGGTCGCGGCGTCGGCTCATCCGGCGCCCCGGCCGGCAGAACGCCGCGCTCGGGCTGCTGCTCGTCCCGCTGACCCTGGCCGCGCTGGTGGAGCTGGCCGCCATCGCGTTGAGCGCGGTCCTGCCGTCCGGCCCGCTACCGGACGTCGTGGCCGTGCCGGCGTTCCTCGTCACCGGCCTGGGCCTGGCGGCTTGGCTGAGCTGGTTGCTGTACGCCGGCGTCCGCGGCCTCGGCCGCCTCGCCCGCAACGCGCGCCGGCAGCCCGCGCCGCGCGGTTGACCGGACCGTGCCGGACAGGTACGCCCGGCGTCGTTCCGGTTCGAACTTCTCGATCGCGTACCGGAGCATCACCCGCGGCATGTCCCGGTAGCGGCCGGCCAGGAACTCCTCCGCCGCGGCCCGGTCCCGGTTGCCCACCTCGCGCAGCATCCAGCCCACCGCCTTGTGCACCAGGTCGTGCGGGTCGCGCAGCAGCCGGTCGGCGAGCCGGAAGGTCCACCCGAAGTCGCCGGCCCGGATGAAGGCGAACGTCGCCATGACGGCGATCCGCCGGTCCCACACCCGGTCCGATCCGGCCAGCCGGTCCAGGACGTCGCGGTCCTTGTCGAGCAGCCACGGGCCGACGAGGTACGGGGCGGACGAGTCGACCAGGTCCCAGTTGTTGATCTGCCCGGTGTTGGCCAGCACAAGGCGGAAGATCCGGCCCCGTTCCGCCTCGTCGCCCTTGGCGAACTTGCGCACCAGGATGAGGAGCGAGGTCAGCCGCTCCTCGTGCACGTCACCGGCGAGCAGTTCCGCCGTGTCGGCCAGGGTGAGGTCCCGCCAGTACCGGGCGGCCACCCGGCGCTGGTCCGGCACGGTGACGCCGATGGCGCGGTCGCCCTCGCCGTACCCGCCGGGGGTCATCTGGAGGAACCGGCTGGTCGCCGCCGCCCGCCCCGGGTCGGCGAGGCCGGCGAGGTCGCGCCGGATGTCGGCGGTGGTGGCCATGACTGGGGAACCTACCGCGACCGCCGGTGCGCCGCCGCCAACCGGGCCCCGGCCCGCCGTCACCGCCGGCGGGGCGTGATCAGCCCCGACTCGTACGCCCAGACGACCAGCTGGGCCCGGTCGCGGCAGTGCAGCTTCGTCATGGCCCGGTTCACGTGGGTCTTGGCGGTCAACGGGCTGATCACCATCCGCTCGGCGATGTCGTCGTTGGTCAGCCCCCGGGCGACCAGCTCGACGACCTCCTGTTCCCGGGCGGTCAGCACGTCGCGCCCGGCCGCCGGGTCGGCCGGCGGCGGGCCGGTGACGAACTCGCTGATCAGGGTGCGGGTGACCGCCGGGGCGAGCAGCGCGTCGCCGCGCGCCACCACGGCCACCGCCTGCAACAGGTCGGCGGGGTCGGCGTCCTTGAGCAGGAAGCCGCTGGCGCCCGCCCGCAGCGCGGCGAACACGTAGGAGTCGAGCCCGTAGTTGGTGAGGATGAGCACGCGGACCGCGGCGAGGTCGGGGTCGGCGGCGATCCGCCGGGTGGCCTCGATGCCGTCGAGCCCCGGCATCTGCACGTCCATCAGCACCACGTCCGGCCGGAGCCGCCGGGACAGCTGGACGGCCGACGCGCCGTCGGCGGCCTCGCCGACCACCAGCAGGTCGTCCTCGGCGTCGAGCAGCGCCCGGAAGCCGGCCCGCATCAGCGCCTGGTCGTCGGCGAGCAGCACCCGGACCGGCCGCCCGGCGGGCGCCTCCGGCGCGCGGTCGGTCATGCCGGGCCGTTCAGCGGGAACGTGGCCCGGACCGCGAAGCCGCCGTCGTCGCGGGCGGCGGCGTGCAGCGTGCCGCCCAGTCCGGTGACCCGTTCCCGCATGCCGTTCAGGCCCACGCCGGGGGTCACCGGCCGGACCGGCGAGGCCTGGCCGTCGTCGGTGACCGACACGGTCAGCTGCGCCGGGGCGTACGCGAGGTGGATCTGCGCGGTGGCGCCGCCGGCGTGCCGGGCGACGTTGGTCAGCGCCTCCTGGACGACCCGGTAACCGGCCTGGTCGACCGCGCTGGGCAGGCCGCGGGGTTGGCCGGTCACGGTCACCTGCACCGGTACGCCGGCGGACCGGGTCCGCTCGGCGAGCTCCGCCACCCGGTCCAGCCCCACCCCGTCGGCGTCGGCGGGGGAGCGCAGCACGTCCAGGGTGGCCCGCAGCTCCCGCATCGCCGCGGCGCTGGCCTCCTGGATCGCCAGCAGCGCGGCCGACGGTTCCTCGCCGTGCTTGCGGGCCAGGTGCACGGCGATCCCGGCCTGCACCTTGATCAGCGAGATGCTGTGGGTCAGCGAGTCGTGCAGGTCCCGCGCGATGCGCAGCCGTTCCTCCCCGGCGCGGCGCAACGCCATCTCCTCGCGGGTGCGTTCGGCCTCGACCGCCCGCTGCTCGACCTGCTCGAGGTACGCCCGGCGCTGCCCCGCGACCAGGCCGGCGACGTTGGCGGCCACGAACCAGCCCAGCAGCAGCGCGGTCCGCTCGGCCATCTGCTGGCCGGCCTGGCCGATCGGCGCGACCGACACGTCCCGGGCCAGGAAGCCGGCGAGGAAGCCGACGCTGGCCAGCACGGCGGCCCACCGGTGCCCCCGCCAGGCGGCGAGGTAGACCGCGCCGAGGACCGGGAACGCGGCGGTCGCTCCGGCGTGCACCCGCAGGTGGACCAACAGCATGGTGGCGGTCACCACGGCCAGCGCCAGCACCGGGAACCGGCGGCACGCCGCCAGGCCCGCCACCATGAGCAGGACCAGGGCGACGTCGGCCGGCCCCGGTGTGGCGGCGTCCGGGCTGAGCGCGGCGTTGCCGAGCAGCAGGACGCCGAGGGCGAGTCCGGTGAGGGCGTACGGCAGGTCGCGGCGCATGACCGGACTGTAGAACGGGCGGCCCGGTCCGGGCATCCCGCGCCTGCGGTAGCTGTGGCGTACCGCGACCGTGGTACCGGCAACCGGGCAAGTGCCTGCGGCGGCACGACGCTTTCCCGGCCCGCCGGGACAAGCATCGAGCCCATGACATACCGCTTCTTCACCCCCGCACCGGCCAGGACGGCGAGTGGACTCACCGCGGCGGTCTACCGGCAGCTGCGCGAGGAGTTCCTCGGGCCGGTGCCCACCTTCCAGGCGCTCTCGGCGGTGCCCGAGGTGCAGGCCGCGACCTGGTCGCTGCTGCGGGAGGCGCTGCTCGCCGGGGACGCGCCGCGGGTCGACCGGGAGCTGACCGCCTCGGCGGTGTCCCGGGCCAACCGGTGCCGGTTCTGCGTCGACGCGCACGTGATGCTGCTGCACGCCCTCGGTGAGCACGCGCTGGCCGAGGTCATGGCCCGGGGCGGCACCCCGCCCCAGCCGGAGCACGCCGAGCTGGTCGCCTGGGCCGAGGCCAGCCGCACCCCCCGGGCCACCGGGTGGACCAGCCCGTACGGCCCGGAGGTCACCGGCACGGTGCTCGCCTTCCACTTCATCAACCGGGTCGTCTCGGCGCTGCTCGACCCGGATCTGCTCCCCGGTGGACTGCAACGGTCCCCGGTGGTGCGTTCCTTCGGGGGCCGGCTCTACGCCCGGGCGGCCCGCGAGCCGAAGGAGCCCGGCGGCAGCCTCCCGCTGCTCGGCGCCGACCCCTCGCCGCCACCGGCCTGGGCCGGGCAGAGCCCGGTCGGCGTCGCGTACGCGGCGGTGCGCGACGCCGCCCTGCGCGGCGGTGACCTGCTGGGCGACGTGGCCCGGCGCACCGTCACCGCGACGGTGCGCTGGGAGGACGGCCGGCACCCGGACCGGCCCACGGACTGGGCCGTCGACCTGGTCCGGGACGTGCCCGGGGCGGACCGCGTCGGGACCCGGATCGCGCTGCTGGCGGCGTTCGCCCCCAGCGCCGTCACGGTGGGCGACGTCGCCCTGTGGCGACTGTCCCATCCGGACGACGCCGACCTGGTGCGGCTGGTCGCCTTCGGGGCGATCACGGCCACCGAGCACGTCGCCCAGACCCTGTCTCCGGCCCATCTTTAGGAGGTCGTCATGCGCAAGGCTCTCGTCATCGTCACCAGCGTGCTGCTCGTCGTGTTCGTCCTGCAGTTCGTCTTCGCCGCCGTGGGCGCGTTCACCAAGCCCGCGGGCGACGGCGCGTACGCGCTGCACAGCGTCACCGGGATGGCGGTGATTCCCGCCCTCACCCTGCTCACCGTCCTGTTCGCGGTGCTGGCGAAGGCGCCCGGCCGGCTGGTCGGCCTGGCCGTCCTGCCGCTGGGCCTGGTGCTCCTGCAGGGGCTCATCGCCGCGCTGGCGAACGCGTTCACCGACGCGGGGGGCGCCAGCACCCCGTTCGGCCTGACCTTCGCCGGGCTGCACGCGCTCAACGGCATCGTCGTGGTGCACGTGGTGGTCCGCGTGCTCCGGGCGGCGCGGGAGCTGGCCGGCCCCGCGCCGGTCGACGCCACCGAATTGCCGGTGCCGGCCGGGGAGCCGGCATGAGCGTCGCCTCGCTCATCGCCGCCGACCTGCTGATCGCGGTCCTCGCGGCCGCCGGCTGGCTGGGCGGCGGCGCGGCGGCGGCCGCCCGACGCCGCCGGCTCGCGCTCGGGCTGGCGGCCGGCGCGCTGCTCGGCACGCTGGCCCGGGCGGTCACGGTCACCGTGCTGGCCCGGGCGGGCTGGTGGTTCGCGGCGGAGAAGGTGCTGGTCGCCGGTCCGCTGTCGCTCGCGGCCGTGGCGGTCGCCGGGCCGCGGCTGGTCCGGCCCCCCGGCGACATCCGGTCCGCCGCGGTCCCGCTCCTGTTCGCCGGGTACGCGGAGAGCGCCGCCCTGCTCGTGACGGTCCTGCACGGCTACCCGGCGTCGGCGGGCGCAGGGCTGCTCGCGGTCGCCGCGGTGGTCGGGGCGACCGCGGTGTCGTGGCGGCTGCTGGACGCGCGCCCGTCACCGACGGTGTCCCGGACCGCCGTCGCGGTGGCGGTCGCCGCGCTGGTGACCGGGGCCGGGCTGGTGGCCACCCCGGCCGCCGCGCCGGCCGTACCCCACGCGCTCGCCGCTCAGGATGGGCGGGCCGTGGGCGAACCGACCAGGCGGGTCACCCTGACGGCCGGGACCGCGACGGTGCGCGCGGCTGGCCGGGACGTCGCGGCGTGGGCGTTCAACGGCCAGGTGCCCGGGCCGGAGCTGAGCGCCACCGTGGGCGACGTCCTGGAGGTGCGGCTGCGCAACCGGGACATCGCGCGCGGCGTCACGCTGCACTGGCACGGGTACGACGTGCCGAACGATCAGGACGGGGTGCCCGGCGTGACGCAGGCCGCCGTGCTGCCGGGACAGGAGTTCGTCTACCGGTTCCGCGCCGACCAGGCCGGGACGTACTGGTACCACACGCACGCGGTGTCCGACGTGGGCGTGCGGATGGGCCTCTACGGCGTCCTGGTGGTGCGTCCGGCGCCGGCGGTCGGCGTCGACGTCACGGTGCCGGTGCACACGCTCGCCGGCCGGCCGCTGCCCGAGGCGCGGACGGAGCCGGTCGCGGCGGGGACGCCCGTGCGGCTGCGGCTGATCAACACGGACAGCACGACGCACCGGTACGCCCTGGCCGGGACCGCGTTCCAGGTCGCCGCGATCGACGGAGCCGACCTGCGGGGCCCGACCCCGCTGGTGGAGACGGCGGTGCTGATCCCGGCCGGGGGCCGCTACGACCTGGTGTTCACCGCGCCCGGCACGCCGGTGGCGCTCCAGGTCGACGGCCGGGTGGTCTACGCGACCGGGCCGACCTCGGTGGCGACCGGCGGGTGGCCGGTGCTCGATCCGCTCCGCTACGGCGCCGCCGCCCCGGTGCCGTGGTCGCGGGTGGACCGGGAGTTCACCCTCGTCCTGGACCGTGGTCTGGACCTGCACGGGCTGCTGCCGCGCTACGCGCACACCGTCAACGGCGCGGCCGACCCGGACATCCCGCCGCAGCTCGTCCGGTTCGGCGAGGTGGTCACGTTCACCATTGTGAACCGGTCGCTGGTGGTGCACCCGTGGCACCTGCACGGGCATCACGTCCTGGTGCTGTCCCGCGACGGCCGGCCGGCCACGGGCAGCCCGCTGTGGCTGGACTCCTTCGACGTACGCCCCGGCGAGGTCTGGCGGGTGGCGTTCCGGGCCGACAACCCCGGCATGTGGGCCAACCACTGCCACAACCTGGCGCACGCCGAGGCCGGGATGGTGCTGCACCTGATGTACCAGTGATCCCCGACGCCGACTGAGGACGCCCGCGATCGCGGCCGGGGCGTCCGGATCCGGTCCGGTTGGCGAGGCGTCGGGCCGGTCGCGGCGGTGACCGGCACCACGATGCCGGTCGCCGTCCGGTCCCCGGCTCGGCTAGTAACGTTGCGGCGCATGAGGATTCTTGTCGTCGGTGCGGGCGCGACCGGAGGCTACTTCGGTGCCCGGCTCCAGCAGGCCGGCCGGGACGTCACCTTCCTGGTCCGGCCCGGGCGGGCCGAGGTGCTGCGCGAGCGCGGGCTGCGGATCACCGGGCTGGGCGACGACACCGTGCTCACGCCCCGGCTGGTCACCGCCGCGACGGTCGACGGGCGTTACGACGTCGTCCTCGTCTCGGTGAAGGCCACCGCGTTGCCGGCGGCGATCGAGGACGTCGCGGCCGCGGTCGGCCCGGGTACCACGGTGGTGCCGTTCCTGAACGGCATGGCCCACCTGGCCGCGCTGAACGCGCGGTTCGGCGCGGACGCCGTGCTCGGCGGCGTGGTCCGGGTCCTCACCACGCTCAACGTCGAGGGGGACATCGTCCGGCTGGGCGCCCTGGCCGACATCGTCATCGGCGAGCAGCGGGGCGGCGCTTCGGCGCGGGTCGAACGGGTCGCCGAGGCGCTCTCCGGAGCGGGCTTCGACCTCGCCGTCGCGCCGGACATCCTGCGGGCCATGTGGCACAAGTGGGTCTTCATCAGCACTCTCGGCGCGCTCAACCTCCTGGTGCGCGGCACGGTGGGCGACGCCGTGGCGGTGCCCGGCGGCGACGACCTCGGCCCGCGGATCGCGGCCGAGGCCGCGGCCGTCGCGGCGGCGGCCGGCCATCCGGTGCCGGAGCCGGTCCTCGGGCAGGTCCGGGCCTTCGTGACCCGGCCCGGCTCGGCCGACACCGCCTCGCTCTACCGGGACCTGGCCGCCGGGCAGCCGACCGAGGCCGAGCAGATCTTCGGCGACCTCACGGCGCGGGCCCGCGCGCTCGGCGTGCCCACGCCGCTGCTGGACGCCACGACGGTGGCGCTGCGCGTGCACGAGCAGCGCCTCGCCGCCGGAGCCGGCCCGGCCGGTACGCCTCGATCGGAGCCCGCCGGCGCGGCGTGACCGGGTACCTCCTCGATCGCCTCCGGCCCGGCTGCTCGACGCCGCGGCGGGGGAGATCCGTCCCGTGGTGCCTCGTGGCCGGTCCGCGGCAGTGGTGGCGCGACCGCAATACCTAGAGCTACTATGCATTGCAGCTCTAGGGTTGGGGGGGTGCGGATGTACATCACCAAGGACCTGGTCGCCGCCTCGGCGACGCCGCTCGTGCTGGGCATCCTGGCCGAGGGCGAGAGCTACGGCTACGCGATCCTCAAGCAGGTCAACGAGCTCTCCGGCGGGCAGCTGGAGTGGACCGACGGCCTGCTCTATCCGCTGCTGCACCGGCTGGAACGCCTCGGCCACGTCGAGTCGGCGTGGCAGGCACCACCCGGCGGGCGCCGCCGCAAGTACTACCGGATCACCGAGCAGGGCCGGGCCGAACTCGCCGAGCAGCGCCGCCAATGGGACACCGTCGTCGACGCCCTGCGCAGCATCTGGAGCACGACCCAGGCCCTCGGGCCGATCCCGGCGCCGGCCTGGGAGGCGGGGCGATGACCGTCGACCGCGAGTACGACCTGGAGGGCCAGATCGCGCAGTGGCGGGCGTACGTGCACCGCCGCCGGGAACTGCACCACACCGACGCCGACGAGCTGGAGGACCACCTCCGCAGCCGGATCGGCGAGCTCACCGAGGGTGGCCTGCGCGACGACGAGGCGTTCCTCATCGCGGTCAAGCGGATGGGCAGCCTCGACGAACTGTCGCGGGAATTCGCCCGCGAGCACTCCGAACGGTTGTGGAAGCAGCTCGTGCTGCCCGGCGAGCCGGACGCGCCGGCCGCCACCCGGTCCCGGCGCGAGCTGTACGTCATGGTGCTCTGCGCGGCCGTCGCGGCGCTCGCCGTCAAGGCGCCGGCCGTGTTCGGGCTCGACCTGACCGACGACGCCGGCTTCTACGCGCGCAACGCGAGCCTCTTCGCGCTGCCGGCGCTGGCCGGGTACTTCGCCTGGCAACGCCGGATCCGGCCGCGGGTCATCGCGGTGCTGGCCGCGCTCTTCGCGCTCGGCGCGCTCGCCGCCAACGCGTACCCGCTGGCCGACGACTCGCAGAGCGTCGTGCTCACCGCGATCCACCTCCCGCTGGCGTTGTGGCTGGTGGTCGGCGTCGCCTACGCCGGCGGTGACTGGCGCTCCGACCGGCGGCGGATGGACTTCATCCGGTTCACCGGGGAGTGGCTGATCTACTTCGCCCTCCTCGAGCTGGGCGGCGGCGTGCTCACCGCCTTCACGGCCGGCACCTTCCAGGCCATCGGCCTGGACGCCGAGGGTTTCATCCAGTCGTGGCTGCTGCCCTGCGGCGCGGTGGCCGCGGTCGTCGTCTCGGCGTGGCTCGTCGAGGCCAAGCAGAGCGTCATCGAGAACATGGCGCCGGTGCTGACCCGCGTCTTCACGCCGCTGTTCACGGCTGCCCTGCTGGCCTTCCTGGTCGCGGTCGTCTGGACCACCAGCGGCATCGACGTCGAACGCGACGTGCTGATCCTCTTCGACCTGCTGCTCGTCGTCGTGCTGGGCCTGCTGCTGTACGCCATCTCCGCCCGCGCGCCCGGCGCCCGGCCGGGCCTGTTCGACCGGCTGCAACTCGCGCTCGTGGTCAGCGCCCTGATCATCGACGTCCTGGTGCTGGTGGCGATCGCCGGCCGGATCACCGAGTGGGGCGTGACCCCCAACAAGGCGGCGGCCCTGGGCGAGAACCTCGTCCTGCTCGCCAACCTGGCCTGGTCGGCGTGGTTGTTCCTCGGCTTCGTGCGCGGCCGCCGACCCTTCGCCGCGCTGGACCGCTGGCAGACCCGGTACGTGGTGGTCTACGCCGCCTGGGTCTGGGCGGTCGTGCTCGTCTTCCCGCTCGTGTTCGGCTTCGCCTGACCGAAAGCCGGCCCGCTCCGCACCGTGCGGAGCGAGCCGGCCCGTCTCGTGGCGGGTGGAGCGAGCCGGCCCGTTTCCCCGCGTGCGGAGTGGGCCGGCCCGCAGCGGTCAACCCGCCCGGCGCAGCCGGCCGAGCATGCCGGCGAGGTCCTGGATGAACAGTTCGTGGCGGAAGTAGTGCCCGCCGGGAACCTCCCGCCACTCGTGCGGGAGGCCGGCCTGGGCGAGCGCCGCGCGGAATTCACGCTGGCCGGCCAGGACCTGCGTCTCGTTGACCGTGTCGAACCAGTTGACCGGATCGGGGGAGGTGCCGGCGGCCAGGAAGATCCGCTTGTTGCGGTAGCTGGCGATGCGCTGCACCGGGTTGTCGGCGCTCACCCGCGCCTCGTCCCACAGCGGCGCGCCGTAGACCGTGCCGCCGCCGAGATCCATCGCGGCCGAGCTGACGTTGGCCCAGTGCACCACGAGGCCGAAGTCGCGGCGCAGGCTGGCCGGCCCCGAGTGGGAGCTCACCGAGCAGAAGTGGCCGTAGTACTTCGCCGCGTACTTGAGGGCGCCGAAGCCGCCCATCGAGAAGCCGGCCACGGCCCGGCCGTCGTACTCGGCGAAGGTGCGGAAGTTGGCGTCGATCCAGGGCAGCAGCTGCGCGATGTGGAAGGTCTCCCAGTTGCGGGGGCCGGTGTTGCTGCTAACCGGGTTGCAGTACCAGCCGGTGGCGGCGTCCGGCATCACCACGATGATCTCCCGACCGGCGGTGAGGTTGATGATGTCGTCCTGGAGGTGGAACGTGCGGAAGTCCGCGTTGCCGCCGTGCAGCAGGTACAGCACCGGATAGCGCCTGCCGCTGGTGTGGTAGCCGTCGGGCAGCAGGACGTTGACCCCCGGGTTCCAGGCGATCGCGTCGGTGGCGAAGCGGTAGTACTGCAGGCGTCCGCCGTTCTCGTTCCGGTCCACGATGCGCAGCCCGTACCCGTCGCCGGCGGCGCTGGCCGCCGACGGCGCGGTGAGGGCGCCGGCGAACGCCCCGGCCGCGGCGACTCCCGCGGCGCCGGTCAGGAGCCGGCGACGGCTCACCGGACGGCGGGCGATCCGATCCTGGTGCATGGTTCCTCCTGGCGATGATGGTTGTCCTGGGGCGACGTCGTCGCGGGGGGTCAGGGGAGCCTCGGTCGTCGCGGCCGGGCGACGCTGCTGAGGGGTCAGAGGGTGGTTTCGCCGGGTAGGCCGAAGTAGTCGTGCCATTTGGTGCCGGCGGTGAAGGTGGTGCCGGTGGACAGGCCTACGTAGATGTCGTTGGTGGTGCCTTTGGTGAACAC
>NZ_JBFAJK010000036.1:0-66870 GCF_040655175.1 Micromonospora sp. NPDC050495 | reverse complement strand
ATGTCGGCGGCCTGCTGCTCCCACTGGGCGTAGGCATCCGGGTAGGCCGAGACCTGCACGGTCTGGGCGGCCTCGGTCAGCGGCATGTCCTGCCACCCGTCAACCTGCTTCAGACCCTTCTCGAACGCCAGCGTCGCGTACTCCGGGTCGGTGATCTGCTCCGGCGTACCCCAACCCGAGCTCGGGCGCTGCTGGAACAGGCCCAGCGAGTCATGGTCGTTGCGATCGCCGAGGTGACCCAGGTTCTCCAGCTTCGACTCCTGCAGGCTCGTGGCGATGGAGATCACCGCGGCCCGCTCGGGCAGTCCGGCCTTCTTCGTCGCGGCGATGATCGCCTTGGCATTGGCGGTCTGCTCATCGCTGAGGTCAATCGTCGACTGGGCGCCCTGCACACCATGCGGGATCAGCTTGTTCTTGTCGACACCGGGCTTGTCGGCCTGCACGGCCGTAACCGGCTTCGCGTGCACGGTCGGGGTGTCGGCGTGGGCGGCGATCGGACCGGCGAACACACCACCGGTGAAAGCCAGACCAGCAATACCCAGCACGCTCTTACGCAGCATCGTGTTCATGACAAAGCTCCATTCGGGGGTCGGCGTCCACGCCCAGGGGGGTCAGGCAGCAGACGCAAGCACCGTCAGGCGCTCAAAAGAAGCGGGGCGGGATGTTGACGCGATAGACGCGCACACACCCGGAGGGGAAAGTCTTAGGGGGATCATCCCGGCCGCGGGGCGGGGGCCTCTTCGCGGCGCCGGGACCATGTGTAACGACCGCCGACCCACCATCATTCCCGGGGGCCCGGCACCCGTGAAGGGTGGTCTTCCTCGGCCGTTCACCCGGATACAACGACCCCCGGCCCCCAGCCATTCCGGCCCCACGGTGCCGCCGACCACACCTTCGAAACCGGACAAACCACCTCGAGCTACCCAGTGGTGCGCGGACGTCCAACCGTCGGTGGAACGGTATGGAGGTTTCCGAAGCCCGGAGACCTCCATGACGTTCCATTCACCGCCGGAGCCGGGCCGCACACCCGTCGCAGCCGCGTACCGTCCTCCCGGACCCGGCTCGCCCGGGCGGCGCCGGGGCGGCGGCCGGAGCGGCCATCACGGCTGTCCGACGGGCGACCAGCCCGACGGTGCGCACGACGCGGGTGGGACCCGCCGTGACCGGCGCAGGGATCAAGCCTGACCGCCCGGAGCCGGGCACGGCGGGTCCCACCCGCCCACCGCAACCACCCACGGGGCCGATCGCAACGATCAAGCTGACCCGTGTTCGAGGCGGGTCGTCCACCGGATCAGGTGAACCGGACGGCGGTGACGATCCGTACTCGGGGGCGTCGGCGGGATGCCGATCCGGCGGGGCGCGACGAGGCCCGGTCCGGGACCGGAAGGGGCGTACGGTGATGCCGGAGACCGTCGAGACGGTGTTCGCGAACGTGGTCAAGCGGAACCCGGGTGAGCCCGAGTTCCACCAGGCCGTCCGGGAGGTGCTGGAGAGCATCGGCCCGGCCCTGGCCCGGCACCCCGAGTACGCGCACGCGCGGATCGTCGAGCGGATCTGCGAGCCGGAGCGGCAGGTCATCTTCCGGGTGCCGTGGGAGGACGACCACGGCCGGGTACGGGTGAACCGGGGTTTCCGGGTGGAGTTCAACAGCGCGCTCGGGCCGTTCAAGGGTGGTCTGCGCTTCCACCCGTCGGTCTACCTGGGCATCGTGAAGTTCCTCGGCTTCGAGCAGATCTTCAAGAACGCGTTGACCGGGCTGTCGATCGGCGGCGGCAAGGGCGGCGCGGACTTCGACCCGAAGGGCCGCTCGGACCGGGAGGTGATGCGCTTCTGCCAGAGTTTCATGACCGAGTTGTACCGGCACATCGGCGCGCAGACGGACGTGCCGGCCGGGGACATCGGGGTGGGTGGCCGGGAGATCGGCTACCTGTTCGGGCAGTACAAGCGGATCACCAACCGGTACGAGTCGGGGGTGCTCACCGGTAAGGGGCTGGCGTACGGGGGTGCGCAGGTGCGCCGGGAGGCGACCGGGTACGGGGCGGTCTTCTTCGCCGAGGAGATGCTGAAGCAGACCGGGGACGGCCTGGACGGCAAGCGGGTGGTGGTCTCCGGCTCGGGCAACGTGGCCATCTACGCGATCGAGAAGGCGCACCAGCTCGGCGGCACGGTGGTGGCCTGCTCCGACTCGGACGGGTACGTGCTGGACGAGAAGGGCATCGACCTGGAGCTGCTGCGGGAGTTGAAGGAGGAGCGCCGGGTTCGGCTGGACGACTACGTACGGCAGGTGCCGCACGCGGTGGCGGTCTCCGGTCGTACCGTCTGGGAGGTGCCCTGCGATCTGGCGTTGCCCTGCGCGACGCAGAACGAGATCGGCGGCGCGGAGGCCGCGGCGCTGGTCGCCGGCGGCTGCGTCGCGGTGGTGGAGGGAGCCAACATGCCGACCACCCCGGAGGCGGTGCGCATCCTGGGTGGGGCCGGGGTGCGGTTCGCCCCGGGCAAGGCGGCCAACGCGGGCGGGGTGGCGGTGAGCGCGCTGGAGATGCAGCAGAACGCCAGCCGGGACGCGTGGACGTTCGCCCAGTCGGAGCAGCGGTTGCGGGAGACGATGCGGGACATCCACGCCCGCTGCTGGGCCACCGCCGAGGAGTACGGCCTGCCCGGCGACTATGTGGCCGGCGCGAACATCAACGGCTTCCGCCGGGTGGCCGAGGCGATGCTGGCGCACGGTCTGGTCTGAGCCGCCACTGTGGCCGGAGCGGGCGGGCCGGGCTGACCATGCGGTCAGTCAGCGATTGACAGGGGTCGAGGTCCGGCCTACGTTCAGGGCGCTACCGGCCGGTAGGCATCCGTCCCGCCTGGCCGCCCCCGTCCCGGGGCGGCACCCGTCCCCGGGGGAGCAACGATGCTGACCTCATCCACCCGCCTGGTCCGCCGGCTGCTCGCCGCCGGCGCGGCCCTCACCCTCGCGGCCGGCCTCGCCGGCGCCACCCCCGCCGTCGCCGGCGACCGCGGCACCGACGGCGGCCAGCCGCTGCCCGGCTACACCATCAGCAACCCGCCCCTGGCGCCGCTGGTCGTCGGCGGCGCGCCCACCACCGTCCGCCAGGGCGTGCACGAGCACGCCGGCTACATCATCGAGACCCCCGCACGCTGGAACGGCGACCTCGTCATGTGGGCGCACGGCTACCGCGGTCAGGGCACCGAGCTCTCCCCCGAGCCGCCCGCGTACGACCTGCGCCAGCGCCTGCTCGGGCAGGGGTACGCCTGGGCGTCGTCCTCGTACGACCGCAACGGCTACGACATCCGCTCCGGCGTGCTCAGCACCCGGCACCTGGCCGACCTCTTCGCCGACACGGTGCGACGCCCGCACCGGGTGTACATCTCCGGTGTGTCGATGGGCGGGCACATCATCGGCCGCTCGTTGGAGCAGTACCCGGGCTACTACGACGGGGCGCTGCCCATGTGCGGCGTCCTCGGCGACCACGAGCTGTTCGACTTCTTCCTCGACTACAACCTCGCCGCGCAGGCCCTCGCCGGGGTGCGCGCCTACCCGACGCCGGCCGACTACCTGACCAACGCGGTGCCCCGGATCCAGGTGGCGCTGGGCCTGGCCGGCCTCACCCAGGGCGGTCCGGACACCACCAACGACCTCGGCAAGCAGCTGCGCGCCGTCACCGTCGAACGCTCCGGCGGCCCTCGGCCCGGCGCCGACGCGGCCTTCGCGGTCTGGAAGGACTTCCTGTTCGGCATCACCACCACCGACGGCGGCGACTCCCCCGCCCAGCGGCCCGGCCAGCTCGCCACCAACCTGCTCACCCGGTACTCCCCGAACAGCCCGGTCGACCTGAACGCCACCGTGCAGCGGGTCGCCCCGGAGAACCTGCGGCAGCGGCTGTCCCCGACGCTGACCGAGGTGCCCCGGATCAGCGGCCGGCCGACCGTGCCGGTGCTCACCCTGCACGACCTCGGCGACCTCTTCGTACCCTTCAGCATGGAGCAGGCCTACGCCCGGGACGCGGCATGGCACGGGCGCAGCCGGCTGGTCGTGCAGCGCGCCGTCCGCGCCGCGCAGCACTGCGAGTTCAGCCCGGCCGAGGCCGGCGCCGCCTGGGACGACCTGGTTTCCTGGGTACGCACCGGGAAGCGGCCGGCCGGCGACGCGGTCACCGATCCGCGGGCGGTGCGGGCGGCCGACTTCGGGTGCCGGTTCAGCGACCGCGCGGCGTGGGCCGCCGGCGCGGGAACCCGCCGGTTGTACGCAGCCTGCTGACTCACCGGTTGCACGCAGCCTGCTGAGGCTTGGGCTGCGTGGCCCTACGGGCACAGACGCCGCTGGCCGGCACCCGGGTTCGGGTGCCGGCCAGCGTGCGGTCTGGTGCTGTGGTCAGTTGTTTCGTGCTGGGTTTGGTCAGCTGTTCCAGTGCTGGGCGACGATGTCGGCGGCCTGCTGCTCCCACTGGGCGTAGGCATCCGGGTAGGCCGAGACCTGCACGGTCTGGGCGGCCTCGGTCAGCGGCATGTCCTGCCAGCCGTCGACCTGCTTCAGGCCCTTCTCGAACGCCAGCGTCGCGTACTCGGGGTCGGTGATCTGCTCCGGCGTGCCCCAACCCGAGCTCGGGCGCTGCTGGAACAGGCCCAGCGAGTCGTGGTCGTTGCGGTCGCCGAGGTGGCCCAGGTTCTCCAGCTTCGACTCCTGCAGGCTGGTGGCGATGGAGATCACCGCCGCCCGCTCCGGCAGACCGGCCTTCTTGGTGGCGGCGATGATCGCCTTGGCGTTGGCGGTCTGCTCGTCGCTGAGGTCGATGCGCGACTGGGCGCCCTGCACACCGTGCGGGATCAGCTTGCCCATGTCCGGCTTGTCGGCCTGGACGACGGCGGCCTCGGTCAGGGCGGTGTTCGGGGTGGCGTCGTGATGGTTCAGCGGACCGGCGGCGAGACCACCGGCGACGGTCAGACCAGCGATACCGAGCACGCTCTTACGCAGCATGGTGTTCATGGGAAAGCTCCATTCGGGGGTCGGCGCACACGGCGATGGGGGTCGCCACTGTGCGCAAGCACCGTCAGGCGCTCAAAAGTCTTGAAAGGGGGGGTCATCCGGCCCGCGGGGCGGGGGGCCTCTTCAGGGCGCCGGGACCATGTGTAACGACCGGCTGCCCACCATCATTCCCGGGGGCCCGGCCCCGGGGTGGGGCGATCTTCCTCGGCCGTTCACCCGTGTTCAACGACCCCCGGCCGCCAGCCATTCCGGCCGGGGGATGTCGCGGGTCACCGACGGACCCGGACATACCACCCAGCGGCGGCCACGGCGCCCGGCCGGGATGGTCAACCCCGGATGCGGCAAAGCGGCCCTTCCTGGACCACGGACACCACAACATGCCGCAATCGGGGAAGGCGGGTTGGGCCGGTGGCGCCTAGGCTGCGGGCACGGACGGTGGAGGAAGAAGGGTGGGGTCGATGCGTACGCCGCTGCGCCTGGCGGTCGCCCAACCGCGTTGCCGCTCGTACGACGTCGCCGGCAACGCGGCCGTGCACGCCGCGACCGTGCGCGCGGCCGGGGCGCGGGTGGTGGTCTTTCCCGAGCTGTCGCTGACCGGGTACGAGCTGGACGCCGAGCCGGTGCAGGCCGGCGACACCCGGCTCGCGCCGCTCGTGGCGGCGTGCGCCGAGACGGGGGCGGTGGCGTTGGCGGGTGCCCCGGTGCCGGGGCCAAGCCGGCCCTACCTGGCGGTCCTCGCGGTGGACGGGGCCGGCGCCCGGGCGGCGTACCGGAAGATGTGGTTGGGTGGCGCGGAGCCGGACCGGTTCGCGCCCGGCACCCAACCGGCGGTGCTCGAGGTGGACGGCTGGCGGCTCGGCCTGGCGGTGTGCCGGGACACCGGGATCGCCGAACACGCGGCCGGGACCGCGGCCCTGGGCGCGGACGCGTACCTCGCCGGGGTGCTGGAGACGGCCGACGACGCGGCGGTGCCGGCGGAGCGGGCCCGACGGATCGCCACCACGCACCAGGTGTGGGTGGCGGTGGCGAGCTTCGCCGGGGGCACCGGTGGCGGCTACCCGCGGGCGGCGGGCGGTTCGGGGATCTGGATGCCGGACGGGTCGCCGGTGGGGCGGGCCGGCACGGGCACCGGCGAGTTGGTACGGGCGACACTCCACTGAGCGCCGGCGGCGGGCGGCCCACCCACGTGGCGGGCCGCGGTCCGGGGAGGGTACGGCTGACGGGCGGGGTGGTCCGGGTGAGGGGTGGCAGGTGTTGCTCGGGCAGATCGCCGGGATCCGGCGCTACCCGGTGAAGTCGCTGCTCGGCGAGGAGCTGGCCGCGGCGGAGGTGCGGGCGGGTGGGCTGGTCGGCGACCGGCGGTTCGCGCTGCTGGACCGGGTGTCCGGCCGGGTGGCCAGCGCGAAGAATCCGTACCGCTGGCGGGCCCTGCTCACGCTGCGGGCGGCAGGGGCCGGACCGGTCCGGATCGTGCTGCCCGACGGCCGCACCGTCGGCGCGGACGACGACCGGGTGGATGCGGTGCTCTCCGAGGTGCTGGGCGAGCCGGTGACGCTGGTCGACACCCCACCGCCGGACGCCGTTCTCGAACGGTCCCGCCCGGAGGCGGTGCTCGCGGCGGGTGTGACGGTTCCGGTGCCGATGGACGAGGGGCGGCTCGGGGCGGCCGCCCCGCCGGGCAGTTTCGTCGACTTCGCGCCGCTGCACCTGCTGACCACGGCGACCCTGCGTCGGCTCGGCGCGGCCGTGCCGGCCGGTGTGGTCGACCCGGCCCGGTACCGGCCGAACCTGCTGCTCGACACCGACGGCGCGGGCTTCGCCGAGAACGACTGGGTGGGGCGGGAGCTGCGGCTCGGCGACGAGGTGGTGCTGCGGATGCTGGCGCCGACACCCCGCTGCGCGGTCCCGACCCTGGCGCACGGCCCGCTCCCCCGCGATCCGGACGCGTTGCGCGCGCCCGCGCGGCTGAACCGGGTGGTGCCGCTGCCCGGCCTGGCGGCGCAGCCCTGCGTCGGCGGGTACGCGCAGGTGGTGCGCCCCGGGCAGGTCCGCGTCGGCGACCCGGTGCGGCTGGACTGACCGGAGCCTGGTGGGGGTCGGGTCAGCCCTGGGCGCGGCCGTGCAGCAGCGCGTACGCGGCGAGCAGCCGCTGGAGGGCGGCGGCGGTCCGGTCGTCGAGCGTGCCGTCGTCGGCGGCGTCGTCGATGCGCTCGCGGAGGTCCTCGATCCGCTTGGCGCGGTCCTTGGGCTTGCCCCGGTCCAGCTCGCCCGCCTTCTTCCGCAGGTCGTTGGCGATCTTCCCGTCGACCCGGCCGTCCGCCACGGCCTGGCCGAGGAGGTCCGCGAACTGCGCCGCGAGCTGGCGCACGGTGACCGGCGCCGGCCGGGTGCTGGCGGGCCCGGTGGTGGCCGGCGCGGGCGCGCTGGACGACTCGGGGGCCGGCTCGTCGGCCGGGGCGGTGGTGCCCGGCGCGGTGGCCGCGGGCGAGTGCGGGTCGTCGTCGAGCAGCAGCGTGCCGACGAGGCCGAGCAGCAGCACCAGGCCGGCCGCGAGGAGCACGCCGAGGAGCCGGTTGGACCGGGCCGGCGGGCCGGCCACGGTTCGCGGTGGCGGGACCGGGCGGGCCGCGGCTCGCGGCGGCTGGGTCGGGTGCGCCGCGGCTCGTGCTGGCGGGGTCGGGTGGACCGGCACGGCGGCCCGGTCGATCAGCGTCGGGGCCTGCTCGGGCTGGGCCACCGTGGGCAGGACCGCGGTCGGCGGGTCGGCGGGCCGGCCGGCGCCGAAGCGGGCCGCGAGGTGGGCGGCGGTGGGTCGCCCGGCCGGGTCCGCGGCGAGGCAGGCCAGGGTGAGCTCGGCGACGTCGGCGGGCAGCCCGGGGATGCGCAGCGGCGGCACCGGGGGTCGCTGGGTCCGCAGGTCGAGCACGTCGTCCCAGGTCTGCACGGGCAGCGGGGCCCGGCCGGTGAGGGTGCGGTAGAGCAGTGCGCCGAGGGCGTACACGTCGCTGGCCGGGTTCGCCGGGCCGGGGGTCATCCGCTCCGGGGCGAAGTAGGCGGGCGTACCCATCATCAGCTCGCCGGTCTGGCCGGCCAGCGGGTGCCGGGGGCCGGCGAGCGTGGCGATGCCGAAGTCGAGGACCTTCGCGCCGGTCTCGGTGAGCATGACGTTGCCGGGCTTGATGTCGCGGTGCACCACGCCGAGTTTGTGCGCGGCGGCCAGCGCGCCGGCGACCTGGCCGGCCAACCGGACCGCCTCGGGCCAGGCGAGCGGGCCGCCGGACAACCGGTCGGCCAACGTCCGCCCCTCCACCAACTCCATGACCAGGTACGGCACGACCCCGCCGCCGGGCAGGGTGGCCTCGCCGTAGTCGTACACCTGGGTCACGTGCGGGTGGGTGAGCCGGGCCGCGGCGCGCGCCTCGCGCTGGATGGTGGCGCGTAGGTGCGGGTCGGCGGCGAGTTGCGTGGCGAGGGCCTTGACCGCGACGGGTCGGTGCAGCACCTCGTCGTCGGCGCGCCACACCTCGGACATCCCGCCGAGTCCGATGCGCTCGCGCAGGACGTACCGATCGTGCAGGCGCAGCGAGGGCGTCAACGGCGACATGGTGCCCCAGTCTGCCTGCCGCCCGGCCGGCTCGGCCAACCCGGTGCCCGGTTCCGCCCCGGTCGGGCGATTCCCAGCCGAACTGGGTGGCACCGCACCACCCGGGGCGGGGTCGACAAGCGGGCCCGGCAGCCGGGGAAACGCCCGGCCGGGTCAGCCCGGGTAGAGCTCGTCGCGGATCTTGGCGAGCAGCTCGGGCGTGCTCTCGGGCGGGGCGGCCTCGACGCAGAGCCGTTCCATGGCCAGCGCGTAGTAGTCGAGGTCGTCACGCTTGTCGAGGTAGATCGCGCTGGTGAGCTGCTCGATGTAGACGATGTCGGGCAGGTCCTCGTCGCCGAAGCGCAGGATGCTGAAGGCGCCGCTGGCCGCGGCGTGCCCGCCGGCGTCGAAGGGCACGACCTGCAACCGGATGTGCGCGGCGGCGGTGGCCTCGATCAGGGCGTCCAGCTGGGCGCGCATCACGGCGTGCCCGCCGATCGGCCGGCGCAGGGCGGCCTCGTCGAGCACCGCCCAGAGCTGCGGCGGGTCGGGGCGGTGCAGCAGCTCCTGGCGCTTCATCCGGAGGCCGACCCGGCGTTCGAGCTCCTCGGGCGGGGCGCCCTGGTGACCGAGGAGGATCACCGCGCGGGCGTAGTCGGCGGTCTGGAGCAGGCCGGGCACGAACTGCAACTCGTACGTGCGGATCAGCGCGGCGGCGGCCTCCAGGCCGAGGTAGGACTGGAACCAGCTGGGCAGGACGTCGCCGTAGCGGTGCCACCATCCGGGGCTGTTGGCGTCGCGGGCCAGGGCCAGCAGCGCCGCCCGTTCCTCCTCGGCCGTGACGCCGTAGAGGGTGAGCAGGTCGGCGACGTCGCGCTCCTTGAAACCGACCCGGCCCAGCTCCATCCGGCTGATCTTGGACTCGGAGGAGCGGATCTCCCAGCCGGCCGCCTCCCGGGTGACCCCGGCACCTTCCCGCAGGCGGCGCAACTGCCCCCCGAGCAGCATGCGCAGCACTGTCGGCCCACTGGCCGGGCCGCCCTCGGCGGGCACCATCGTCACGTGCGCGTCCTTCGCATGCCGGCGGGTGTCGGCCGGGCGCCCCAGCCCAACCGACGAGTAAGCATGCCATGAACCCTCGGTGAGGTGAACTCCCCCGGACGGCCGAGTCGGTCGGGTCAGGGGGACGGGCGGCCGGCGATCAGGTGGTCGAAGTCGCCGTCGCGGGCGCCGAGCACGAAGGCGGCGATCTCGTCCACGCTGTAGATCAGCGCCGGACCCTCCGGGTGCCGGGAGTTGCGCACCGCGATCCCGGCGCCGCCGGGCAGCTCGGCCAGCTCGACACAGTTCCCGCTGGGGTTGCTCCGGCGGCTCTTCTGCCACCGCAGCGGCGGCAGTTGGCTGGTGGGTACGCCGTTCTCAGGCTGCTGCATTGGGCGTCTTTCTGTGCCGAGCCAGCCGGTGCCGCGGGGAGGGGCGGTGCTGGCGGCGGAGGGATGTCGTCTATTCAGGATCGTGATGCACGTGCATCTGCTATTGCATCTGCATTGGACAGCGAGCATGATAACGCACGTGCGGTGTGCCCAACCGTTCACTTTGGGTAACCAGGCTGCCGGTCGAGACGAGCGCGAGCGGGGGCCGAGACACGTGCGTTACGGGGAGGAGGGCGCGTGCCGGATCCGATGACCGTCGCCTCCGGAGTCTCCGCCGTCGGTGCCCTGGTCTCCGTCTGGCAACTGCGCCGCCGAGCGCTGCGCGCCGAGGCGGAGGTCGAACTGCTCCAGGCCGAACTGGAGGCCGAACGGCACGCGGCCAGCCACGACCCGCTCACCGGCCTGCCGAACCGGCGGGCCTTCTTCCGGCTGGCGGCGGCGTTGCTGACCAACCCGGCCGGCCGGCCGCTGGTCGCCGTGGTGCTCGACCTCGACGGCTTCAAGCAGGTCAACGACCGCTACGGGCACGCCGCCGGCGATCAGGTGCTGATCAGCGTCGCGCAGCGGCTGGCCGCGTTCGCCGGGGACAACCTGGTGGCCCGGCTCGGCGGCGACGAGTTCGCCGGCCTGCTGGCCAGCCCCACCCTGGACCGCCGGTGGATCGAGCACGCCACCCGCCGGCTCTGCGAGGCGCTCGCCGCGCCCATCCCGGTCGGCACCCGGACGGTGCAGGTCACCGCGTCCGTCGGGCTCGCACCGGTACACGGACCCACCCAGCTCACCGACGCGCTCTGCCGGGCGGACGCCGCGATGTACCAGGCGAAGAGCGTCAGCGCCGCCCGCGCCGCGCGGGAGCTGATGGCCGAGTGCTGAGCGGCCGGCCGGTCACCGCGGCCAGCGGCCCGCCGCCCGCAGCGCGCCCCGGGCCAGGGTGAGCAGCCCCGACGGCGACCGCAGCCCGGCCAGGATCCGCAGCGCGCGCACCCGGTCCGCCTCCGGCCGCCCGGGATCGGCGGCCTCCGCCGACCAGCTCCACATGTCGTCCAGCGCCCGCACCCCGAGGTGGTACGCCAGCCGCAGAGGGTCCGGCGTCACCGGCCCGTAGCCGGCCCGGAAGGACGCCTCGTCCACCCGCCCCTGCGGCGCGAACGCCGGCCCGCCCTCGAGGACGAACATCAGGTCGCGTTCCCGCGGGGCGAGCACGGCGTCGTCCCAGTCGATCAGCCAGACCTGCCCGTCCGCGCCGAGCAGCAGGTTGCCCAGGTGCGGGTCGCCGTGGCAGACGACCAGCTCGGCCGGGCGGGCCCGCAACTCCGCGCCGAGCCGGTCCAGCGCGGCGAGCAGCCGGTCGAGGTCGGTGCCGGCGGCCCGCCAGTGGGCGGCCACCTCCCGGGTCCAGCGGTCGGCCGTGGCCTCGTCGACCGCGCGCAACCGGCGGTCCGTCTCGCGGACGGCCGCCCCGACCGCGGCGTGGGTGTGGTCCTCGCGGGGCAGCCCCGCCAGCTCGCCGGTCACCGGGACCGCGTGGACGGCGGCGAGCAGCGCGCCGTAGCCGCGCCAGTGCGCGGCGCGCAGGTCGCCGTCGGGGGCCGGCTCGTCGGAGACCCACGGCACCACGGTGAGGCGGCGTCCGTCGTGGACGGCGTCGAGCCGCCCGTCCCGGGTGGTCAGCGGCGCGGGCACACCGGGTACGCCCCGCTCGGCCAGCAGCGCGGCCACCACCGAGCCGGCCGGGGTGCCCCCGCCGGTGAGCTTCACCGCGTACGCGTGACCGTCGGCGGTGGTCGCCCGCCACGTTCGGGCGGCCGGATCCGCGCCCAGGTCCACCGGGGCGGAGCTGACCAGGCGCAGCCCGAACTCGGCCGCGACCCGGGCGGCGAGCCGCTCGTCCACCCGCCCGTCAGCGCCAGCCGTAGCCGGCGCGCAGCGCCTGGCCCACCCGGTCGAACCGGGGCCGGTCCAGCACGGCGCCCTCGCGGCGGATGCTGTCCTCGCGCATGGTGAGCACCCGGTCCAGGCGTACCCAGCTCGGGCGCTTGTCGCGGTCCCACTCCCCCGGGCCGAGGGCCAGCCAGTGCCGCTGCCCGTCCCGGTCGCTCTGGCTGGACAGCATCAGCCCGTACAGCGTCCGGCTCTGCCGGCCCACCACCAGCACCGGTCGGTCCTTGCCCTGCCGGGGGTCGTCCTCGTAAGGGACCCAGGTCCAGACGATCTCCCCCGGGTCGGCCTGGCCGTCCAGCTCCGGGGCGTACGCCAGCTCCCGCCGCTGCAGGGCGGAGACCTGGCGCCGCCGCGCGACCTGGGCGGGGATCACCCGCGGGGTGCCCGCCGGCGCCGCGGCGCCCCCGGTGATCCGGCCGAGCCGGGACGCCACGCTCCTCAACAGACCTGCCACGGCCGGCAGCCTATCGCCCGGCGTCGCCGGGCGGCCCGGCCGGCCCCGGCCACCGGTCGAGGTCGGCCGGGCGGTCGACGCCGGTTCGGGCTGAAGCGCCGAGGCGGCCGACCGGCCCGGGTGGTTGAGTCGGGTACGGAGGTGGTCCCATGCCCTTCGAGGTGCGTACCCGCAGCCTGCCGGACCGGCCCGCGGCGATCGGGTCCGCCGGGCCGTTCACGCTGGTGGTGGACCGGCCGGCCGACGGTGGCGGGGACGGGCTCGGCTTCAACGGCGGGCAGCTGCTCTATCTGGCCGTCGCCGGCTGCGTCTCCAACGACCTGTTCCGGGAGGCTCGGGCGCTGGGCATCACCCTGCACCGGGTCGAGATCACCGTGCACGGCGACTTCACCGGCGACCCCGCCGTCTCCACCGAGATCGGCTACGACGTACGCCTCGACGGCGACGCGGACGCGGCGCGGCTGCGGGAGCTGGTGGACCGGGTCGACGCGATCGCGGAGATCCCCAACTCGCTGCGCCGGGGCACCCCGGTCCGGCTGCGGCACGCCGAGCTGACCGGCCACCCGGACCCCGGCTGAGGCCGGTCAGGCCGGGCGGCGGGCCAGGACCAGGGTGGTGCGCAGGTCGAGCACGACGCTGCCACCGAACCCGTCGATCGTCGCGCGCAGCGCGTCGCGCACCCGTTCGCGCAGCTCGGGCGGGCGCTTGAGCTGCGGCGAGAAGGTGGCAACCAGGCGCAGGTACGCCGCGGTGTCCAACGGCACGGCCCGGCGGAACATCCGCGACCGCACGTCGGTGAAAAGCCCACTGGCGAGCACGTCGTCGTGGACCCAGCCGTCCGGGCGGTCCGTGGTCGGCTGCGGATCGACGGACTCGAACGCCGCCCGCAGCCCGGCGGCGTGGGCCGGGTCCAGGTAGTCGTAGCGGTGGCCGAAGACGGCCAGGGTGCCGCCGGGGGTGAGCGCGTCGTACGCCCGCCGGTTGCGGGTGGCCGGGTCGAGCCAGTGCCAGGCCATCGCGCAGGCCAGCGCGGCCACGCCGCCGGGCGGCGGGGTCCACTCCTCGAACGCGGCGGCGACCACCTCGACCTCCGGGAAGCGGGCGGCGAGCACGGCCGCCATCCGGCGGTCCGGTTCCACGCAGGTCGTCCGCGCGCCAAGGTCGAGCAGTGTCCGGGTGGCCAGGCCGGTCCCGGCGCCGACCTCGACGAGGGTGACCGGCGGGCCGCCGTGGTACCCGCGGATCGCCTCGACCAGCTCCGCTGGATAGCCTGGGCGGGCCTCGTGGTAGTCGTCGGCGACCTCGCCGAAGAGCTGCGACATGATCACCATCATCGCAGGGCGGCGCCGTCGCCACCGTCCCTCGGGAGGAGCCGTGCAGCCCGAACTGCCCCGCGACCTGCCGGTGATCGAGCGCCGCGCGGTCCGCCTGGTGGTGCTCGACACCGCCGAGCGGGTGCTGCTGTTCCACACCCGCGATCCGGACCACCCCCGGCTGGGCGTCTGGTGGGAGCTGCCCGGCGGCGGCCTCGACCCCGGGGAGACCTACCTCGACGCGGCGCTGCGGGAGCTGCGGGAGGAGACCGGGATCGTGGTCGGCCCGGCCGAGGTCGGCGCGCCGACGTGGCGGCGGCGGGCCAGCTTCGTGCACCGCCGGCTGCGCCACCTCCAGGACGAGGTGGTGGTTCCGGTACGGCTGCCCGGGCCGGGACCCGACATCGACGAGACACACCGGCTCGACTACGAGGTGGAGGACTACTTCGGCTTCCGCTGGTGGCCGGTGGCCGAGCTGGTCGCCGACCGGCCGCGCTGCTACCCGGGACGGCTGCCGGAGCTGCTGCCGGCGTTCCTGGCCGGCACGGAGATCGACGAGCCGTTCGAGCTGTGGTCGTGACGTACGCGCCGGCAACCGGCACAGTGGAGCGGTGACCCCTCTGCACCTACCGCTCGCCCGGTACGCCGCACGGCTGCACGGCGCCGCCGGCGAGGCCCACCACATCGCCTCCCCGCTCGGCGCCTGGCTGCTGCTCGCCCTCACCGCCCCCGCCGCCACCGGCGACGCCCGGGCCGGGCTGGAGGACGCCCTCGGCACCGACGCGGCCACCGCCTCGGCGGCGGCCCACGCGCTGCTGGCCGCGCCGCACCCGCTGGTCGCGGCGGCCACCGCGCTCTGGGAACGGCAGCCCTTCGACGGGCTGGCCCGGTGGCGGGCCGGCCTGCCGGAGCGCACCGAGCGCGGCCCGCTGCCCGACCAGGCCGCCCTCGACGCGTGGGCCCGGGAGCGTACCGGCGGGCTGATCGAACGGTTCCCGATGGCCGTCGAGGCGGACACCCTGCTGATCCTGGCCAGCGCGCTGGCCACCCGGGTGTCCTGGGCGGACCCGTTCCAGGTGGCGCCGGCCGACCAGCTCGGCGCGGGCAGCGCGTGGGCGGGCCGGCTGGCGCGGGTGCTGCGTACCCCCTGGCACGGGCACTCCTGCTGGATCGCGGCCACCGCGCGGGCCGGGGACGTCGCGGTGCACGCCGCGCCGGCCCGGCCGGCGCCGGGCGCCGACGGCGAGGCGGGCCTGCTGGTCTTCTCGGTCGCCGCCGCCCCGGACGTGCCGGCGGTGGACGTGCTCGCCGCGGCCCAGGAACTGGCCGTGACCGCCGCCACCGGCCCCGCGGGGCAGCGGCCCGGCCGGCGGTCGCTGTTCGACCTGCCGCTCGGTGACGGTCCCGCCTGGACGGTACGGGAGGAGTCGATCCGCACCTTCGCCCGGGACGGCCGGGAGGAGCTGGCCAGCGCCGTGCTGCCCTGCTGGTCGGCGGAGAGCCGGCACGACCTCATGCCGGCCGGGTTCGGCTTCGACGCCGCCGCGCGGGCCCTCGGCACGCTGCTCGGCAACCCGGATCTGCCGTACGCGGCGGTGCAGTCGGTGGTGGCCCGGTACGGGCGGTACGGCTTCGAGGCGGCCGCGGTGACCGCGTTCGCGGTGGCCGCCGGCCTGCCGCCGGAGGGCGTGGCCCGCCGCGCGGAGCTGCGCTTCGGGCACCCGTACGCGGTCGTCGCGGTGGCCACCGACAGCGCGGGCGGCCCCTGGCACGGCCTGCCGGTCTACTCGGCCTGGGTGGCGGAGCCGCAGGAGCTGCCCGAGGCCGAGCTGGCCGACCCGCCCGAGCAGTGGTGAGCCGGGCCGACGCGGCTCAGGGGGCGCCGTAGGGCGGGCGCGGGATCGGGTCGACCATCGCGTCGAAGCCCTTCGGCAGCTGGGCCACCAGATCGTGGAACTCGCCCACGGTCACCGTCTCGCGCAGCGTGACCAGCACCGCGCGGGTGCCCATCTCGGCCACCGCCGGGTCCACCGCGGCCCGGTCGGCGACCCGGTGCACGAAGTCGACCGCGCCGCCGGTCGCCGGCTCCTCGGCCGGGGCGGTCAGGTAGCCGCTCAGCTCGTCGGGCAGTTGGGCGGCCAGGTCGCCGGACTCGCCGCCGGTGACCCGGTCGGCGAGGGTCTGCAGCACCGCGCGGGAGAGCGTGGCGGCCAGGTCGTCGGGCAGCTCGGCCCGGCGGGACACCGCCTCCACGAATCGGGGAAACCGCACACCAGCCTCCTGTGGCCACCGGCCGCCGACGCGGCGGCGGACGACCCGCCGGTTACCCGGCCCGGGCGGCGGCAAACGGCGGTCCAAGCCGGTCAGCGCCCCGCCAGGCGCCGTGCCGGCCCGGCGCCCGGACCGCCGCCCGGCGCGTCGGGGTGGCGGTCCAGGGTGCCCGCGCCCGGCGCGCTCAGGTCAGCGCTGCGCGGCCGTGGCTCGGTAGGCTCGCCGGATGGCTCGCAGCACCCACCCCGGCGCCTGCCCGCTCGACTGCCCCGACACCTGCGTCTGGCAGCTCACGGTGGCGGACGGCCGCGCCGTCGCGCTGCGCGGCGACCGTGATCACCCGTTCACCCGTGGGGCGCTCTGCGGCAAGGTCAACCGCTACCTCGACGCGGTCAACGGCCCCGACCGGCTCACCACCCCCTACGTCCGGACCGGGCCGAAGGGGGTCGGGCGGGTCTCCTACCGGCCGGCGAGCTGGGCCGAGGCGATCGCCCGGGCGGCCACCGGGCTGCGCGCCGGCATCGACCGGGACGGGCCCGAGTCGGTCCTCCCGTACTACTTCGCCGGCACCATGGGCCACGTGCAGGGCTGGACCATGGGTCCGCGGCTCTTCGCGTACCTGGGCGCGTCGCGGTTGGACACCACCATCTGCACCGGGGCGGCGCAGGCCGCGCTGCGCTCGATCTACGGCGGCTCGGTCGGCTTCGAGCCCGAGTCGATCGTGGACGCGCGGCTGATCGTCCTCTGGGGCGCCAACCCGCTCGCCACCAACCTGCACCTCTGGCCGTTCATCCAGCAGGCCCGGGAGCGCGGCGCGTACCTGGTCACCATCGACCCGCTGCGCACCGACAGCGCGGCCCGCAGCGACCAGCACGTGGCCCCGCTGCCCGGCACCGACGCCGCGCTGGCGCTCGGCCTGATGCGGCACGTGCTGGACGCGGGCGCGGCCGACGAGGAGTGGCTGGCCGCGCACACCGTCGGCTGGCCGGAGCTGGCCGCCCGGCTCGACGAGTGGCCGGTGGAGCGCGCCGCCGCCGAGTGCGGCCTGCCGGTCGAGGTGGTCCGCGACCTCGGCACCCGGATCGCCACCACCCGGCCCACCGCCGTGCGGGTCGGGCTGGGGCTGCAACGCCACCACGGCGCCGGGCAGGCGATCCGGGCGATCTGCGCGCTGCCGCTGGTCACCGGCGACTTCCGGTACCCGGGCGGGGGCGCCCTGGTGTCGACCAGCGGGCACCACCCGATCGAGGAGGGGCCGGTGGTCCGCCCGCCGGACATGCCGGCCCCACCCGCCCGCTCGGTGAACATGAGCCGGCTCGCCGCCGTGCTCACCGGGGAGGCCGACCCGCCGGTGACCTCGCTGGTGGTGTTCAACGCGAACCCGGCGGCCACCGCACCGGACCAGAACCGGCTGCTCGCCGGTCTGCGCCGCGACGACCTGCACACCGTGGTGCTGGAGCAGCGCTGGACCGACACCTGCGACTACGCCGACGTGGTGCTGCCGGCCACGATGCAGCCGGAGCACCTCGACCTGCACTCCTCGTACGGCCACCACTACACGACGCTGAACCTGCCGGTCACCGAGGCGCCCGGCGAGGCGCTGCCGAACACCGAGATCTTCCGCCGGCTCGCCGCCGCGCTGGGCATCGACCACCCCCGGCTGCGCGACAGCGACGAGGAGCTGGCCCGGCAACTGCTGCGCGGCACCCCGGTCAGCTTCGAGGAGCTGCGCGAACGCACGTACGTCCGGATCACCGGGGTGGCGGTGGGCAGCGCCCCGTACGCCCACGGCGGGTTCCGCACCCCCGACGGTCGGGCCCGGCTGCACGACCCGTCGCTGGCCCGGCTCGGGGTGGACCCGCTGCCCGGGCACACCCCGCCGGTGGAGGCGACCGACCGGGAGCTGGCCCGCCGGTTCCCGCTGGTGCTGGTCGCCCCGGCCGGCCGGTTCCTGATGAACTCCACCTTCGCCTCGCTGCCCTGGCACGCCCGGCGGACCGGGCCGCCCCGGGTCCACCTGCACCCGGACGACGCGGCGGCGCGCGGCCTCGCCGACGGCGACGCGGTGCGGGTGCGCAACGACCGGGGCGTCTTCCTGGCGGCGGTCGCCGTGGACGACGCCACCCGGCCCGGGCTGGCCTTCACCTACAAGGCGTACTGGGCGCGGCTGAGCCCGGGACGGGCCACCGTCAACGCGGTCACCGCGGTCCGCGACACCGACCTGGGTGGCGCGCCGACCTTCCACGACTGCCGGGTCGAGGTCGAGCCGGCGCCGGCGGAGCTGCTGACCGTCGAGCCACCCCGGGACGCCGAGCCGGCGCCCCGCGGCCCGGCGGACCTCCCGCCCCGGCCCGGCGCGCAGCCGGTGGAGTCCGTGCCGGCCGGCTGACCCGGAGGGCAGCCCGGGCCGGGACTTCCGGCCCGGCCGGGCGGTTCCAGGGCCCCTGCTCCCGACCACCGCCGGTCCGTAGCGTCGGTTGCGGGAACGAGGAGGTCGCCATGCGTACGTGGCAGGTGCGGGACGTGATGACCGCCGACGTGCTGTCGGTACGGGAGGGCACGGCGTACCGGGAGATCATCGACGTGCTCGCCGGCAGGCAGGTCACGGCGGTGCCGGTGGTGGACGGGACGCGGCAGGTGCTCGGGGTGGTCTCGGAGGCGGACCTGCTGTACAAGGTGGAGCTGCTGGGCCGGCCGCGGCAGCGGCGGGTCTTCGCCAGCCGGTACCGACGCGAGGCGCACGCGAAGGCGTCCGCCACCCTGGCCGCCGACCTGATGACCGCGCCCGCGGTCACCGTGGCACCGGACGCCCCGCTGCCGGAGGCGGCCCGGATCATGGACGAGCGGCAGGTCAAGCGGCTGCCCGTGGTCGACGACCTGGGCCGGCTGGTCGGCATCGTGACGCGGGGCGACCTGCTCAAGGTGCACCTGCGTCGGGACGCCGGGATCCGCTGGGACGTGGTCGACGTGCTGCGCCGCACGCTCGGCGTGCCGTCCGGCGTGGTGGACGTGGCCGTCCACGGCGGCGTGGTGACCCTGACCGGGCAGCTCGACCGCTGGTCGACCCGGCACCTCGCGCTGCGGCTGGCCCGCCAGGTGGGCGGCGTGGTCGAGGTGGTCGACGCGCTCGGCTACGCGATCGACGACTCGCCGATGGCAGCGCTGCGGTCCGGCGCGACGCCGGCCGGCATCGCCTGACCACCACGACCGGGTGGGCGGGCCGAGCTTGGCCGCGCCACCCCCGGCGGGGAGCACCGCGGCCAGGGCTCAGCCCTCGGCGAGGGCGTCCAGCAGCAGCGCGGCCGTCCAGCTGAATGCCGGGGAGCCGAGCCCCGCCCCGGTGTCGGGGTGGAAGTACTCGTGGCAGCCGGCGCCGGCGACCAGGGCGAGCATCGACTCGCGCAGCCCGGCGGCCAGGTCGGGGCGGTCGTGGATGAGCAGCCCCCGCCACACCAGCCAGCCGGTGTTGAGCCAGCTCGGGCCGCGCCAGTAGCGCAGCGGCTCGAAGTCCGGCGCGGTCCGGTCGTAGGTGGGCAGCGGGCGGTCCATCCGGGCGGCCAGGCCGAACCGGGGTGAGCGGGCCTCGGCGAGCAGCGCCCGGACCTGGCGGTCGGGCAGGTCGGGCAGGATCAACGGGATCAGCCCGAGCACGGTGCGGGCCGGGACGAGCCGGTCGGTGCGCAGGTCGCGCGGGTGGAACGTGCCGGTGGCCGGGTCCCAGAGACGGTCGATGAGGGCCTGGGTGGTGCGGGCGGCCCGGCCCCGGTGCGGTCCGGGGTCGGCGCCGATCACCGTGGCGATCCGGGCGAGGGCGTGCTCGGCGGCGCCCAGCGCGGCGTTGACCAGTGGGCACTCCACCAGGAACGGGTGGCGCCCGGCGAGGGCGTCGTCCCGGTACCGGCCGGTTCGGTAGGACTCCACCAGGGCCACGTAGCGGGCGTAGTCGAGGTCGGTGGGGCGGTGCGCCGCGTCGGCGTGCGCGGTGTCGTGCCGGCGGTACGCCCGCATCACCGCCTCGTCGGCCGGTACCGCGGCCATCGGGGCGTCCCAGGCGGGGCTGTTGTCCAGCCCGGACTCCCACGGGTGCACGATGGCGGCGAGGCCGCCGCCGCCCACGTCCCGCCGCCCGGTCAGGTAGCGCTGCTGGGCGACCAGCCGCGGGTAGAGCCGGCGCAGCGCCGCCACCGACGCCGCTGAGGGGGCCCGGCGGTGTACCAGCCAGGCGGCCGGGGCGTGCACCGGCGGCTGGACGATGCCGGAGGTGGCTCCGGCCGGGGCACCGTCGGCGCGGGCGGCGTCCCAGAACTCCGGCCCGGGGAAGTACGCGCCGGCCCGCAGCGCCGGGTTGAACACGATGTGCGGCACCCGCCCGTCGGCCCACTGGGCGGCGAAGAGCGTGTCCAGTTCCCGCCAGGCCCGGTCGGGGCGCACGTGCGCCAGCCCGACGGCGATGAAGGCGGAGTCCCAGCTCCACTGGTGCGGGTAGAGGGTCCGTGAGGGCACGGTGTGGTCGTGCTCCCAGTTGGCGTCGAGGGTGGACACGGCCAGCCGGCGCAGGGCGGCGAGCCGTTCGGCGCCGGCCCGGCCGGCGGCGCGCAGGCGGCCCGGCGCACCGCTCGGGGTGCCGGCACTCATGCCGCCGCCCGCCGCTGCGGGGCCGGGCCGAGCACCGCGGCGGCCTGCCGCAGCGCGGCGACCGGTTCGCCGCGCAGCCGGCATTCCAGCGCCAGCCAGCCGGGGTAGCCGAGGTCGTCGAGGGTGCCCAGCAGCGCCGCCCAGTCCAGGTGCCCGGCCCCGGGCTGGTACCGGTTGGAGTCGCTGACCTGTACGTGTCCCAGCCACGGCGCGGCGGCGCGCAGCGCCGCGTGGACGTCGTCCTCCTCGATGTTCATGTGGAAGGTGTCGGCGACGACGCGGACCGAGGGCAGGCCGACGGCCCGGCACAGGGCGACCGCCTCGTCGAGCCGGTTGACCATGTGGTCCTCGTACCGGTTGAGGGGTTCCAGGAAGAGGCTGACCCCCTCGGCGCGGGCGTGCTCGCCGAGTTCGCCGAGGGCGTCGACGAGCACCTGCCGGTCGCCTTCGGGCGGGCGGGGCGGCTCGAACGGCGGCAGGCGGCGGGAGAACATGCCCCAGGCGGCGGGGGTCATCGCGCCGATCCCGCCCAGTTCGGCGATGACCGAGAGTTGGGAGCGCAGGTTGCGTACCGCGTCGCGGGAGCGCGCCGGGTCGAAGTCGCCGATGAAGTGGTCCATCTCGACGCAGACGGTCGGCATGACCACGCCCTCGGCGCGGGCCCGGCGCAGCTCCGGCAGCCGCCGGGCGAAGGCCAGGTCACCCCGGCCGCGCAGTTCGATGCCCTGGTAGCCGAGGGAGACGGCGAGGGCGTACTTGTCGGTCAGGCCGGCGCCGGGGAGCAGCTGCTCCTGGCAGGCGAGGGGGATGGTCATGTTAGAACCTCAGCACCATTTGGAGGACGTCACCGTCACCGCGGTCGAGCAGCGCGAGGGCGTCGGCCACCGCGCCCGCGTCGACGACGTGGCTCACCAGCGGCAGCGGGTCGACGCTGCCCTCGGCCACCAGGTCCATGAAGGTGTGGGCGATCCGGGGCCCGGTCCACCGGCCGGCCGTGCCGGGTGCCGGGGTGGGCCCGGAGACCTGGGCCGCCACCAGCTGGATCCGGTTGTGGTGGAACTCCTCGCCGAGTCCCAGCCCGTGGGCGTACCCCTGGTAGAAGCCGGCGGCGACGACGCGGCCGGCGTGGGTGGTGGCGCGGATGGCCTCGTGCAGGGCCGGGTACGACCCGGACAGCTCCAGGCAGACGTCGGCGCCGCGTCCGGCGGTGGTCGCGCGCAGCACTGCGGCGGCCGAGTCGGTGGTGGCGTCGACGACCAGCCGGGCGCCGAGCCGGACGGCGTGCTCCAGCCGGGTCGGCACCCGGTCGACGGCGACGACCCGCGCGCCGGAGAGGACGGCGAGTCGGGTGCCCAGCAGCCCGATCACGCCCTGCCCGAAGACCCCGACCCAGTCGCCGAGGTGCAGGTCGCCGGCGAGTACCGCGGTCAACGCGATGGCGCCGGGACGGGCGAAGACGGCGGCGAGGGGGTCGAGGCCGGGGGCGAGCGGGGTGACCGCGGCGGCGGCCACGACGGCCTCGGCCCGGTGACCCCAGATTCCCCAGACCAGCTGCCCGGGGTGGCGGTCGGGGACATCGGGGGCAACCTCGACGACCTCGCCGACCTCCTCGTAGCCGAAGCCGACCACCGGGTACGCGGGCGCGGCCTGCCGGGGCACGAACAGCCGGGCGGTGTCGTCCCAGTCCTTGCTGAGCCGGGGATTGCTGCCCCGGTAGAGGGTCAGCTCGGTGCCGGCGGAGATGCCGGAGTAGCAGGTGCGGACGCGGACCTGGCCCGGGCCGAGCGGGTCCGGGGGGCAGGGCTCCAGGCTCACGCGCCGGGGCCCGGCCAGCGAGACAACCCAGTTGGCCATGGCGTCGCTCCGAGGGAAGTGCCGACCCCGATTCTAAATCGAAATATTGGTGAATGTCTTGTAAATGATCAATCGAGGGGGTTGGATCCCCGATGTACCCTTCGAGAGGAGTGCCACCGATGTCATCGCCCTCGATACGAATCCTCGCCTCCGCCCTGATCGTGGCAGTTGCCGGGACAACCCTGCTGGCCTGCGGTGACGACGATCCGAAATCCGACAGTTCCCAGATAACCGTCTGGAGCCTGGAGGACGTCGCGGATCGGGTGAACGCCACCAAGGCCATCATCGCCGACTACACCGCCAAGACCGGCGTCAAGGTCAATCTGGTCACCGTGAACGAGGACCAGTTCCCCGCGCTCATCGCCTCCAGTGCCGCCGCCGGGGACCTGCCCGACGTGGTCGGCTCGGTCCCGCTCGCCGGTGTCCGCACCCTCGCCGGCAACGAGTTGCTGGAGCCGGACGCCAACCGGCGGATCGTCGACAAACTCGGCAGGGCCACCTTCTCGCCCCGGGCACTCGACCTGACCAGCGAGGACGGCAAGCAGCTCGCGGTGCCCAGCGACGGGTGGGGCCAACTGCTGGTCTACCGCAAGGACCTGTTCGCCGCCGCCGGCCTGCCCGCCCCCGACACGTACGAGAAGATCGCCACCGCGGCGGCGAAGCTGAACACCGGCGGCGTCGCCGGCATCACCGCGGCGACCGCCCCCGGCGACGTCTTCACCCAGCAGACCTTCGAGCACCTGGCCCTGGCCAACAACTGCCAGCTCACCGACGACTCCGGGGCGGTGAAGCTGGACTCCCCCGAGTGCGTCGAGGCGTTCCGCTTCTTCGGCGAGCTGATGCGCGACCACTCGGTCAAGGGCGCGCAGGACGTGGACACCACCCGGGCCACCTACTTCGCCGGCAAGGCGGCCATGCTGATCTGGTCGCCGTTCATCCTCGACGAGCTGGCCGGGCTGCGCAACGACGCCAAGCCGACCTGCCCGCAGTGCCAGTCCGACCCGGCGTGGCTGGCCAAGAACAGCGGCTTCGTCACCGCGATCAAGGGTCCCAACGGCACCGAGCCGGCACAGTACGGCGAGATCAGCTCCTGGGCGGTGCTCGACGGCGCGGCCGACCCGGCGACGTCCTTCGTGGAGTACATGCTCTCCGACGGCTACCCGCGCTGGTTCGGCATGTCACCGGAGGGCCGCTTCCCGGCGCGTACCGGCACCGCCGAGGACAAGCAGAAGTTCCTCACCGCCTGGAACACGAGCCAGGCCGGGGTGGACCGCAAGCAACCGCTCGCCGCGGTCTACGGCGAGGACGTCCTCGACACCCTGCGCAAGAGCCCGGACACCTTCCAGCGGTGGGGGCTGTCGCAGGGCCAGGGGAAGCTGGTCGGTGCGATCCTCGGCGAGCTGCCCGTGCCGAAGGCGCTCGCGGACGTGATCGCCGGGAAGTCCGACGCCGCCGCGGCCGCGGGCCGGGCGAAGAAGGACGTCGAGGCGATCGCCAAGGGCGTCAATTGACCACCACCACGCCGGAGGCCGGCCGCTCCCCCACCCGGGAGCGGCCCCGCCCCGGCAGACGCCCGCTCACCCTGCGCCGCCGCGAGTCCCGCGCCGGGCTCGCGCTGGTCACCCCCACCCTGCTCGTCGTGGTGGCGGTGATCGGCATCCCCATCGTCTGGACCGTGGTGCTGGCCTTCCAGCGGGTACGCCTGGCCACGCTGCGCCGGACCGGCCTGTTCGGCGAGTTCACCCTGGACAACATCGACCGGGTGCTGCACACCCCCGGCTTCGCCGACACGCTCTGGACGACCGTCCTCTACAGCCTCGGCGGCACCGCCGGCTCGATCCTCGTCGGCCTGGTCGCCGCGCTGGTCGTCCGCCGGCCGTTCCGGGGCCGCACCGTCGTACGCGCGTCGATGCTGCTGCCGTACGTGGCCCCGGTGGTGGCGATGGCGTTCGTCTGGCAGGTGATGCTCGACCCGCAGCTCGGCATCGTCAACGACTGGGGCCGGCGCTTCCTCGGCTGGGACGAACCGATCCCCTTCCTGTCGCAGGAGTCCACCGCGCTCTGGACGGTCATCGCGTTCGAGGCGTGGCGGTACTTCCCGTTCGCGTTCCTGTTCCTGCTGGCCCGGCTCCAGGCGGTGCCGGCCGAGCTCGAGGAGGCGGCCCGGGTGGACGGGGCCACCCCGACCCAGCGCTTCCGGCACATCCTGCTGCCCCAGCTCATGCCGGTGATCGCGCTGCTCGGGGTGCTCCGGTTCATCATGACCTTCAACAAGTTCGACGACGTCTACCTGCTCACCGGCGGCGCGGCCGGCACCGAAGTGGTCAGCGTCCGGGTCTACCAGTTCCTCACCGCGCGCACCGACATCGGCGCGGCGGCGGCGCAGGCGGTCGTGCTGGCCCTGGTGCTGATCGTGTTCGTGGTGATCTACCTGCGCTTCTTCACCGGACGACGGGAGGAGGCGTGATGGACCGGGACCGGGTCGAGACGGTCAGCCTGCGCTGGCTGCGCCGGCTGGTGATCGCCGTCTTCCTGCTCGTCACCCTGCTGCCGTTCTGGTACATGCTGGTGCTCTCGGTACGCCCCATCGAGCGGCTGCTGCTCGACCCGGGGTCACTGCTGGTGCCGCTCGGCGAGCTGACCGTCGACACGTACGCCGAGGTGCTCCGGTCGGTCGAGGACGGCGGGCAGGGCTTCCTCGCCTTCATCCGCAACAGCGGCATCGTGGCGCTCTCCGCCACCGTGCTCACGCTGCTGGTCGCCATCCCCGGCGCGTACGCGGTCGCCCGGCTGCGGTTCTTCGGCCGGCGGCAGGTCAGCGCGCTGTTCCTGGCGGTCTACCTGTTCCCCTCGATCGTCATCGCGATTCCGCTCTTCGTGGTCTTCACCCGGGCCGGGCTGCGCGGGTCGCTGGTCGGGCTGGTGCTGGTCTACATCTCGCAGACGTTGCCGGTCTCGGTCTACATGCTCAAGAACTACTTCGAGACCATCCCGGTCAGCCTGGAGGAGTCCGCCGCGATCGACGGGGCCGGGCGGCTCGGCATCATCCGGCGGGTCAGCCTCCCGCTCGCCGCCCCGTCGGTCATGGCGGTCGCGCTCTACGACTTCATGATCGCCTGGAACGAGTTCCTCTTCGCGCTGCTCTTCCTCGTGGACCGGCCGAACCGGTGGACCGTGTCGCTGGGGCTGTCGCTGCTCTCCGACGGGGTGGAGGTGCCCAAGACGGTGCTGATGGCCGGATCGGTGATCCTCACCCTGCCCATCGTGATCCTTTTCTTCGCCAGCGAACGGCTGCTCACCGAGGGGCTGACCAGCGGCGCCGAGAAGGGGTGATCGACCTTGCCGTCGACGCGCGGCCAACCAGCAAGATCAGCTACGGTGGCCGGATGGGCAAGCCGACGCGTTGGGTGACGGAGACCAAGCCGGGACACTCGCAGTGGTACATCGACCGGTTCCGCCAACTGGCGGCCGAGGGGGCGGACCTGGCCGGCGAGGCCCGGCTGCTGGACGCCCTGGTGGCGCCGGGCGCCCGGATCCTCGACGCCGGCACCGGCACCGGCCGGGTCGCCGCCGCCCTGGCCGCGCGCGGACACACCGCGGTCGGGGTGGACGCCGACCCGGCGCTGATCGAGGCCGCCCGGGTCGACCACCCCGGCCCGCGTTTCCTCGTCGCCGACCTGGCTGAGCTGGACCTGGCCGCCCAGGGCGAACCCGAGCCGTTCGACGCCGCGCTGATCGCCGGCAACGTGATGGTCTTCGTCGCACCCGGCACCGAGCCGGACGTGCTGGCCCGGGTCGCCGCGCACGTCCGGCCGGACGGCCTGGTGGTGGTCGGCTTCGACACCGGGCGCGGCTATCCGCTCGCCGACCTCGACGCCCACGCGGCGGCGGCCGGCCTCCGGCTGGAGCACCGCTTCGCCACCTGGGACCTGCGCCCCTGGCACGACGACGCCGACTGGGCGGTGACGGTCCTGCGTAAGCCGGCCTGAGCCGGCCACACCGCAGCAGCCGGCACTCCGGATGCCCGCCCCGGACGCCCGCCCGCGGCCGGCCGGTCAGGCCGGCGCGGCGACGGCGCGGGCCGCGGCCGGGTCCAGCGGGCTGCCGGCGGGGACGAGGCTGACCAGGCTCGCCGGCAGCCGGAGCGGCCGGACGCCGGCGTAGCCGAGCATGCCGAGCACGTCGCCGCCGGTGAGCACGTACCGCCGACCCAGGTCGGTGACCACGCTGACCGCGCCGCCGGTGGCGCCCGGCGCGGCGACCGACTCGACCACCGCGCCCCGGCCGGGCGCGACCACCACCCGGTCGACGCGGCCACCGTGGTTGGCCGCGGTCGGGGCGGCGGCGGAGAGGTCCGGCGGGGTGACGCCGACGCGGACCTCGCGTACGCCGGTGTCGTCGGCGGCGCGGGCGCAGAGCGCGCCGCCGTCGCCGGTGGCCAGCCGGGGCGGTACGGCCGGCGGCGCGGCCGGGCCGCCGGGTGCCCGGTCGGAGACCTTCGGCAGGGCGGCGAAGCGCCCGAGTGTGATCGGTTTCGGGTCGTCCTGCCCGGTGCGGGCGAGCAGCAGGGCGGCCTGGAACTCGGTGATGCCAGCCAGGCCGTCCCGCTCGGCGACCGCGTACTGGCGGCCGCCGCCGGAGTTGCGCACCAGGTAGACGTCGCCGATGGTGGCGCCGCCGACCCGGTCGGACGGCCTGCCCAGGCCGGGCAGCGCCGGCGGGGCCAGGTCGGCCCCGGCCGGCACGGTGTTGAGCAGCGCGGCGGCCACCGCCACGGCCCGGGCCCGGGTCGCGGCGAGCGCGGCGAGCACCCGGTCGGGGTCGCGCAGCAGGTAGCGGCGGTCGTGCCAGAGCAGGTGCAGGCTGCCGTCCGGGTGCCGCAGCAGCAGTCCCTGGTCGCCGAGCGGGCGGCCGCCGGTGGCTTCCCGTCCGATCAGCAGCGCGGAGCGGGCCCCGGCGCGTCCCGACTCGGCCGGGGCGAGGGAGCACACCGTCCAGGGGCCGGTGGCGAGCCGGCCGGCGGCGGGCAGCGAGTCCGGCGCGTCGGCGATGCCGAGCGGCAGGCCGCGCGGCACGCCCTCGATCGAGCGCCGGGAGACCAGCACGGTCCGCGGCTGCTCCGCCCCGATGATCAGCAGCGCGGAGGCGTAGTTGAGCACCGGGTGCAGCTTGTCCTGCCGATAGACGAACCGCGCGCCGGACTCCTTCTCGACGATCACCGCCCCGGGGTCGCGCCAGCCGCTGCCGCCGCCGGCGAAGAGGCCGTACAGGGCGACCCCGCCGAGCGCGATCACCGCGACCAGCACGCTGGCCAGGCCCGCTCCGGCCAGCCGCCGGAACGGCGACTGCGCGGGGTCGGTCTCCCGCATCACCAGCGCCGCGACCGCCCGCTGCACGGTGAACTGGTACGAGTGGAGCTGGTCCTGCCGCGACGGCATCGGGTCCCTTCCGCCTGGTTCGTCGGCGGACAGGATAGCGCTCCGTCTATCCGTGGTGGACCCTGCGTGTCCGGCTCAGGGCCGGACGTGGGTCTCGTACATCCGCACCGCGACGAGCAGGCCGGACAGGGCGGTGAGTCCGGCCACCGCCCAGGTGGCGCCCCGGATGCCGACGAGGTCCGCGAGGAGTCCGGCCGACAGCGCGCCCACCGCGAAGCCGCCGTCCCGCCAGAGCCGGTAGACGCCCACGGCGCGGGCGCGCCACGCCGGGTGGGCGACGTCCCCGACCGCCGCCAGCAGCGCGGGATACACCATCGCGGTGCCGGCGCCGAGCAGCACGGCGCCGGCCGCCCAGCCGGCGAACCCGGAGGCGCCGGCGATCAGCCCGAGCGCACCGGCCTGGGTCAGCATCCCGGCCACGATGAAGGGCTTGCGGCCGACCCGGTCGGAGAGCGGTCCGGTGACGAGTTGGCCGAGCCCCCACACCGCGGGGTAGAGGGCCGCCAGCACTCCGATCCGGGGCAGGGAGAGCCCGGCCGCGGCGAAGAGTACCGGGAAGAGCCCCCAGGCGAGCCCGTCGTTGAGGTTGTTCACCAGGCCCGCCTGACTTGCCGAGCTGAGGGCCGGGTCGCGCCAGCTGACCAGGCCCAGGATCCGCCGCGTGCTCAGGTCGGCGTGGTAGGCGCTCCCCTGGTGGTTGGCCGCCTCATGGTCGGCGTGGCCGCGCGTCTCCCGGACGAGCAGGGCGGACAGCCCCAGGCCCACCGCGACGTACGCGGCACCGAGCAGGAACGGCGCGGGCCGCAGCCCGTAGCGGGCGGCCAGGGCACCGGTGGCCAGCGCGGTGCCGGCCACCGCGAGGTAGCCGGCGGCCTCGTTGAGCCCCATGGCGAGGCCGCGCCGGCGCGGCCCGACCAGGTCGATCTTCATGATCACGGTGGTCGACCAGGCCAGCCCCTGGTTGACGCCGAGCAGCACGTTGGCGGCGACCACCCAGCCCCAGCTCGGTGCCCAGATGAGCAGCAACGGCACCGGGATCGCGGCCAGCCAACCGGCCAGCAGGACCGGCTTGCGGCCGTACCGGTCGGAGAGCGTGCCGGCGAACAGGTTGGTGACCGCCTTGGTGGCGCCGAAGGCGAGGATGTAGGTCAGGGCGGCGGTGTAGGCGGTCAGCTGGAAGTCGCGCTCGCCGAGCAGCGGCAGCACCGTGCGCTCGGTACCGAGCAGGCCACCCACCAGGGCGTTGACCGCGACGAGCAGGAGGAACTGGGCCACGTTCGCCCGCAGGCCCAGCCGGGGCGCGACGGAGGTGGCCGTCATCTCGTCTCCTGACATCAGGCGGGTGACCGGGGCGGCTGCCCCGGTCACCCGGCGATTCGGGTGGGTCAGATGGCGGCGTGCAGGCCCTGCCAGGCGCCGTAGCCGCCGAGCAGGTCGGAGACGTCGGCCCGGCCGGCGTTGCGCAGCAGGCTGGCCGCGACCGAGGAGCGGTACCCGCCGGCGCAGTGCACCACGACCGGGCGGTCGGCCGGCACCTCGTCGAGGCGGCGGGACAGCTCGGCGAGCGGGATGTGCAGCGAGCCGTCGACGGCGCCCTGCTCCCGCTCCCCAGCGTTACGGACGTCCAGCACCACGGGCGCGGTGGCGGTGTCCAGCGCCGCGCGCAACTCGGTGGCGGTGACCCGGCTGGCCCGGGTCATCTCGGCAACCATCTCGAGGAACGCGCCCTCGGGCTCGCGCAGGTAGCCCACGACGTGATCGAACCCGATCCGGGCGAGGCGTACGACGATCTCCTCCTCCCGGTCCTGCGGGGCCACCACGAGCACCTTGCGGTCCGGCGCGATCACGCTGCCCGCGGTCTCGGCGAACCGGCCGTCGGCCGGGATGTTGATCGCCCCCCGGATGTGCCCGGTGGCGAACTCGTGCGGGTCGCGGGCGTCCACCACCACGGCGCCCTCGGCGCGCTCCCGGGCGAGCTCGGCGGCATCGAGCGGGCGCGGGGCCCGGCTGTGGTCGAACAGCTCGCGGGCCTTGCGGTTGAGCACGGCGTCGAAGGCGAAGTAGCCGGGCGCGGCCGGCTGCCCCCCGGTGACCAGGGCGAGGAACCGCTCCTCGCTCATCGGGGCGCAGGCGTAGTTGGTGCGGCGCTGCTCGCCGATGGTGGACTGCCGCTCGGTGGAGAGGTTCTTCCCGCAGGCCGAGCCGGCGCCGTGCGCCGGGAAGACCCGGACCTCGTCGGGGAGGCCCATCAGCTTGTGCTGAACGCTGTCGTAGAGCATCCGGCCGAGGTCGTCGGCGGTGGCGCCGAGCGAGGCGAGCAGGTCGGGCCGGCCCACGTCGCCGATGAAGAGCGCGTCGCCGGTGAGCACCCCGTACGGCACCGGGTCGGTGGCGTGCTCGTAGACGAGGATGCTGATCGATTCCGGGGTGTGTCCGGGGGTCTCCATGATTTCGAGCGTCACGTCGCCGAGGCTGATCCGCTCGCCGTCGGCGAGCTTGCGGCTCGGGTACTCCGTCTCCGCCCGGTGCCCGTAGCCGATCCACGCGCCGGTGGCCGCGGCCACTTCGAGGTGACCGGCGAGGAAGTCGGCGTGGAAGTGAGTGTTGATCACCCCTTCGATGGTCAGGCCGTGTGCCCGGGCATCGGTCAGGTACTCCTCGATGTCCCGGCGCGGGTCGACGAGCACCGCCCGCCCGGTGGTGTCGTCGGCGATCAGGTACGACGCCTGGGACAGGCAGTCCAGGTAGTACTGGGTGAACAACATGGTGCCGAACTCCTTCACAGTGGTGACTGGCGATGCATTTATCGATCACGTATACCCCTGGGGGTATTCATGGCCCAGAATCCCGCCCTTCCGGGATCACCGGCCCGGCTCAGCTCAGCGGGTGTCGGCCCCGGTCACGACGGGACGGCCACTGCGGGCCCACCCGCCGGTGCCGCCCCGGACGGAGCGGGCATCGACACCGGCCCGGGCCAGGAACTGTGCGGCGGACAGACTCCGGCTGCCGCTGGCGCAGATCACGTAGACCGGCCGGTTGCGCGGCAACTCCCCGACCACCGTCGGCAACTGGGCCAGCGGCACCGAGCGGACGCCGGGCACGTGCCCCTCGACGTACTCGAACGGTTCCCGTACGTCCACGGCGACGGCGCCGTCGGCGTGCGCAGCCGCGAACTCCGCCAGGTCGACCTCTCGCATGCTTCCTCCTCGAATCCGTATACCCCAGGGGGTATCTACGTTCGAGCTTAACCCATCCGGGTGCATCGACATTCCCACATGAGCCGTGCGGCACCGGGGAACAGCTGCCGGCCGGAAGCAGCGCCGGTCGCTGACGCTGCCGGACGCGGGGCGCGGGGATCCGTCCGCGCTCCCGGGCGCGGCTCTGTGGCGGGCCCGGCGACGCGGCTCAGTCGGTCAGCGCGTCCAGCGCGGCACACAGCCGGGCGGTGGCCTCGTCGGCGACCGCCCGCAGCTCGGGCGCGTCGCTGACCTGCACCATCACCTGCGGGTCCATGGCCTGCACCAGCGTGCTGTCCGGCCCTTCGGCGCGGACCACGACGTTGCACGGCAGGAGCAGGCCGATCGCCGGGTCCGCCCGCACCGCGCGGTGTGCCAGGGGCGGGTTGCAGGCGCCGAGGATGACGTACTCCGGCAGGTCGACCCCGAGCTTGTCGCGCAGTGTCGCGCGCAGGTCGATCTCGGTCAGCACTCCGAAGCCCTGATCCTTCAGGGCCGCCCGGACGCGATCCACGGTCGGGGTGAACCCGGCGGACAGGCGGACGGTCATCGCGTAGCTCATGCTTCTGTTCCCCCTCGCTGGACATCATGCCGCCCGGAATGGGCGCGTTGCCGGGAATCCGGTCCGCCGGGACGGCGGGAATCGGCCAGCATCCCCCGGTGTTGGGGATACCCGTAGGGGTATGACACTGGCGAGGCTGGTACCCCCTGGGGTATGTTCGGACGCAGGAGGTAGTGCCGTGAAGCTTCAACCCGAGATGACCAGCGACGCGCTGAACCGGCTCAAGCGAGCCCGAGGTCAGCTCAACGCCGTGATCGAGATGATGGAGAACGGCGAGGACTGCCGGGCGGCGCTGACCCAGCTCGCCGCGGTCTCCAAGGCGATCGACCGGGCCGGCTTCAAGATCATCGCATCCGGGATGCGGCACTGCGGCGCGGCCCGGGACCGGGGCGAGGAGCCCGAGATGACCGAGGAGGAGCTGGAGAAGCTCTTCCTCGCCCTGGCCTGACCGAGGATCCCCACCCCCGCCCCTAACGCGTGATCGCGACGGGGGCGGGTCATTCCGCACCCGTGAACCCAGGTCGAAATCTGTCCACCACATACCCCCGGGGGTATACAGAAGGGAACAACGCACATGGCAGTCGAGGTGTCCGTGATCGCGACGTCCTCGCTGGGCGACCGCAGCTACCTGGCCGCCGATGGCCGGGTGGCGATCGTGGTCGACCCCCAGCGCGACATCGACCGGATCTTGTACCTGGCCGGGGCCAAGGGGGTACGAATCACCCACGTGGTGGAAACCCACCTGCACAACGACTACGTCTCCGGTGGCCTGGAACTCGCCCGGATCACCGGCGCCCACTACCTGGTCGCCGCCGCCGACCAGGTCGGCTTCGACCGGACACCGGTCGCCGACGGGGACACCGTGCCCGTTTCCGACGCGCTGCGGCTGCGGGTGATCGGCACGCCCGGCCACACCTTCCACCACCTGTCGTACGTCCTCGACGAGGCCACCGACGGCGGTTGGCAGCCGGCGGGCGTCTTCACCGGTGGCTCCCTGCTGTTCGGCACCACCGGACGCACCGACCTGCTCGGCCAGCAGCACGCCCACGAACTGGCCCAGCACCAGCACGCCTCGGCCCGGCGGCTGGCCGACCTGCTGCCCGACGGGGCGCAGGTGTGGCCCACCCACGGCTTCGGCAGCTTCTGCTCGGCCAGCCAGGCCGACGCCCCCGACTCCACGATCGGGCGGGAGAAGCAGGCCAACCCGGTGCTGCGGCTGGCCGCGGACGAGTTCGTCAGCCAGACCCTCGCCGGCCTGGACGCGTACCCGGCCTACTACGCCCACATGGGCGTGGCGAACGGCGCCGGGCCCGCGCCGGTCGACCTCACCCCGGTCACCCGGGCCGACGCCGCCGAACTCCGGGACCGGATCGCCGCCGGCGAGTGGGTGGTGGACCTGCGACACCGCAAGGCGTACGCGGCCGCGCACCTGGCCGGCACGGTCAGCCTGGGGCTCGACGGCCCGATGTCGACCTGGCTGGGCTGGCTGATCGACTGGGGCACCCCGATCACCCTGCTGGCGGAGACCCCGGAGCAGGTCGCCGACGCCCAGCGGGAGCTGGTCCGGATCGGCATCGACCGGCCGGCCGCGCAGGCCACCGGCCCGGCCGACCGGTGGGCGAACGGGCCCGACCAGCTCCGCGAGCTGCGGATGGCCGACTTCCCGGCCCTGGCGGCGGCCCGCGCCGGCGCCGTCCCGGCCGGGCTGCCCGCGCCCGACGTCGTGCTCGACGTCCGGATGACCAACGAGTGGCGGGCCGGCCACGTCGAGGGCGCGGTCCACATCCCGCTGCCCGACCTGCCCACGCGGCTCGCCGACGTGCCGGCCGGCGCGGTCTGGGTGCACTGCGGCTCCGGCTACCGCGCCACCGCCGCCGCGTCACTGCTGGCCAACGCCGGCCGCGAGGTCGTCGTCATCGACGACGCGTTCGGCACGGCCGCCGCGGCCGGCGTCGCCATCACCGACAACGCCTGACCCAGGCCCGGGGCCTCCGGCCGGCGCGCCGCGTGCCGGCCGGCACTCCGCCCTGCCAGTAATTCAAGTCATTCATCCCAGAAAGAGGCGATATGAGCACCTCCGAGACTGCCCGCCCGGCCACCCTGGACGCCGCCGGCCTACGGGAGCTGATCGACGCCGGGCGCGCCCCCCGCCTGCTCGACGTACGCACCCCCGCCGAGTTCGAGACCGTGCACATCCCCGGCGCCTACAACGTCCCGCTGGACCTGCTCAAGGAGCACCGCGAGGAGCTACGCGCCCACCTCGACGAGGACGTGGTGCTGATCTGCCGCTCGGGCGCCCGCGCCACCCAGGCCGGGCAGACGCTCGCCGGGGTCGGCCTGCCGAACCTGAAGGTCCTCGACGGCGGGATGCTGGCCTGGCAGGCGACGAACGCGCCGGTCCGGCAGGGCGCGCCGGTCCGGCAGGGCGCGCCGCGGTGGGACCTGGAGCGGCAGGTCCGCCTGGTCGCCGGCTCGATCGTCCTGCTCAGCGTCCTCGGCTCGGTCCTCGTCCCCGGCCTCAAGTGGGTCGCGGGCTTCATCGGCGCCGGGCTCACCTTCGCCGCGCTCAGCAACACCTGCGCGATGGGCATGCTGCTGAGCAAGCTGCCGTACAACCGCGGGGCCAGCTGCGACCTGGACAGCATCGTCGGCCAGTTGCGCGACGGAACGGCGGGGCGACCGTGACCGGCACGCTGCTGCTGACCGTCGGGCTGGCCGTCCTGATCGGCGTCAGCCTCGGCCTGCTCGGCGGCGGCGGGTCGATCCTCGCCGTGCCGCTGCTGGTGTACGTGGCCGACCTGCCGGCCAAGGAGGCGATCGCCACCTCCCTGCTCGTCGTCGGCGCCACCAGCGCGGTCGGCGTGCTGCCGCACGCCCGCGCCGGGCGGGTCCGCTGGCGCACCGGTCTGATCTTCGGCCTGGCCGGCATGACCGGCGCCTACGCCGGCGGCCGGTTGGCCGCGTTCGTCCCGGCCGGGCTCCTGCTCACCGGCTTCGCCCTGATGATGCTGGCCACCGCGGTCGCGATGATCCGCGGCCGGCGCGCCACCGAGGGCCGCCCGGCGCCGCACGAGCTGCCGGCGGCCCGGGTGATCCTGGACGGGATCGTGGTGGGACTGGTCACCGGCCTGGTCGGCGCGGGCGGCGGCTTCCTGGTGGTGCCCGCCCTGGCCCTGCTCGGCGGCCTGCCGATGCCGGTCGCCGTCGGCACCTCCCTGGTGGTCATCGCCATGAAGTCCTTCGCCGGACTCGCCGGCTACCTGTCCAGCGTGAGCATCAACTGGGGTCTCGCGCTCGCGGTCACCGCGGCCGCCGTCGCCGGCAGTTTCCTCGGCGGGCGGCTCGCCGGGAAGATCCCCGCGGCGCTGCTGCGCCAGGCGTTCGGCTGGTTCGTCGTGGTGATGGGCGTCTTCGTCCTCGCCCAGCAACTGCCGCCACGTCCGGCACTCGGCCTCGTTGTCGTGGGAGCGCTTGCCGTAGCCGGTACGGTCACGGTGGCGGGGGTGCGCCGCCGGAGGAGGGAACACAGTGGACAGCAGCGCCTGGGACGCCCGGTACGCGAACACGTCGGGACTGGTGTGGAGCGCTGAACCGAACCGCTTCGTCGTCGAGTCGGTCGCCGGGTTACCCCCCGGCGCCGCGCTCGACCTGGCCGCCGGGGAGGGACGCAACGCGGTCTGGCTGGCCGAGCAGGGCTGGCGGGTCACCGCCGTGGACTTCTCGCCGGTGGCCGTCGAGCGGGGCCGGGAACTGGCCGCCGCGCGGGGCGTGCCGGTCGAGTGGCGGGTCGCGGACGTCACCGCGTACCGGCCGGTGCCGGGCAGCTACGAGCTGGTGCTGATCAGCTACCTGCACCTGCCCGCCCCGGCGCTGGCCGGCGTGCTCGACTCGGCCCGGCAGGCGCTGCGGCCCGGCGGCACCCTCGTCGTGGTCGGGCACGACCTGGCCAACCTGCGCGGCGGCATCGGCGGGCCGCAGGATCCGGCGGTGCTGCTCACCCCGGAGACGGTCGTCGACGGGCTCGCCGGGCTGCGCATCCGGCGCGCCGAGACGGCCCGCCGCCCGGTGCCCACCGGCGACGGCGGCAGCGTGGACGCCCTCGACACGGTCGTCGTCGCCACCCGCTCGGCCGACTGACGCACCCCGGGCGACCCGGCTCACGGGCGGAGGACCAGCCGGATCGGGTCGCCCTGCTTGTCCCGCACCCGGCGCACCGCCTCCGCCGCGTCGGCCAGCGGCAGCACGTCGCTGATCGAGGCGGTCAGGTCGAAGCGGCCCAGCCCGGCCAGCGCCACCAGCTGCTCGACGTGTTCCGCCGACGAGCCGTAGTGGCCGAGCACCGCCTGCCGGCTGTAGTTGAACCGGCTGTCCGACGGGATGGCGACCGGCTGGTTGGCGATGCCGGTGAGCACCAACCGGCCCTGCGCGCCGAGCACGGTCATGGCCTGTTCTCGGGCCGGGGTGGCGCCGGCGAAGTCGAACGCGACGTCCAGGCCGCGGGCCGCGGTGAACTCCAGCACCGCGTCCCGGAAGCCGTCGTCCTTCGGGTCCAGCGCCAGGTCGGCGCCGAGGGTCAGCGCCCGCTCCCGGGCCGCCGGCAGCGGATCCACCGCGAGGATCGGCGCCGCCCCGACCAGCCGCAGCAACTGCACCGCGTGCGCGCCCAGCCCGCCGACGCCCCACACCCCGACCGCCTCCGCCGGCCGGGTACGCGCGGTGTCGGTCACCGCCGCCCACGGAGTGGAGACCGCGTCGGGGACGATGCAGGCGTGCTCGAAGGGCATCGCGTCGGGGATCAGCACGACCGTGTCCTCGCGGGCCAGCGCGTACTCGGCCCACCCACCGTCGTAGTCGACGCCCCGGGTGAGCAGGGTTCCGCGCCGGTCCCGCTCCCCCGCCTGGAGCAGCACCCGCTGGCCCGGCTGCCAGCCCGTCACGCCGTCGCCGAGGGCGTCCACCACCCCGGCCACCTCGTGACCGAGCGTGACCACGTCGCCGGGCAGGTGCAGCGGGGTGAGGGTGCCGTCGATGAGGTGCACGTCGGACAGGCACACCCCGGCTGCGGCCACCTTGATCCGGACCTGCCCGGGACCGGGTTCGGGCACCGGTACGGACTCCATCCGCAGCGCCCGCTCGCCCACGTGCAGCCGTCCGGCCAGCATCTCCGCCACCTCGCGCTCCTCTCCTCGCCCCGCGACGGCCCGCCGTCGCCGCGCCGAGCGGGAGCCGTTGGCGTACCCGGAACCGGCCGGGCAATGCCGGGCGCGGCGGAGAACCGCGCGCGGACCGGACGGGCAACGCCGGGCGCGGGGGAAGACCGCGCGCGGACCGGGCGGGCCGATACCATCCGGTGACGGAACGGCGGAGAGGACCACCGGGTGGGCGCACGATTCGAGGAACTGGCCTGGCGGGAGACCCCGATCGGCGAGATCAGCCTGCGCCGGCGCCGCGACCCGTCGCTGGACGTCGACGTGTACGAGGTCAAGCTCGACGACGAGTTCCTGATGTCCAGCCTCTTCCCGGTCGCGGAGATCGAACTGGCCCGGCTCGGGCTGGCCCCGCTCGGCGAACAGCCGCTGGACGTGGTGGTGGGTGGGCTCGGCCTCGGCTACACCGCGCGCACCGCGCTCGAGGATCCCCGGGTGCGCAACCTGCTGGTGGTCGAGGCGATCGAGGACGTGATCGACTGGCACCGCCGCGACCTGCTGCCGTTCACCGCCGGGCTGGCCGCCGACCCGCGGACGCGGTTCGTCCAGGCCGACTTCTTCGCCGCGGTCGCCGCCGGAACGGGCTTCGACCCGGAGTCGCCGGGCCGGCGGTTCCACGCCGTGCTGCTCGACGTGGACCACTCCCCCCGCCAGGTGCTGCATCCCAGCCACGCCGACTTCTACACGGTCGACGGCCTGCGCCGGCTGGCCGCGCTGCTGCACCCGGACGGGGTGTTCGCGCTCTGGTCGAACGATCCACCCGACCAGGCGTTCCAGCGGGTGCTGACCACGGTGTTCCCGACCTCGGTGGCGCACGTGGTCCGCTTCCCCAACCCGTTGCAGGGCCGGGAGGCCGCGAACACCGTCTACGTGGCCCGCTTCTGATCAGTCGCCGGGCATGGTCCGGCCCGGAACGGGAAGGCCGGTGGCCTGCCGTCTGCACGGGAGGTCGGACATGCGCGCACTGCTCTGGGTGATCGGCGTCATCGCCGCGATCCTCATCCTGCTCGGACTGTTCCTCGAGGCGGTCCGCTGGCTCATCATCATCGGCGTGATCGCGGTGATCGTGGTGATCATCCTCGCCTTCGTCCGGGGCCGGCGGACGGTGCAGCGGTCCCGCCGCTGACCCGTCTGGCCCGCTTCCCGGCCGACCGGGTCCGGCGGGCCGCCGCTCACCCGGAGGCGGCCACGTCGGCGTAGGTTACCAGCTGGTAAGTTGGCGGGTGGTGGCCGATCGTGTCCGCTCGGCCACCCCCGGCCACGAGGAGAGACGGCGATGGACGCGACCGCCGAGCGCCCCTGGATCCGCAGCTACGCCCCGGGCGTGCCGGCCACCGTGGCCGCGCCCGACGGCTCGCTGGTCGACCTGCTGACCGGCGCCGCCCGCCGGTACGGCGACCGGATCGCGCTGGACTTCTTCGGCGCCACCACCACCTACGCCGACCTGGCCGACCAGGTGGCCCGCGCGGCCGAGGCGCTGCGCCGGCTGGGCGTGGCCCGCGGTGACCGGGTCGCCCTGGTGCTGCCGAACTGCCCGCAGCACGTGGTCGCCTTCTACGCGGTGCTGCGCCTCGGCGCCGTGGTGGTCGAGCACAACCCGCTCTACACGGCGCAGGAGCTGGAGCAGCAGCTCACCGACCACGGCGCCGAGGTGGCGGTGGTCTGGGACAAGGTCGCCCCGCTGGTCGCCGGCCGCGGCGCGGTCCGGACCGTGATCGCGGTCGACCTGACCGCGGCGCTGCCGCGGCTCAAGCGCTGGGCGCTGCGGTTGCCGCTGCCGAAGGTGCGCGCCGCCCGCGCCGCGATGACCGCCCCGGCGCCCGGCACGCACGCCTGGTCGGCGCTGGTCACGGCCGCGCCGCCGCTGCCCGCCGACCATCCGGCGCCCGCCGTGGGCGACGTCGCGCTGCTGCAGTACACCGGCGGCACCACGGGCGTCCCGAAGGGCGCCATCCTGACCCACCGCAACCTGCGGGCCAACGCCGCGCAGGGCCGGGCGTGGGTACCCGGCCTGCGCGACGGCGCCGAGACCATCTACGGGGTGCTGCCGCTGTTCCACGCGTACGGGCTGACGCTGTGCCTGACCTTCGCGGTGAGCATCGGCGCCACCCTGGTGCTCTTCCCCCGCTTCGACCTCGACCAGGTGCTCGACGCGGTCCGTCGCCGCCCGCCGACGTTCCTGCCGGCCGTCCCGCCGATCTACGCGCGGCTCGCCCTGGCGGCCCGGGAACGCGGCGTGGACCTCACCTCGATCCGGTACGCCATCTCCGGCGCGATGGCGCTCCCGCCGGCCACGGTGGACCTGTGGGAGTCGGTGACCGGCGGTCTGCTCGTCGAGGGGTACGGGATGACCGAGACCTCCCCGATCACCCTCGGCAACCCGGTCGCCCCGACCCGCCGCCCCGGCACCGTCGGCGTGCCCTTCCCGGGCACCGAGGTACGCATCGTCGACCCGTCGGACCCGACCCGGGACCGGCCCGCCGGCCAGCCCGGTGAGCTGCTGATCCGGGGTCCACAGGTCTTCGCCGGCTACTGGAACCGCCCGGAGGAGACGGCGAAGGTGCTGCTGCCCGGCGGTTGGCTGCGCACCGGGGACATCGTCACCATGGACGCCGACGGCTTCGTGACCGTGGTGGACCGGATCAAGGAGCTGATCATCACGGGCGGGTTCAACGTCTATCCGTCCGAGGTGGAGGAGGCGCTGCGCCGGGTGGCCGGGGTCCGGGAGGCCGCCGCCGTCGGCCTGCCCGCCGTCGCCGGCGGCGAGGACGTGGTCGCCGTGGTGATCCTCGACCCGGGAGCGGGCGCGGACCCGGAGTCGGTCCGGTCGGCCTGCCGGCAGCACCTCGCCGGCTACAAGGTGCCCCGCCGGGTCGTGGTGGTCGAGGAGCTGCCGCGCTCCCAGATCGGGAAGATCCTCCGCCGCGAGGTCCGCGACAAGCTGCTCGCCGAGGGCTGAGCCGGCCGGGGCGGGCCGGGCCGCGCTGAGCCCGGCTACTCAGGAACGGCACCGTGCCGGTGTGTGAGGGTGGCGGGATGCGTCGACTGCTGCCCCTGCTGCTCGTCCTCGCCGTCGCGGCGGCCTGTGCCGCACCGGCTGCCCGACCGGGTCACCCCGCGGCGGCCGAGTCCGCCGCCACCCTGCTCCCCGACGGCACCGTGCCCTGGGCCGACCTGAAGATCACCGCGACGGACCTCAACGGGCGCCCCGCCGGACCCCGCTCCCCGGCCGCCGGAAGCGAGCCCTGCCGCGCGGCCCAGCTGGCCGGCCGGCTCACGGACTGGCGACGGCCCGGCACCGGCGGCGAGACCCCCCGCGGCAGGGACGCCGCCATCGGCAAGCTCATCGGCGAGGTGGACCTGCGCAACACCTCGAAGACCGAGTGCACCCTGCGCGGCGAGGCACCCACCACGATGCTCGCCGGCGGCCGCGAGATCCCCATGCGCTACCCGCACGGCATCAACGAGGAGGCCCGGAACCGGGTGGTCGCCGTGCCGGCCGGCGGTCACGCCAGCCTGCGCCTGGACTGGTCCGGGCCGTTCTGCGAGCCGGTCGACGGGCCGCTGGAGCTGGCCATCGAGGTGCCGGACGACGGCGGTACGGTGCGCGCGCCGATCACCGCCGACGACCGCCCCGGCTGCCAGCGGGGTGAAGGGATCAACCCGAACGCCCGGGCGACGCTCAGCGCGGGCGGGTTCACCGAGCCGGTCACGGTGTCGCCGCCGCCCTCCGCACCGCTCGATCAGCTCACCGTCACCGTCGCGGGCCCGCCGAACGCCGCGGCCGGTTCGCGACTCACCTTCCGGGTGACGCTCGGCAACCCGACCGCCGCCCCGCTGGCGCTGGAGCCCTGCCCGGGCCACCTGATGGAACGCTTCTCGCTGGGCAACGCGACGGACCAGGCGGTGAACACCGCCCAGCTGTACCGGCTGAACTGCCGCCCGCTCGCCGCGGTCCCGGCCGGCGGCGCCGCCGTGTTCGAGATGGTCACCGAGGTGCCGGCCACGATGCGCGCCGGGCGGGAGCTGACCATCTCCTGGCAGCTCTACCTGCCGCACTACGCGCAGCGCGGCAACCAGGTCGGCGCTCTCACGCTGACGGTCACCTGACGGGGGCGGCGCGCCGCGCTGTCGGGGCCGCTGCCTATGGTGTGAGCGTGGTCGATCGTCGTCAGGTGCTGACCTTCCGGGTCCGGTCCCAGCAGCTCGACCGGGCCGAGGGCACGCTCGCCGACACCGCCGTGCTGGACATCGGGGCGCAGGACACCGGTCCGGACGGCGGCCGGTGGGCGCTGGCCGTCCGCGGGGTCGACGTGGCCGCGCTCGACGGCGAGGACCTGATCCTGCTCTGGACCGTGCGCGGCGCGCCCCACCTCTACCGCCGCGCCGACGTGGCGGAGGTGGCCGCCGCGGTCGAGCCGTTCTCCGACGCCGACGCCGGCAAGCGCGTCTACGACGCCGCCAAACCGTTGAAGGCGGCCGGGATCGGCATCCTGGCCGCCCTCGACGAGGTGGCCGACCGGATGCGCACCGTGGTCACCCGGCCGACCGTCAAGGGGGACGTCTCCGGCCGCCTGGCCGAGCTGCTGCCCGAGCCGTACCTGCGGTTCTGCCGGCCCTGCGACGCCACCCACCTGTACGAGATGCCGTTCCGGCTGGCCGCCGTGCGGGCCGGGCTGGAGCTGCGGCTCGACACGTCGCCGCCGGTCCTGCGCCGGATCAGCGGGTTCCGGAAGGCGGCCACCCCGGGCGACCGGTTCGACCTGATCCGCGCCTACCTGCGGCTGCTCGGTCCGGCCACCCCGCAGCACGTCGCCGGCTACCTCGACGCCCCGGTCAAGGAGGTGAAGGCGCACTGGCCGCGGGACGTGGTCGAGGTGCCGGTCGACGGCGAGCCGCGTTGGCTGCTGGCCGCCGACGAGGCGGCGCTGGCCTCGACCGACGCCCCGGTGACCCGCCTGCTCGGCCCGTTCGACCTCTTCCTCCAGGCCAAGGACCGGGACACTCTGCTGCCGGACCCGGCCCGGGCCAAGGAGCTGTGGCCGGTGCTGGGCCGCCCGGGCGCGGTCCTGGTCGACGGCGAGCTGGTCGGCACCTGGCGTCCCCGCAAGGCCGGCAAGGCTCTGACCATCGCCGTCCAGCCCTGGCGCAAGCTCCCCGTGACCCGGCGCAAGGCCGTGCTGGCACAGGCCGAACGGCTCGCCGCGTACCGGGGCGTCCCCCTCGCCGGGGTCGAGTTCGCCGATTAGTCCCCTGGTGCCGGGCCCGGTTTCGTGCCGCCATTTCGGGTCGGCTGTCCGGAACCGGCGGCGCCGTTCGTCAGGTGAGGTGAGTCGACGCGACGACACCAGCCGCCGCGTCACCTGAGACCCCGCGGAGGACCCTGTGCCACAACCAGTCACGCCGATCGAAACCGACCTGCTCGTCACGCACCTGGACGGCCAGCGCCGGCACGTGCTCGGCATCCTGGAAGGGCTCGACGAGGCCGCGCTGCGCCGGCCGGTGCTGCCCTCGGGCTGGAGCTGTCTCGGCCTGGTGCGCCACCTCACCGAGGACGTCGAGCGCTTCTGGTTCCGCTGCGTCATGGGCGGCGAGCCGGCGGCCATCGCCGCGCTGAGTCAGGGCGCGGAAGCCTGGCAGGTCGACCCGGACGTCCCGGCCGCCGTGGTGCTGGACCGCTACCGGCGGGAGATCGACCGCGCCAACGCCGTCATCGCCGCCACGCCACTGGACGCCGCACCGGCCTGGTGGCCGCCGGACCACTTCGGCGACCACCGGCTGGCCAGCGCGCGGGAGGTCATCCTGCACGTGATCACCGAGACCGCGTGCCACGCCGGCCACCTGGACGCGGTCCGGGAACTCATCGACGGCCGGACCTGGCTGGTCATTCCCACGTAGCGGGGGCGCGACGCCCGGGGCCCCGGCGCGGTCGCCTTCCTGCGATGCTCTACCCCGTGACGAGTTTCCGCCGCCTGGTGACATCGGGATCACCGCTGGAGCCCGAGATCGGCTTCTCCCGCGCCGTACGGGTAGGGCCGTACGTCTCGGTGGCCGGCACCGCGCCGATCGCGGACGACGGGACCACAACCGCTCCCGGAGACGTCTACGCCCAGTCCGTACGCTGCCTGGACATCGCCGAACACGCGCTGCGCGAGGCCGGTGCGACGCTGGCCGACGTCATCAGAACCAGGGTCATGCTCGTGGACATCGGCCGCTGGCGCGAGGCGGCGCGGGCGCACGGCGAACGCTTCGCCGAGGTGCGACCCGCGTGCACCTTCGTCGAGGTGTCGCGTTTCATCGATCCAGCGTGGTTGGTGGAATTCGAGGTCGACGCCGTCGTACGGGACGAGCGCCGGTAGCGGTGACCGCTCGCCGCGCGGCGTTGCGACGAAGCGCGGGATGCGGCCCGTGGAGGTGCGCAGTTCGGCGTGGCCCGCCGTTCGCCGGTCGATCGGACCTCACTGCGGTGCCGGGTGGTCCGGCCGCGGTAATGACGTCAGCCGCTCCTGGCAGATCGACAGGTCCCGCTGCCACTCGGTGTTGCTCGGGTCCGTCGCCGCCAACCGCTCCGCGATCTCCAGAGCCGCCCGGTAGTGCCCCCGCGCCGCCTCCGGCTCCCCCGCCGCCTGCGCCACGTCGCCCAACTTGTTACGGCTGATCGACAGGTCCCGCTGCCACTCGGTGTTGCTGGGATCCGTCGCCGCCAACCGCTCCGCGATCTCCAGAGCCACCCGGTAATGCCCCCGCGCCACCTCCAGATCTCCCGCCATCCCGGCCACGTCGCCCAACCTGTTACGGCTGACCGACAGGTCCCGCTGCCAGTCGGTGTTGCTCGGGTCCGTCGCCGCCAACCGCTCCGCGATCTCCAGAGCCGCCTGGTAGTGCCCCCGCGCCACCTCCGGTTCCCCCGCGGCCTCCGCCGCATCGCCCAACTTGTTACGGCTGATCGACAGGTCCCGCTGCCACTCCGTGTTGCTGGGATCCGCCGCCGCCAACCGCTCGGCGATCTCCAGACCGGCCTGGTGGTGCATGCGTGCCGCCGCCGGGTCCCCGGCCGCTCTCGCCACATCGCCCAACTTGTCGCGGCTGACCGACAGGTCCCGCTGCCACTCCGTGTTGCTGGGATCCGCCGCCGCCAACCGCTGGCGAATCTCCAGAGCCGCCTGGTAATGCGCCCGAGCCAGCTCCAGGTTCCCGGCGGCCACGGCCACATCGCCCAGTTTGTTACGGCTGATCGACAGGTCCCGCTGCCATCTGGTGTTGCTCGGGTCGGCCGCCGCCAACCGCTCCGCGATCTCCAGAGCCGCCTGGTAATGCCCCCGCGCCGCCTCCAGTTCTCCCGCCATCCCGGCCACATCGCCCAACCTGTTACGGCTGACCGACAGGTCCCGCTGCCACTCGCGGTTACTCGGGTCCGCCGCCGCCAACCGCTCCGCGATCTCCAGGCCAGCCTCGTAATGGCCTCGCGCGGCCGCCAGATCCCCCGCCGCTCGCGCCATGTCCCCCAACTTGTCGCGGCTGACCGACAGGTCCCGCTGCCACTCGGTGTTGCGCGGATCCGCCGCCGCCAACCGCTGCCGGATCTCCAGAGCGGCCCGGTAGTGCGCCCGAGCCAGCTCCAGGTTCCCGGCGGCCACGGCCACGTCGCCCAGTTTGTTGCGACTGATCGACAGGTCCCGCTGCCACTCGCGGTTGCTCGGATCCGCCGCCGCCAACCGCTCCGCGATCTCCAGACCGGCCTGGTGATGCGCCCGGGCCGCGCCCAGATCCCCGGCCGCCACCGCCGCATCGCCCAACTTGGTACGGCTGACCGACAGGTCCCGCTGCCAGCCGGTGTGGGTCGGATCCGCCGCCGCCAACCGCTCCGCGATCTCCAGAGCCGCCCGGTAGTGCCCCCGCGCCGCCTCCGGCTCCCCCGCCGCCTGCGCCACGTCGCCCAACTTGTTACGGCTGACCGACAGATCCCGCTGCCAGCCGGTGTTGCTCGGATCCGCCGCCGTCAGCCGCTGCCGAATCTCCAGGGCGGCCTGGTAGTGCCCGTGCGCCGCCCCCAGGTCCCCGACCGCCACGGCCACGTCCCCCAGTTTGTTGCGGCTGATCGACAGGTCCCGCTGCCACTCGGTGTTGCTGGGATCCGCCGCCGCCAACCGCTCCGCGATCTCCAGACCAGCTTGGTAGTGTCCCCGAGCCGCACCGAGGTCCCCGGCCGCTCGCGCCATGTCCCCCAACTTGTCACGGCTGATCGACAGGTCCCGCTGCCACTCGGCGTTGCTGGGATCCGCCGCCGCCAACCGCTCCGCGATCTCCAGACCGGCCTCGTAATGCCCTCGCGCCGCGCCAAGGTCATCGGCCGCTCGCGCCATGTCCCCCAACTTGTTGAGGCCGACCGACAGGTCCCGCCGCCACCCAGTGTTGCTCGGATCCGCCGCCGCCAACCGCTGCCGGATCTCCAGAGCCGCCTGGTAATGCCCGCGGGCCAGCCCCAGATCCCCGGCCACCATCGCCACGTCGCCCAGCTTCTCGCGGCTGATCGACAGGTCGCGCCGCCACTCGGTGTTGCTCGGATCCGCCGCCGCCAACCGCTGCCGGATCTCCAGAGCCGCCTGGTAATGCCCGCGGGCCAGCTCCAGATCCCCGGCCGCCACCGCCACGTCCCCCAACTTGTTGCGGTTGACGGAGAGCCCGCGCTGCCAGCCGATATCGTCCGGGTCCGCGGCAACCAGCAGCTCGGCGATCGTCAACGCGGCCTGGTAGTGCGCCCGCGCGGCCGGCAGGTCCCCGGCGGCCAACGCCACATTGCCGAGGCGGCCGTGAATGAGTCCCGGCCGGTGCCGCCACCAGCGGCTGTTGTCCCGACCCTGGTTCCATTCCTCGGCGTAGGTCAACGCCTTCTCGTAGTGAGCTGACGCTTCGGTCAGGTTGCCGGCCGCGGTGGCGGTATCGCCGAGGTCGACCAACAGGAGCGAAAACGCCTCCTGCCACTCCGGGCTCGACGGCTGCTCGTCAACTCCGCGCTGGACCACCCGGCGCATTCGTTCCAGCAGGTCACGGGCGGTCGTGAGGTTACCGCTGTCGCGAACCGCCTCGAACTCCAATTTCACCACCCTGCACCAGCTCGGTTCCGATTCGGGAATGAGCGGGCGAACTTCGGCCAGATAAGCACCGACCGCCAACCTGCCGGGCATCATGCGGTTGGCCATCTCGGCTATCGCCGCGACCTCTTCGTAGCGGCCCAGGGCGGCGAGGTGGCGCGGCACTTCCAGCAGATCCGCGTAGTCCGCCTTCCCTTGCTCGAATCGCCGCGTTCGCATTGCCAGAGCCCTCTCCTGGAGATCAGGCTGTACGCGCCCGAACTGCTGAACGAGAATCTCAGCGGTGAACGGGTGGATCAGAATTTCCGGGCCGGGGGTGAGCAGGGCAAGATCGGTGAGGCGCTCGACGGTATGCGTCAGCTCCGGCCGGCTCGCCGGCTCGGCGCCCACCGGGCTCATCACGAACGCAAGATCGTCCATATCGATGGGGGCGCGTGCGACGGAGAGTTGCAGGAGTACCGCCCGCTGGTCGTCGGTGAGCAGCCCGAGCAACTCGTCCAGCAGGATGTCGGCGCTGCCGAGGAGCAGGGCGGCGTTGACCGCCTGGTCCAAGGGGCGCGGCCGGCGTAGGTCGACCCCCTCCTGGCGGGCCAGCTCGCGCAGCTTGCGCTGCACGCTTCGCATCTGGGCGGGTTTGCCGCGGACCAGGGCGTCGATGTATTCGATGAGACGGGGGTGCCCGCCGATGACCCTGAGCAACAGCCGGACCTCGTCCGGCGGCAGGCTGCGCAGCGCGGGCAGGCGCAGGAGCAGGCGGCGCAGTTCCGCCGGCGACAGCGGTGGCACCGGGATACGGACGAGGTAGCGGTCATCGTCCGGCAACGGGTAGCGGCAGGTGACGAGGATGGCCCCCACCTCAGCCCCGTCACACCAGTCGGTGAACAGGTCGTCGAAGGCTGGGTCGATGAATGCCGCACCTCCGGGGGTGAGGTTCTGTTCGAAATCGTCGAAGACCAGCAGCAGCGGCACATGGCCGAGCAGCTGCCGGACAAGATCGGCCTTGACGGTGTCCTCGATGGCATCGGACCGCAACAGTTGTGCGGCCCCGGCCAGGGCGGGTACGTCCTGGACGGCCTGAGCGACCGAGGCCAGCAGGGCGGTCGGGTTCCACCGGCCCTCGTGGACGGCGACGAGAGCACCGTCACCACGCAGGCGAGCCGTCACTCGGCCGGCGATCGCGGTCTTGCCGATTCCGCCCGCTCCGATGATCTGCACGCCGGCGATCGTGCCGTTCGTCTCCCTCGCCTCGGCGGCACGACGTAGCGCGGCGGTGGCCTCCCGCAACTGGCGTCGCCGTCCGATCAGCTGCCCGACCGAGAGTTCACGTACCGACGTGCCGGTGGGCATGATCCGGATACCGCGCAGGGGCGTTGCGGGCAGGTCGAGGTCGACCAGCGCCGGGTCGTCCGCGGCGGAGAGGATCGTCGGCACCGCGAACTCGGGTAGCCGGGGCGGATCGTCCCGGAACTGCCGCTCAGCGCGTCGGCGGGCGCGGGCCAGCGCGGCGGCCACGGGCTGCGTGGGCCGGGTGGCGAGTTCCTGGTAGAGCTGGGCCAGCAGTGCGGTCGCGTAGGCGTCGCTGATCGGGGCCTGCATGGCCATCACCCGATCGGCGCCGGCGCGTACCAGCCCGGCCGCCATCGCGTCCGCGCTGCCCGCCGCTCCCGAGCAGGACGAGAGGACGATCAGCGGCACCGCCTTGCCGGCATCCCGCAGCGCCTCGATGAGCTGCCGGGTGCCCACCTGGGCCGGGCGACCGTCCTCGTCCTCCAGTTCCACGGACTGCGGTGAGCCGTGCGCGGACAGGTGCAGTACGTGGTAGTCGTCCTTGGCCAACGCCTCGCTGATCTGCCGCAACGAGGCGACTTCGAGGATCTGCACCTCGCCACCGTGCTCCGCGGTGGGATCGCTGACCGCGTCCAGCACGGCCTGCATCTCCGCCTCGACATCCAGGGGCGCGTTCGTGCTCCCGTCCTCGTCCGGCGCGGCCACCGCCGCCAGCACCTTGAACGGGCGACCGAGCCGGTGCCTCGGCGGCTTGGGGGCGGGTGCCACCTGGCGCCGCACGGAAACCCCCGCGATGAGGCCAAGTGGCCCGAGGTCCTCGGCATCTGTGCCGGCAAGCCGCAGCAACTCGATGGGCAGCATCAGTGCGCCGTCCGCCGCGCTCAGCACCACCTCGACCCAGTCGCCCGGTCGTAACCGGCTGACCAGGTCCGCGACCAGGCGCTGCCCGTCCTAGTCGAATACCGCCTGGGCCAGCGACTGGCCGACGGCGTACATCCGCTGGGCGGCCACCTGCGGTCCCGCCTGCAGACCCTGCCAGACCTGCCAGACCTCCGAGGAGATGCGGCTCTGCCGGGTGCAGACCGGCGAGCCGGCCAACGACACTGTGCAGGACAGCACGTCGTCGGCCAGGCTGGCCTCGACAAGAAGCTGGGATCGCAGCGGCGACGGCACCGCCGCGCCGTGGTCCGTGCTCTCGGCTCGCGAGGCGGTGCGCGGCCGCGGCGGCAGGGGTCGCACCGTGCCCAGGGGCGGATCGCTGTCCAACGGCTGATTCGTGAGCAGCCGCAGCAGTTCCTCAACGCCGGATGGGCTCAGCGTGGCGATCCGGTACGTCGTGCCACCCATCGGGTGCAGCCAGTCCGGCAGATCGGTCTCCTCGCCACCGGGAAGGAGGACCGGAACTATCTTCCGGGTGCCTTCTTCCACGTCGGCGTAGAGCAGTTCCTGAAGTTGTCGCGCCTCCCAGCGCACTCCGCGTCCGACCGGCCCCGTGGTCCGCCCCTCCGCACGCTCCCGGTACGTCAGGGTGCCGACCACGATGACGAGGCGGGCGAGGCGGATCTGCTCCGACATCCACTGCGGCCAGAACTGGCGCTGGCTCGCCGCCGCCACATCCAGCCGCGCGTCGACGCCCTCGGCGCGCAGCAGCGTCCACAACCGGCGGACGTCCTCCTCGTGCGCCGGGTCGCCGTGCGCGTACGAGATCAGGACGCGCACCGGTGGCGCCACATCCTCCTGGTCTCGGATATCGTCGGCCGTCCGGTCTTCGGGAGCCGCCACTATGGCCTCCAGCGAGGGGCGTACCACACAATCCGTCAGGGCTACGGCGTCTGGGTGAATGCCCAGAGGTACCACGGCGGAACGACCGCCCCGGCGCTGCGTCGGAAATCCGACCGAGCGGAGCCGAGGCCGGAGCGCCGCTACCTGCTCAGCAGGAAGCCACCGACACCCAGGGCGGCGAGGAGAGAGGCGCCGTAGAGCAGGACAACCGCCGGGCTGCGAAAAGCAGCCGCGACATCGCGCAGGGCGATCCGCTCGATGGTCAGCGTCCACGGTGGGACTCCGCCCGCCACGGCCCGGTTGTAGAGGGTTCGATAGGCGCGCTCCAGCGCCAGGTAGTAGCTGTCCAGCATGGCGAAGGCCGCGATGACGTAACCCGCGATCAACACGGCGACCGGGGTGGTGGTCGTGACGCCGAAACCGAGCACCGCGGCGGTGACGGTCACGCACCAACCCTTGACGGTGGTGGACTGCGTGGCCAGCCGGCTGACGACGGCCTGGATCATCTGCAGGTGCGCCTCGGTCGACATCCCGCCATTATTCTCTGCCTGCCACCTCTGTCGAGCGCCCGACCTCTGCCGCTGCGGCGGACGTGACGTCTCCCGCCCGGCATCTCGACGACGGTGCAGACCGGCTGCGCGACGGGAGTCCACCGCCGTCGCCGGTCAGCGGCGCGGTCAGAACCAGTCCTCCCGGGTGTCCAGCGTGGTCCGGTCCAGGCTGTCCAGCAGGTCGAACTGCACCACCGTCTTCGGCAGCTCGTACCGGAAGAAGTACCGCGCCGCCTGCCGCTTGCCCGCCAGGAACTCCCCTTCCGCGCCCTCCGGCGAGCCCAGCGCCTCCACCGCGAGCACCTGCTCCAGCCACATCCACGCGATCACCACATGCCCGACCGCCTCCAGGTAGAGGCTGGCGTTGGCCAGGGTCAGCTCGGGGTCGCCGGTGCCGTGCAGCCGGCGGGTCACCAGGGCGATCCGGTCCACGGCCGTACCGAGCGGCGCGGCCAGCTCGGCGGCGAAACCCTCGGCCTTCCAGGCCCGGGTCACCGTGGCCCGGATCGTCTCCAGCAGCAGTTCCAGGCCGGCCCCGCCGCGCATGGTGACCTTGCGGCCGAGCAGGTCGAGGGCCTGGATGCCGTGCGTCCCCTCGTGGATCGGGTTGAGCCGGTTGTCCCGCCAGTGCTGCTCGACGTCGTAGTCGCGGGTGTAGCCGTAGCCGCCGTGTACCTGGATGGCCAGGTCGTTGGCGGCCAGGCACCACTGCGACGGCCAGCTCTTGGCGACCGGGGTGAGCAGGTCCAGCAGCAGGCGGGCGCGGGTCCGGTCGGCCTCGGCGGGCGCGGTCTTCTCCTCGTCGAGCAGCCGTCCGCAGTAGAGGATCAACGCGAGCGCGCCCTCCACGTAGCTCTTCTGGGCCAGCAGCATCCGGCGTACGTCGGGGTGCGCGATGATCGGCACCTGCGGCGCGGTGGGGTCCTTGTCGGCGACCGGCCGGCCCTGCGGGCGCTGCCGGGCGTAGCCGAGGGACTTCAGGTAGCCGGTGTAGCCGAGGGCGGTGGCGCCGGCCCCCACCCCGATGCGCGCCTCGTTCATCATGTGGAACATCTGCGCGAGCCCCTGGTGCGGCTCGCCGACCAGGTAGCCGACCGCCCCGGCCCGCCCGTACGGCCGGTGCACGCCCTCGCCGAAGTTGAGCAGGGTGTTGGTGGTGCCGCGGTAGCCCAGCTTGTGGTTGAGGCCGATCAGCACCACGTCGTTGCGCGGTCCGAGCCTGCCGTCCTCGTCGAGCAGCACCTTCGGCACGATGAACAGCGAGATGCCCTTCACCCCGGGCGGCCCGCCGGGGATCCGGGCCAGCACCAGGTGCACGATGTTCTGGGCCAGCTCATGGTCCCCGCCGGAGATCCACATCTTGGTGCCGGCAAGCCGGTAGGTGCCGTCGTCCTGCGGGGTGGCCCGGGTGGTGATGTCGGCCAGCGAGCTGCCGGCCTGCGGCTCGGACAGGCACATGGTGCCGAAGAACCGGCCCTCGACCATCGGCCGGACCCAGGTGTCGATCTGCTCGGCGCTGCCGTGGGTGAGCAGCAGGTTGGCGTTGCCCCGGGTGAGGAGCGGGTACGCGGCGGTGCCCACGTTGGCGGCGTGGAACCAGGCGAAGCAGGCTTCGGCCACGGCGTGCGGCAACTGCATCCCGCCGACCGCCTCGTCCATGGTGGCCGACAGCAGACCGGTCTGGGCGAACACGTCCAGGGCCGCCTTGACCTGCGGGATGATCCGCACCCGGCCACCGTCGACGGTGGGTTCGGTGGCGTCGGCGGCCTTGTTGTGGGTGGCGAAGTGCTCGGCAGCGACCTGGGCGGAGAGGTCCAGCACGGCGTCGAAGGTGTCCCGCGAGTGCTCGGCGTAGCGGGGCCGGTCGGTCAGCCGGGTCACGTCGAGCCAGTCGTAGAGCAGGAACGCCAGATCACGACGGGACAGCAGGGTGGACGACGACACGGTGCTCCTTCCGTGGGCCGTCGTCAGCCGCGGCGCAGCCCCGCGACGGCCTCCCGCAGCTCATCCTGGCTGATCGGCGCGGCCGGCGCACCCACCGTCGCCTCCCGCATCGCCTTGGCGAGTTGCACCCGGCGCAGCACCTCGCGCAGGTCGGCGCCGGTGAGCCCGGCGGTCTCCGCGGCCAGCGCCACCGGGTCGACGTCGGCGGCGAACATCCGGAATCCGGAGCGCTCGTGCCGGTCGATCAGCTCGCGGATCATCTTGGCGATGATCTCGGCACGGCCGGCCTCGTCCGGCGCCGGGATGGCGATCTTGAGGTCGAAGCGCCCGGAACGGATCAGCGAGGCGTCCACCCGCTGCGGGAAGTTGGTGGTGGCCACCACGATCACGTTCGGGTTCTCCTCGAACAGGGTGTTCATCTCCTGCTTGAAGATGCCGGCGACCGCGTTGACCGCCTGGCTGGCGGCGTCCCCACCGGCCCCCGCGTAGCTGATGATGCTGTCGAACTCGTCGAAGAGCATCACGGTGGGCCGCCGGTAGCGGCGCGCCTCCCGGAAGATCCGCTTGATGTTGCGTTCCGAGCCGCCGAGGTACTTGTCCAGGATCTCCGGGGTGCGGATCTCCACGAAGTCCGCGCCGACCTCGTTGGCGAGGGCCCGGGCCAGCATGGTCTTGCCGGTGCCGGGCGGCCCGTACAGCAGGATGCCCTGCGGGCGGCGGGCGCCCCAGCGGGCCATCACCTGCGGGTGCCGGAACGACACCGCGACCTCGCGGAACCGGGCCACCACGTCGGCCAGGCCGCCGACCTGGTCGAGGGTCACCGCCGCGCTGCTGGCCGGCGCCGCGGCGGCCACGCTCCCGCCCACGGTGTACGACCGGCCGCGCAGCACCGCCGGCTCGGGTCCGTCACCGGCCAGCTCGCGTACGGTCTGCAGCACCACCCCGAGCATGGCGTGCAGGTGTGCGGGGGTCACCTCGGCGCTGGGCACGGCGGCGCGTACGGTCAGCGCGCCACCGTCCTGGCTGACCTTCGGGCGCAGTCCCAGCTTCTCGGCGGTGCGCAGCACCTCCTGGCCGGCCCGGTCGCGGGGCGGCTCGGCGAGCGCGGTGTCGGTGGGGCGCAGCCCCAACCGCCGGCCGGCCTCCGCGGCCATCCGGCCGACGCCGGCGGCCAGCCCGTCCCCGGTACGCGCGGCCAGCCGCTGGGCGAGCAGCAGCCCCACCGGCCCGGCCAGCCCCAGCGCGAGCAGCCCGACCGTCGAGCCCGGCCCGTCGACCCGCAGGTACGCCTCGAAGCGGTGCAGCCCGTCGGCGGCGCGCACGGTGCTGCGCACCTCGCGGACCGGGGCGGGGAAGTCGGTGCCGCCGAGCAGCTCGACCGGGCCGGCCTCGGCGGCGCTGAGCAGCACGGCGGCATCCACGACGGTGACCCGGGCGCCGACCAGCGTGATCGTCTCCTGGTCCGGCCTGACCTCGTAGCCCATGCGTCCACGTCCCTCGGTGCGGCGGTCCCCGCTGCCGAGTCTGACACCGGCCCACCCCGGCTGCCACCGCACCGCGCCCCCGGCCGGGCCCGCCGCTCACTCCCCCGGCTGGACGGCGATCCGGCCGGCGACCACGGCCGGCGCTCGGTTGCTAGGTTCTACCTGGCATTTCGGGGACGGGGAGAAGGGCGCGGGCATGCCGCAGGCGAGATGGCCGGCCGACGGCGAGGGGCCGGACCGGCCGACGACCGACGGCATCGACCGGCGGGAGGCCGCCGCAGCGCCGCGACCGTCCGGCGCCGTCTACGGCCGCCGCGTGGACGGCCCGCCGGAGCCGAACGCGGGCGGCCCGGCCAGCCCCGGCGGCCAGGTGTACGGCCGACCGGTCGGGCCGCCACCACCCGCGGCACCGCACCCGCAGCCCCGACCGGCAGGTCGGGCAACGCCGGACCCGAGCGCCGGCGCAGGTCGGGCAACGCCGGACCCGAGCGCCGGAGCAGGTCGGGCAACGCCGGTCCCGACGGCCGGCGCAGGTCGGGCAACGCCGGCCGGGGCAGGTCGCCCCGGCGCCGGCCGGGCCGGTATTCCGCCCGTCGACGGCACCGCCCCCGGCGGACCACCGTTCGCCGCCGGTGCGCCCGGCCCGGCTGCCCAGCCCGCGAAGCGGCGTCGGCGGGTACTCCCCCTCGTCCTGATCCTCGTGCTGGCCGCGCTGCTCGGCTCGGGTGTCGCCGTACAACTCACCCGGGACCTTCCCACCGCCACCGTCACCACCTCGATCGCCGCCACCCTGCGCGTGCCGGGCCGAGCGCCGGCCCTGCCCTGGCCGAAGAGCGGCTCCGCGGAGCTGATGGTCGAGGGCCTGGGCCGGCTCGGCGGGTCGGGGGGCGGCCCGGCCCAGCCGATCGGCAGCGTGGCCAAGGTGATGACCGCGTACGTCATCCTCAAGGAGCACCCGCTCAGCGGGGATGAGCAGGGCCCGACCCTGACTGTGACGGCCGCGGACGTGGCCGACTACCGGGCGCGGATTCCCAGCGGGCAGTCGCTGGTGCCGGTCGTGGCCGGGGAACGGCTCACCGAGCGGGACGCGCTGGAAGCCCTGATGCTCCCGTCGGCGAACAACATCGCCCACCAGCTGGCGGTCTGGGACGCCGGCAGCGAGGCCGCCTTCGTCGACAAGATGAACGCCGCCGCCGAGGAACTGGGCCTCACCGACACCCGTTACACGGACCCGAGCGGCTTCCTGCCGAGCACCGTCAGCACGGCGGCCGACCAGGTCGCCCTCGCCCGGGCCGCGCTCGCGATGCCGGTCTTCGCCGCCATCGTCGAGCTGCCCGAGGCCACCATCCCGGTCGCCGGACGGATCCGCAACTACAACGACCTGCTCGGCGTCGAGGGCGTCTTCGGCATCAAGACCGGCTCGACGGACGAGGCGGGTGGCAACCTCGTCTTCGCCGCCCGGCTCAAGGTCGGCGCCCGTACGCTGATCGTGGTCGGCGCGGTGTTCAACCAGCCCGGCACCGACACTCCCGAGCAACTCGCCGCGGTCAACACGGTGGTCCGCCGGCTGCTCGTGGCGGTGCGCCGCACGGTCAAGGAGTACACCCTGCTCGCCGCGGGTCCGGCCGGTGAGGTGCGGACCGCGTGGGGCGCCACCGCCCCGGTGGGCCCGGCGGAGGCGCTGAAGGTGATCGGCTGGCCCGGACTGGCGGTGCCGGTACGGGTCTCGACCGCCGCTCCGGGTGCCGAGGTCACCGCCGGCCAGGGCGTCGGCTCGGTCGAGGCGGCGGGCCGGAGCGTCGAGCTGCGCGCCGCCGCCACCACCGCGGACCCGTCCCTGTGGTGGCGCCTGACCCGCCGCCCGTAGCGCTCACCGCGCCCGCCGCCGCGACCCTGACGCCCCGGACGAGGGGCCGGCCGTAACCGCCGCCCCCGACCCTCGCCTTCCCCGCTACCGACCCACCCGACACCACGACGTGCCGCAAATCGCCGCAACCGGCACCGCCGACACCACGACCTACCGCATCTCGGGACCACCGGCACCGCCGACACCACGACCTGCCGCATGTCGCGGCCACCCACCCAGGGACACCACGATCTGCCGCATGTCGCGGCTACCCACCCAGGGGAGAGCACGACCTGCCGCATGTCGGGGCCAGCCTCCCAGGGGAGAGCACGACCTGCCGCATGTCGGGGCCACCCACCCAGTGAGAGGCACGACCAGCCGCGGTCGGGGCAGCCGCCCGCCGACCAGCGGCGGGGGGTTGGCGCGGGCCGGTGGGGCGGGGCGGGTCGCCGCTACGGCTCGACGGTGGCCACGTCCAGCAGGCCGTCGACCAGGTCCCGGGGCAGGCCGTGGGTGTCGTGCAGCCAGTGGTAGTCCCGCTCGGTCAGCGGTCCGCGCGCCCGGACCCGGTCGACCAGCGGGCGGCCCCGCTCCAGCAGTCCCCGGAACCGGCGCTCCTCGTCCGCGACGACCGCGCGCAGCCGCGCGACGTCGGGCTGCTGCCGGAACCACCGGCCGGTGTCCCGGAACGGGTCGTCGGGCAGCTCGGCGAGGCTGCGCGACGGGTCGTCGCGCCACAGCGTGGTGAGCGCCCGGCGCAGCAGCCGGCGCAGCACGTAGCCGCGGCCGGTGTTGCCGGGGCGTACCCCGTCGGCGAGCACGACCACCGCGGAGCGCAGGTGGTCGACGACGACGCGCAGCTCCGTCTCACCCAGCGACCAGCGGTCGCGGACCGCCGCCACCCACGGGCGCAGCCGCTCGCCCTGGTAGACGTCCCGGCCGCCGGTGAGCACCAGCTCGAGGCGTTCCAGGCCCATTCCGGTGTCGATGCTGGACAGCGGCAGCGGGGTGAGCCGGCCGTCCTCGTGCCGGTGGTGGCGCAGCTGGACGTGGTTCCAGATCTCCATCCACCGTCCGTCGGTGCCGGGGGTGCCGGCCGGCGGCCCGTCCCCGGTCCACAGGAAGATCTCCGAGTCGGGCCCGCATGGGCCCGTCGGTCCGTTCGACCACCAGTTTTCCGCGTCGTTCGCCTCGACCGGTACGCCCAGCTCGGTCCAGGTCCGCCACGCGGTCTCGTCCGGGCCGAGCTGGTCGTTGCCGCCGAAGACGGTGGCGTGCAGCCGGCCGGGGTCGATGCCGAAGCCCGCGGTGAGCAGCTGGTGACCCCAGCGGAGGCTGGTCGCGATGTCGTAGTCGCCCAGCGACCAGGAGCCGAGCATGTCGAAGACGGTCAGGTGGATACGGTCGCCCACCTCGTCCAGGTCGGTGGTGCGCAGGCAGCGCTGCACGTTGACCAGGCGTCGGCCACCGGGATGGGGGCGGCCCAGCAGGTACGGGGTGAGCGGGTGCATGCCGGAGGTGGTGAAGAGCACCGGATCACCGGGCGGCGGGATCAGCGAACTCTCCGGCGCGTCCCGATGGTCGAGCCGGTGGTAGTGGTCGAGGAAGGTGCGGACGATCTCGTCGGGTGTCATGGCGTGGGCCTTCCGGGTTCGGCGCGACCGGAAGGGTCCGCCGGGCCGGCGGTGGCCTGGACAGCACGACGCCGGCGGACCGTTTCCGGTCGCCGGCGGGAAAAGAGCAGGTCAGGCGGCGGCAACCGGCGAGCGGGAAGCTCGCGCGGCCGCGGCGGTGCTGCGACGCCTGGTGTGCATGGGTCGAGGCTAGCGCGGCGGGGCGGCGCCGCCCACCGCTTTTCCCGCGCGGTCCTGGGCAGCCGCGGCGAGCGGGACCGCCCAGGACCGTCGTGGCGGCGGGGTCAGGCGCCGGCAGAGGCCAGCGGCGCCGGGGCCAGCGACTGGCTCTCCTTGCGGCGCCGGTTCGGCAGGGACAGCCGGATCACCTTCCACCAGGCGGACGCGACCTGCTTGGGCAGCGGGCCGGTGGTGTACTTCAGCCCGTACCGGTCGAACAGCGCCCGGACCTGCGGGGCGATCTCCTGGTAGCGGTTGCTGGGCAGGTCGGGGAAGAGGTGGTGCTCGATCTGGTACGACAGGTTGCCGGTCATGATGTGCAGCAGCCGGCTGCCGCTGATGTTGGCCGAGCCGAGCATCTGCCGCAGGTACCACTCGCCCTTGGTCTCGCCCTCGATGGAGTTCTTCGCGAAGGTCTCCACCCCGTTCGGGAAGTGCCCGCACATGATCACCGAGTGGCTCCACAGGTTGCGGATCAGGTTCGCGGTGAAGGTGGCGGCCAGCGTGGTGAGGAAGCCCGGACCGGACAGCAGCGGGTGCACCACGTAGTCCTTGAGTACCTGGCGCCGGATCTTGCGGCCGACCGCCTTCGCCCGGGCCCGGAACGCCGGGTCCTTGTGCCCACCGTTCTTGAGGTTGTCCCTCAACTCCAGGTCGTACGCGGCGATGCCGTACTCGAAGAAGCAGGCGTTGATCAGGTTGTACAGCGGCTGACCGAGGTAGGCCGCCTTCCACGGCTGGTCCTCGTCGACCCGCATGATGCCGTACCCGAGGTCGTTGTCCTTGCCGACCACGTTGGTGTACCGGTGGTGCAGCTCGTTGTGCGACTGCTTCCACTGCTCGGCCGGCGAGACGTGGTCCCACTCCCAGCTGGTCGAGTGGATCTTCGGGTCGCGCATCCAGTCCCACTGCCCGTGCAGGACGTTGTGCCCGATCTCCATGTTGTCGAGGATCTTGGCGACGGTAAGCCCGGCCGTGCCGACGATCCAGGCCGGCGGGAAGAGCGAGAACAGCAGCACCACCCGGCTGCTCAACTCCAGGGTCCGCTGGGTCTTGATCACCTTGCGGATGTAGCGGGCATCCCGCTCGCCCCGGTCGGCGATCACCCGGTCCCGGATCGCGTCCAGCTCCTTGCCGATGATCTCGATGTCCTCGGCGCTCAGGTGGGCGATCGGGTTGTCGGCCTTGTTCTGGATCACGGTCACGTCGGGTGGCCTCCTGTCAGAGTTCGATGTCGCAGGTACCGGCGGCCGCCGACACGCAGGTCTGGACGAGCACGCCGTCGCCGGGGACGGCGGTGGTGAGGTCACCGTTGCGCAGGTCGCGGACGGCTCCCTGGCGCAGCGGGACCACACAGCCGAAGCAGATCCCCATCCGGCAGCCGGACGGCATCAGCACCCCGGCGTTCTCGCCGGCGTCGAGGATCGGGGTGGCGCCGTCCGCCTCGACGGTCACGCCGCTGCCGGTGAACGTCACGGTGCCGCCCTCCCCCGGCGAGATCACGGTGGGCCGGAACCGCTCGGTGTGCAGCCGGTCGGCGAGCCCGTTCGCCGACCAGTACCCCTCGACCGCGTCGAGCATGCCGACCGGTCCGCAGGCCCAGGCCTCCCGGTCGAGGTGGTCCGGCACCAGCGCGGCCAACTCGTCCACGCCGAGGACGCCCTCGACGTCGGTGTGCCGCTCGACCAGCCGCAGCCCGCCCGACTCGGCCAGCGCCCGCAGCTCGGCGCCGAAGATGACGTCGTCGCGGGTGGGCGCGGAGTGCACCAGCACCACGTCGGCGCGGTCCGCCAGGCCGGCCCGGAGCATCGCCATGACCGGGGTGATCCCGCTGCCCGCGGTCAGGAAGAGCACCCGCTCGGGGGCCGCCGCGGGCAGCGTGAAGTCGCCCTGCGCCTGGTCGAGCTGGACGATCGTGCCGGGGCGTACCCGGCGGACCAGGTGGTTGCTGACCTTGCCGTCCGGGATGGCCTTGACGGTGACGGTGATCCGGCCGTCCCGGCTGGCCGGCACCGAGGTCAGCGAGTACGCCCGCCACTGCCGCACCCCGTCGACGTCCACGCCCAGGCGGACGTACTGTCCGGGCAGGTGGCCCCGCCAGCCCCGGCCGGGCTGGATCACCACGGTGGCCGCGTCCCGGGTCTCTGGGCGCACGGCCACGATCCGGCCGCGCAGCGCGGCGCCGGAACGCAGCGGCGCGACGAGATCGAGGTAGTCCTCTGGCAGCAACGGGGTGGTCACCGTCTCGGCCAGCCGCAACAGCCTGGTCCGGAAGGAGGCCTTCTGGGGGCGGCGCGGGACAGTTGTGGTCATATGACCAGCGTGACCGCGTGATCGCATAACATCTTGACCGGCAAAGGTGAAACAGTCGTAGGTTTTTGTTCGGGGAGAACAAGATGTCGGACGAGCCCGGGATGCCCCACCGCGCCGCCCGCCTCGAACTGGACGAGCAGGTGGCCGGCCTGCTGCGGGGCCGGCTGCCGCTGGTGGCCGAGCGGACGGTCACCGCGATCACCGCCGAGGTGCCCGACTACTCCGGCGCGCTCACCGGCACCATGCGGGAGAAGATCGAGAACGCCGTCCGCATCGCCCTCGGCACGTTCCTCCAGCTCATCGAGGGCGCCCAGCCCACCGACCCGAGCACCCCGCTGACCCCCGCGCTGGAGGCCGCGTACTCGCTGGGCAGCGGGGAGGCGCGCTCCGGCCGGAGCATGGACGCGCTGCTGGCCGCGTACCGGGTCGGGGCTCGGGTGGCCTGGCGGGAGGTCTCCACCACCACGGTACGCAGCGGGCTGTCCGCCGGGACGGTGGCCGAGTTCGCCGAGCTGATGTTCGCGTACATCGACGAGCTCTCCGCGGCCAGCGTGGCCGGGCACGCCGACGAGCTGGCCAGCGCCGGGCGGGTGCGGCGCCGCTACCTGGAGCGACTCACCCAGCAGCTGCTGGCCGGGGAGCCGGAGGAGATCCTGCGCCGGGGCGCCGAGCGGGCCGACTGGCCGCAGCCGCAGACGCTCACCGTGGTGCTGCTGCCCCGGCGGAACCTGCGCGCCGTGCTCGCCCTGCTCAGCCCGCACACCCTGGAGAGCGGCGAGGACCTGCCCGGGATGGACCCGGCCGAGGAGCTGGCCGTACTGCTGGTGCCGGACATGCACGGCGGCCGGCGCCGCCAGCTCGCCCGGCTGCTGCACGGGCACCGGGCGGTGCTCGGGCCGGCGCGCCCCTGGCACCGGGTCGCCGCCTCCTACCAGCGGGCCACCCGGGTACTGGCCCTCGGCCTGGGCCAGCCGGACGACGCGCCGGTCGACACCGAGGAACACCTCGCCGAGCTGCTGCTCAGCCTGGACCCGGAGGCGCTCGCCGACCTGCGGGCCCAGGCGCTGCGCCCGCTGGCCGCGCTTCCCCCGGCCACCGCGCACCGGCTGGCCGAGACGCTGCGGTCCTGGCTGCTGCACCAGGGCCGCCGCGACGACGTGGCCGCGGAGCTGTTCGTGCACCCGCAGACCGTCCGCTACCGGATGGGCAAGCTGCGCGAGCTCTACGGCGACCGGCTGCACGAACCCGCGACGGTGCTCGCCCTCACCCTGGCCCTCGCGATGCCGCCGGCCCCGCCCTCCGCCGACTGAGCGCGGGCCGCCCGCCCGCCGAGTGGGCGCGGACCGCCCGCCCCGCCGAGTGGGCGCGGACCGCCCGCCCCGCCGAGTGGGCGCGGACCGCCCGCCCCGCCGAGTGGGCGCGGGCCGCCCGGCCCGCCGCCGCGGGCCCTCCGGCCCTGTCCCCCCGTCCCGCCGCCGGGGCAGGGTCGAAGGGGACGAGCAACGAGGAGGCCACCATGAGCCGGCCATCGACCTGGACCGAGCAGACCCCCGTGGTACGGGTGCTGGAGGCCGCGGCCCGGCAGGCCCGGCACGCGCCGTCGGTGTTCAACACCCAGCCCTGGCGCTGGCGGATCACCTCCGACGCCCTCGAGCTGCGCGCCGACCCCGACCGGCGGCTGGCCACCATCGACCCGGACGGCCGGCTGCTCACCCTGAGCTGCGGCGCCGCGCTGCACCACGCCCGGGTGATGCTGGCCGCGGCCGGCTGGGCGGTGACCGTCACCCGGCTGCCCGACCCGGCCGACCCGGCGCTGCTGGCCCGGCTGCGCGTCACCGGCCCGGCCGACCTGGACCTCACCGCCGGCCGGCTGGTCGAGGCCATCACCCGCCGGCACACCGACCGCCGGGCCTACTCGGACCGGCCGGTGCCGGCGGCGCTGCTGTCCCGGCTGCGCGCCGCGGTCGGGGCCGAGGAGTCCTACCTGCACCTTGTCCGGGACGACCAGATGCCGATGCTCGCCGTGACCACCGCCCGGGCCGCCGACGCCGAGCTGGCCGATCCGGCGTACCGGGCGGAGCTGCGCCGGTGGACCGACCGGCCGGCCGAGTACGGCGACGGTGTGCCCAGCGCCACCGCCGTGCGGCCCGCACCCCGCCGGGTGCCGGTACGCGACCACGTGCCGGGCGGTACGGCCGGGCTGAGCGCCGGCGACGGCTTCGATCGGGGCGCCGCGTACCTGATCCTCTTCGGCGAGCGCGACGATCCGGCGGCCTGGCTGCGCGGCGGCGAGGCGCTGTCCGCGCTGCTGCTCACCGCCACCGCCGACGGGCTGGCCACCGCGCCGATCAGCGACGCCATCGAGCTGGCCTGGCCCCGCCAGGTGCTGCGCGACCTGCTCGCCGGGGTCGGTACGCCCTACCTGGTGATCCGGGTCGGCTGGGCGCCCGACGGCGAGCCGCCGGCCACCCCCCGACGGGCCCCGGACGAGGTGATCGAGGTCGACGCCTGACCCGTCCCTGGCGGCGGGGCGGCCGGTGTCGTCGAGCGCGACGCGCGGCGCGCCGGGCGGCGGTGCCGTCGAGCGCGATGCGTGCCGCGCCCCGCCGGCCGGCACCGTCGCGCCGGGATACCCCCGACGGGTGATCGTCCCCGCTCCGCCGTCCCGCGCCCGCCCCGCCCGTCTACCGTCCGAACGGAAACAGGTGACGTGGGGAGGGCGGCGTGGACGACTATCCCGCCATCGAGGACCACGGGCTCATCGGTGACCTCCAGACGGCTGCCCTCGTCACGTGCGACGGCACCATCGACTGGTTCTGCGCACCGCGCTTCGACTCCCCCAGCATCTTCGCGGCGCTGCTGGACCGGGTCCGGGGCGGCTACTTCCGGATCTCCCCCGACGGCGTGCGCTACGTGACCAAACAGCTCTACCAGCCCGACACGCCGATCCTGATCACCCGCTTCATCAGCGCGGACGGGGTCGCCGAGATCATCGACTGGATGCCGATCGCCGGGGACCGCCCCACCGACCAGCATCGCCTGGTCCGGCTGGTCCGGATGATCCGCGGCAGCATGCCCTTCAAGCTGGAGTGCCGGCCGCGGTTCAACTACGGCCGAGAGCACCACGAGCTGGAGGTGCACCCCGAGGGGTACGTCTTCCGCAGCCCGTCGCTGAGCCTGACGCTCAACCCGGTCCGCCCGGTGCCGAAGCTGTTCCGGGAGCGCGACGTCGAGAACGGTCAGGACCTGGTCGGTCGGGTCACCCTCGAGGAGGGCGAGACCGGCGGCGTCGTGCTGGAGACCGCCTCCGTCCGGGGTCCCCGGATCATGGCGGCCGAAGAGGTCGAGGCGATGTTCGAGCGGACCCTCGACTTCTGGCGCCGCTGGCTGGACCGCTCCACCTACGGCGGACGCTGGCGGGAGATGGTGGAACGGTCCGCGATCACCCTCAAGCTCATGACGTACGCCCCGACCGGCGCGATGATCGCCGCGCCGACCGCCTCGCTGCCCGAGCAGATCGGCGGCACCCGCAACTGGGACTACCGCTACACCTGGATCCGGGACACCTCCTTCTCGGTGCACGCGCTGCTCGGCCTCGGCTTCACCGAGGAGGCCAGCCGGTACGTGGACTGGCTGGACGAGCGCATCCGCGAGGCGGGCGACAGCGCCGCCCCGCTGAAGATCATGTACCGGGTGGACGGCTCCTCCGACCTGCACGAGGAGGTGCTCGAACACTTCGAGGGCTACCGCGGCTCCGGCCCGGTGCGGATCGGCAACGGCGCGGCCGACCAACTGCAACTCGACATCCACGGCGAGGCCCTCTACGCCATGCACCTCGCCGACCAGCAGGGCATCCGGCCCTCGCACCAGGTCTGGCGCAGCACGGTCCGGCTCGTCGACTGGCTCTGCCGCAACTGGGACCAGCCCGACGCGGGCATCTGGGAGAGCCGCCACCATCCCCGCGACTACACGTACGGCCGGATGATGTCCTGGGTCGCCTTCGACCGGGCGATCCGCCTCGCCGCCCGGCACGGCCGGCCGGCCGACGTCTACCGCTGGGCCGAGCAGCGCGACACCGTCTACAACCAGATCATGGAGCGCGGCTACCACCCGATCCGCCGTTCCTTCGTGCAGAGCTACGGGGAGAGCGTCCTCGACGCGGCGCTGCTCATCATGCCGGCGGTCAACTTCATCACCCCCACCGACCCGCTCTGGCGGTCGACGCTGCGCGCCATCGAGGAGGAGCTGGTCTCGGACAGCCTGGTGCACCGGTACGACCCGGCCGCCGCGCCCGACGGGCTGCCCGGCGACGAGGGCACCTTCAACATGTGCACGTTCTGGTACGTCTCGGCGCTCGCCGGCGCCGGCCGGCTCGACGACGCCCGGCTCACCTTCGAGAAGATGTTCACCTTCAGCAGCAACCTGCGGTTGTACGCGGAGGAGATCGCCCTCACCGGTGAGCAGATCGGCAACTTCCCGCAGGCGTTCAGCCACCTGGCGCTCATCACCACGGCGCTGCACCTCAACGAGATGCTCGACAACCAGCGCCGCTGAGCGGTACCGGGCGGACGCCGGGGCACCGAGGCTCGCGTCACCGCTGGCGGTGCGCGGAAGAGATGCCGGGACTGAAGGTTGAACTCGACTCGATCAGGTCGAGATTCTCCCGAAACCAACTGACCGTCCGCGCGAGTCCAGCTTCGATGTCCGTCGCGGCATGGAAACCGAGTACGCGTCGTGACAATGTGGGATCAGCGGCCATCCTCCGCTTATCCCACGACCGCTGCGGGATGAGACGCACACCGCCCGTATTTCCGACGGCCGCGTTCACCGCATTGGCCAAATCAATGATGCGCGTCTCTCGACCGGATCCTAGATTGAACGCCTGACCGACCGCTTCATCGACTGAGCCGGCGAGAAGCAGCCCACGAGCCAGGTCGTCAACATACACGAAATCGCGACTAGAACTGCCATCACCATTGACGGGCAATGCCTCACCCTTCATTGCCCAGTATATAAAGTTTGGAATGACATTCCGATACTGGCCCGGCACGTCGCCAGGGCCGTAATTGCTGAAGAGGCGAAGCCGGACGCATGGGAGCGAATACTCGTGGGAGAAGTAGTTGCAATACAGCTCGCCGAGCAACTTGGTGGCCTGATACGGCGTGGTGGGCGAGATTGACACTCGATCTTCGGAGAGGGGTGGCTCCGCATTTACCCCGTAGACCGAGCAGCTCGATGACGCGAAGACGAATCGCTCAATCCTGGCAAGGCGGGAGTATTGCAGAACCTTGAGCGTGCCAAGGCCATTGACTTCCAGATCCCTGCGGGGATAGTCGACAGAATTCTGATTCGCAAAGAGAGCCGCCAGGTGAAAGACCACCGACGGACCCTCGGAGAAGACGCGATGAAGGTCCTCGTCGGACACTACAGAACCCGGAACGAACAGTACATTCCGACGGTCCGGTATCCGCCATAAGAATGATGCGCTGAGGTCGTCCAGGACAATGACCCTCGCGGCTCCCAGGTCACTCAGCTGCCTCGCGAGGACCGATCCTATTGCGCCAGCGCCGCCAGTTACGAGCACGATACGGCCCCGGTAGAAGTCCTCAATCCCCATCAGCGATCCCGTCCACCACCGGACTTGCCGACTGCAGCAGTTGAGTTGCGTGTCTTCTGGCAAGGACAAGGCAGGCGCGGGCACACGCACCGAGCGGCTCCCTCGCCAGCACCAGCTCAATACCGTCGGGAAACGGAAGACCCGACCATCCGTCCGCCGTAGGGACCATGCCCTCCGAGCCAGTATCGATGAATCCTGGCCTGAAGACGTCTTCGAAGTCCTGTTTCGAGACGACAAACGCCGTCATGAACTCGGCAACGTGAGTCAGCGGATCCAGCCCGAAACCCAGCAGCGCCAACTGGGCAACCCCGCGCTGAATCATGTTGTCGATCTCTCGGAATGGCGACTCCGCGTCGTAGTCCACAAGGCGCGGTCCTGGTTGCTGGTGCGTGTCCAGACCCAACAGCTCTTCCCCAAACTCGCGTTCTATGTTCCGAATCAGGGAAAGATCACCCTGAGCTGCGGCAGGGTGAACGGAGTTCGGCTGCAACATGCCGCCCGGCACCACCCCAGTCAAGCCCTCGGACATCGCCAGGTTCTGACTCCTCTTGAGGATATAGAACGTTGCGGAACCTGGGACTCCCGGATCGTGCACGATGGTCACCGTACTCACGGCGGCATAGTGCGGGAAGTTTCCTAGTTCCGTGGGAGCGCCGATCGCTCGCCGCACGACCAGCTCTGAGGTCTTCACCTCGACTCCGCCCGGTACCACGCGGGCAGCCGTCGCGAATTCAAGCGCCAATGCCTTATTTGCGTCTATGAAGCCGAAGTACGAGCCGAGTGCAAACTCGAACGTGAGACTGTGGCCAACCTTGTTCGCCGCCGCAAGAAAATAGGTGGGGTTGTCGAAGAGCAACTTATGACGTTCCGCCGCCTCGGCCTGCATTGTGGCGCTCAACGAATTGCCGCTCGTCCGCAGCCTGGGCAGAATGTGATCAAAGGCAGGCCCGCGAGGCGGCGTAGCCTGGACATATCTGAGCGCGATGCGTGACGACTCGAGGGGCACCGGAGCAGTCGGGATCCACTCCGGCAGCGCAATCAAGCCGAGCTCCCTCGAAGAGGCAGCGGCACTCAACGCCCCGGAGCGCGTCAATTGCTTAGCGTGGAACTCAAGGGCGGCATCTGTCAGATCTAAATAGTGCTCTCGTGACAGCGCCATGGCGGTTCGGTACCTCGCGAGTCTCGCGAGGTCGGAATCGGACGCCTGCAACTGTCGAAGCGCGATCCACACCCCGGCCGCGGCCAGTGCTGCACTCAGGATCGCCAGGGTCAGTTCGGTCGAACCCACCGCCCAACTACCCCCAGTCGCCCTAGTTTGATGATCTGGGTCGCTGAAGGTCGTGGACCCGAGCCCTATGGGTTCGTAGGGTGGCAACCTCCTAGCCGTCCACAATACTTCGTCTGTGCAACCGCATCACGTGCGCGCAAGGCGCAAATCAGCTGCAACTTCGCGCCTCGGCAACCCGTTTCCTCGTTCGGTACCGCGGTACGCAAGGACCCGTGATCGTCGGCCCATTTGTCTTGAGCCGTTTCATCGTGATCATGCTGGTCGCGGCGGGGTGCGGGTGGCCGGAGACCGATGAGGGCGAAGCTCCAGGTCAGCACGTGGGCGTATGGTGCATGCGTGACTACCACCGACGACATCCGGCGTTGGGCCACGGCATTGCCTGAGGTCGAAGAGACCAGCCACTTCCGGTTCCACGTCCCCGTCTGGAAAGTTCGGGACCGGACCTTCCTCGGCATGGGGAAAGGCGAGACAACGGCCGTGTTCTGCGTCAGCGAGCAGGAGGCGAACGACGCGGCGGCGGCCGACCCCGCCACCTACGAGGCTGTCCGACGTCAGGACGTGAGGAAAAGTTTCCTCGGACTGCAGGTTCAGCTCGGTAATGTCTCCGAGGACCGCATCAGGAGCCTGGTCGAGAAGGCATGGCGTCACCAGGCGCCGAAGCGCCTGATCGCCGAGCGCGACGGAGGCCGCTGATCCTTGAGCCGTTTCTCATCGTGATCGTGCAGGTCACGGTGGGTGCCGTGAGCCCGGCCGCCAAGCCCTGCTCCCCCTCGCTCATCTGCGCAACGGCGACGCCTAGACGAGTTGTTCCGAATTCCGGTCAGTGGTCGTAGGCGATCAGTGACCGGGTGACGGGTGCGCCGGTTTCGTTGTTGTGCCAGATCGCGGCG